>JBPPMG010000034.1:0-16318 GCA_051305935.1 Thermoanaerobaculia bacterium
TCGCCTCTCGCCTATCGCCGTTCGCCTTCGTATCATTGCCGCGTGCGAACTACCGCCCTCCTCCTCGGCAAATTCATGCCCCCGCACGCGGGGCATCTGCGACTCATCGATGCGGCGCGGCGACACGCCGACGATCTCGTGATTCTGGTTTGCTCGCTCGAGCGCGAGCCGATTCCCGGCGAGCTGCGCGCACAGTGGATGCGGGAGATCGCTCCCGATGCGCGCGTGGTTCACGTCACGGACGAGAACCCGTCGCTCCCGGAGGAGCATCCGGATTTCTGGGAGATCTGGACGGCCACGATCAGGAAGCATGTTCCGAGCGCGATCGATGTCGTGCTCGCTGGAGAGTCATATGGCGTGGAGTTCGCGCGACGGCTCGGCGCGAAGAGCTTCGTCCTCGACCGGGAGCAGACCGGTATCCCTTCGGCATCGGAAATTCGCGCGCGGCCTCTGACACACTGGGACGCGATCGCTCCCTGCGCGCGCGCGTACTTCGCACTGCGCGTCGTCCTGATCGGTTCCGAGTGCGTCGGAAAGACGACGCTCGCTCGCGAGCTGGCCCGCGAGCTCGACACGGTCTGCTGCGAAGAATTCGGCCGCGAGTACGTCGACGCCAAAGGATCGTTTCCCGACGCGTCGGATGTCGAGCCAATCGCGCGCGGCCAGATCGCGAATCAGGATCGCGCGCTGCGCGAGGCGAATCGCGTCGCGATCTTCGACACCGACCTCATCAGCACCGCCGTCTACGCGGAGCACTACTACGGCAGCTGCCCGCAATGGGTGATCGACGAGTCGATTCGCCGCAAAGGCGATCTCTACCTGCTCCTCGACATCGACGTTCCATGGATCCCCGACCCGCCAAACAGAGATCGCGGACACATGCGCGAGGCGATGCAGGAACTCTTCCGCAACGCCCTGCGGACGCGCGGGCTCGAGTGGGTCGACGTGCGCGGCGCGTGGCAGGAGCGACGGCGGACGGCGCTCGAAGCGATCGCGCGGAGGGTTGTTAGTTGTTAGACGGTCGTGGGCAATCGCGGTTGGGAATGCAGGTAGTTGCGAAACACTACGTTGCCGCTTCTCGGCATCACGCCGCCTGTCTAACAACTAACAACCCGCAGCCTCCGACCCGCCAACCTCCGCGCCAGCGGCCGACTTCCGCCACTCGATCAGCCCCATCGTCGCGAGGACGATGAAGACGGCATAGAGGCCGGCGGTCAGGTAGAGAGAGCCAGAGAGGAAGAGGAAGACGTAGGCAATGTCGACCGCGATCCAGAGGTGCCAGCATTCGACCCACTTGCGCGTCATCATGAATTGTGCGACGAGGCTGTAGGCCGTCAGGATCGAATCGAAGTAGGGCGACGCCGCATCGGTCGTCGTCGCAAGGATGATCGTCACGATCACGCCGGCGGCGACCGCCCCGAGCGCGAGCAGCGCCACGTAGACTGCCGGCCTGACCCTCGTGACCTTCAGCCGCGTGTGCCCCTCCCCTCCGTAGAGCCACTCGTACCAGCCGTAAAGGTTGAACGCGAAGTAGACCGCCTGCAGCCCCACCTGGCCGTAGAGCTCGTGCTCGAAGAAGAAGATGCCGTAGAGCGTCACCGCGACGAGGCCTAACGGCCACGTCCAGATGTTCTGGCGGACGGTCAGCCAGACGCATGCGAGCGTCGTCGCGACCGCGAAGATCTCGAGAATGTCCATCGGGTCATTGCCTCTCGTTCATTCGTTAACAGAGAGGCGGGGGCGGCGTCATCCTACATCCGGAAGTCGATCGTCGCCATCACGTTCCTCGTCGCCGAGGGATAGTAGTAGGGGATTCCGTCGAGCGTCCGCTCGCCCCCGATCGTCTCCGTGAAGTACTGGTAGCTGTAGCCGCTCGAGTAGACGCGGTCGTTGTCGAAGACGTTGTTCACGAAGATGTTCAGTCTCGGGCGTCCGGGCAGGAAGCGCTCGAGACTGAACGAGGCCCGGAGGTCCACCGTGGCAAAGTCGGGGGTAACCAGCCTGTCGTCGCCGGTGTTGTCGAGCTGCGACTCGCCGACGTACCGGCCCGAGATGCCGAACGCGAGGCTGGGGCGCGGGGCCCAGTCGGCCGAGAGATTCGCGGTGATCGCCGGAGTGAGCAGCGGCTCGACGTTGCGGTAGAGCACCGGGACACTCTCGACATAGCTCCCGTCCTCGCCGTAGACGTCGATGAACTGCGTCCACTCCGCGATCCGGTTCCGGCTCAGGTTGAGATTTCCACCCAGCTCGATCTTGCGCGCGGCGTCGGCAGTCCAGCGGAAGTCGAGCTCGATCCCGCGGCGGTAGCTCTCGTCGACGTTGCGTCGCAACGGCAGCCCGATGTCGGAGAGCTCGCCGGTTAGGGCGATCTCGTCGTCGAACTCCATCGCGTAGAGATTGACGGACAGTGCGGCGCGCGCGGCGTTCCAGTTGACGCCCGCTTCCCAGTCGGTGACTCGCTCGGGGTCGACCGCCTCGAGGTCGTACGAAATCGTAGCGTTGTCCTCGCCCGCAAGGAGGTCGTTGCGCGTCGGCTCGCGTGAGGCGCGCCCCAAGGACGCGTAAGCGCTGAGCCCCTGCGCAAGGCGGTAGCGCGCGCCGACTTTCGGGTTGAAGAAGCTCCAGTCGACGCTTCCGAGATCGATGTCGCCCTCGTAGGAGAACTCCGCGCGCCGGAGTTGCGCGTCGCCGTAGAGATGCCAGCGCCCGAGGTCGCCGCTCGCCTTCAGGAAGGCGTTCGTCTCTGTCTTGAAGCCCGTGTTGACGTACTGCTGCACCCCTTCGATCGTCTGAAAGTGGTCGCCGTCGTAGTCGGCGTAGTGTGCGCCGCCGCTGAGGTCGACAGCTCCGATGCGGCCGTTGACGGTCGCCATCACGCCGGTGGTCTGCTGGTCGAGCTTGTAGCGCAGGATCGCCGTCTGCGCGAGCGCGTCGTCCCATAGGTCGAAGTAGCCCTGTGCGCCGTTGTAGTAGGCGGTCGCGGTCAGGCTCGATGCGCTGCCCAGCATCCGCGTGTACTGAAGCTGCACGAGGTCCTGGCCGAAGTCGTCGCGTTCGGCCTCGTCCAGTGGATTGAACGTCGGGTTCGCCTGGAGTGTCGGCTCGTCCACCGCCAGAAACGAAAGCTGGCTCTTCTCGCGCCCGCTCATCGACACGACTTTCAGCATCGAGTCGTCCGTCCTCCATGCCGCATTCAGATAGAGAGCATGTTGCTCCGACCCGGAGTGATCGCGGTAGCCGTCGGTGTCGTTGTACGAGGCGCGCCCCCAGAATGCGAACCCCGGGCCGACGGAGCCGGTCTGGAACTCGGCGGTCGCGCGCGTCGTCCCGAACGAACCGGCGGTCACCTCGGCGGAGACCGATCCTTCGTCGTCGAGCGGCATGCTGGTGAAGTTGATCGAGCCGCCGTACGAGGGCGAGCCGACCGTCGACGTCCCGACGCCGCGCTGCACCTGGATCGAGTCGACCGCGCCCGCGAAGTCGGTGATGTTGTTGAAGTAGAACGCATTCTCCGCCGGGTCGTTCAGCGGCACGCCGTCGAGCGTCATGTTGATGCGGGTCTGTCCGATTCCACGCAGAGTGAAGTACGAGTAGTTCGTCCCCGAGCCCGAGTCCGAGTAGGTCGTCATCGACGGCGCGACCGCGAGAAGCTGCGGCATGTCCTGCCCCTGGTAGAGCCCCTCGATCTCGCTGCGCCCGATGTCCTTCTTCGTCACCGGCGTCGCGTCGTCAGCCCGAATCGCGGTGACGACGAGCTCTTCGGCAATCTGCGCGAGCGGCTCGAGGATGAACGACGTCGCCGAGGGAGAGGTCGCGACTCGCACCGCTCGGTAGCGCGGATGCGCGATCTCGATCGATCCTCCCGACGCGACGGCGATCTCGAACGCTCCGTCCGCGCCAGTCGTGACGACGCTGTTTCCCGCCGCGACGCGGGCCCCGGCGATCGCGTCGCCGTCTGGCGCGACCACGCGCCCGCGGACGAGCTCCGCGGCCGCAGCCGACGCCAGGAACACGAATGCAGCAAGAGTGAGAATGAAACGAGTACGCCAGAAGATGTTCATTATGCCTCCGACTTCGAGGCGCCACAGAGAGAGCAGTTTGCTCCGTCGCTGCCGTTCCCTACGCCGGTATGAGCCGGATCAGGTTCGAGGGTTTGTTCTCAGGCTCTTTCGAGCCACCCCTAGGCGCTGGCGTGAGTTTAGCGCGGTGTGGGCGTTTCCTGTCAACATCTTGCGACGGGCGTCCGTCGCCGCCAGTGAAACGCGGATCGCTCGCGGCGCGATCCGGTCACGGGTCACTCGCCCGATCGAGATCAACGAAGCGATCACGGCGAAGATGCGGGCCTGGGTGCCCGCGCCAGTTTGAGCCGCTCAGCGCGGGGAGATCTTCTGCGCCGCGTCCTTGAGCGCCTGCTCGACGTCGCGCAGGCCGTCCTGGATCTTCGTGACCCGCTCCTCGACTTTCCCCTTCACGCTGTCGGAGGCGTCCTCGATTCCACGCTTGAGGTCGCGCCGGAGAAGCCGTCCGCTCTTCGGTGCCGTGAGCAGCGCCACGGCCGCGCCTACTGCCATCCCCGCCACGAATCCGAGCGCGAAGTATTCGATGCTCGCTGTCTTGCGATCTGCCATGTTCCGTTCCTTTCGCCGACACTACGTCGTGAGATGATTGTAGGCCGAGTCGGCTCTCGCCGTCGAATCGACGAGACACGGAGCGTCCGGTGAGGCTCGCCCCGGACTATTGCAGGCCCGGCTAGGTGGCCGGCGCGGCCACGGCAACAGCGTAGAGCACGCCGCGTTCCCGCCACAGATCGACGTCCGTCCCGCCCATCCGGTGGCTGGCCGAGCGCAGCGACGCCACGCTCGCGCTCGCCTTCGTCTCGAAGAGCGAGACGAGCCCGCCCGACTCGTCGACGAGCACCACGTGAATCGCGATCTGACCGTCGAGCACGCAGTAGTGCGCCCCTTTCACTTTCATCCGGTCGATCCCGCGTCGCGACGGCACGCCCGAGACGAAGTCAATCTTCTGCATCTGCGCGAGGAGCCGCGATAGATCCTCCGCCCGGAAGTCGATTTCCTCGATGCAACGCCCGTGGCGCCGCGCGACCTCTTCCGCGAGCCGCTCCGAAACTCCGGGGGCCGCGACGCCCGGCAGGGCGCTCTGAGGCTGCCGCAGCAGCAGAACCGCGCCAGCGAGGAAAATTATCGAGACCGATGCGGCGAGCGCGATCGTCTGCCACACGCTCATCGTCGCCCGACGCTTCTCCGTGCTCTTCCCGGCCGGCGTCGTCTTCGTCAACACGCCTCGAAGCCGCCCGAGCGCCTCGGGCGTGAGCGCGGCATCGCCGTAATACTGCCGCAGCTGGTCATCGATGTTCCGGGTCGTCATGAGCGGGCTCCCGCGGCGTTCTCTCCCTCGAGCAAACGCCGCAACTTGTGTCGTGTCCTGTGGAGGAGACTGAGCACGGTCCCTCGAGGCCGCCCCGTCATCCCCGCGATCTCCTGCGCCGTGTAGCCTTCGACGACCGCGAGGTAGATCGTCTCCCGCTCTTCGGGCCGAAGCTCGGAGAGCGCGCGATCGAGCCGCCCGTTGTCGAGGTAGTCCGGAGCTTCCCAGCCCTCGATCGCGAACTGCGGCTCGATCGTCTCGCCGTCCCGTTCCCCTTCGAGTGGGAGAAACAGCACCTTCTGGTTTCTTCGGTAACGGTCGATGAAGCGGTTGCGAATCGTCGCGAAGACGTACGCCTTGTCCCACGGCGCATTCGCCCCGAGGATCGACACGCAGGCTTCCTGCAGAAGATCCTCCGCCTCGGAACGATCGTGCGTGAGCGAGAACGCGTAACGAAAGCCTCCCCGGAGGACCGCGTCGATCTCACCTTCCGTCATCGCACTCAGCGCTGGCATCGCTTCCTCTCCGAACGTTGAGACACCGGCCACGAAAGCCTCGCTGCCTCAGCCGGCTATACGACCGGAAGGCCGCAGCGATTGCACCGCGGCCCGTCACTCCCTCCAGTCGTCGGGAAGCCCGAGACGCGCGAGCGCGGAGTTGCGATACCGGAGATCGCTCGTCACCTCGCGTCCGAACCAGGACGGCGCCTCGAACGCGAGGGCCGTCTGCACGTCGTCGAACTCGACCTCGACGTATCGAAGCCCCGCGAGCGTGCCAAGAAAGATGTCGACCTCCGCCACGAGACCGTGCTCGAGCGGCACCTCGGTGCGGGTCTTCTCGAGGCGCCGTCCTTCGGTCGATGGCCACGCGGCGTCGAACTCCTCCCTCGTGATCTCGCTCTCGTGCTCCTCGAGCACCATGCCCGCACCGATCTTTCGCGTGCGGAAGAAAGCTTCTCCTCGCTGGCGGAAGCGCAGCCCGTCCTCCGCGTATCCCTGCCGGATCTCCTCGTGCTCGAATCGCTCGTACTCCGTGGGGAGCTCACGCAAGAGGAACTTCCGCTCGATCTCGAGAGGAGGCATGAAAGGCAGGATACAGGTCAAGGGTCACCGGTCATAGAAGGCGAAAGGCTAGAGGCGAGAAGCGATCGGCAGGATGCCGGGGCGAACGAGGGACGCGGCGCAGCCGCCTCCTGCTCGTTCCCGCCTCTCCCTCGGCTTCGTGCCCGGCACTCCTGGTGGAGTACTCGGCCGCCCAGTGGTGTTAGGATCACCCGTTGACGCCGGCTCCCCTCCCCGGGTGAGCCGCAGCAAGGAAGAAACGACCAGCATGCATACCGAGGGATTGCCCGACCACCCGGTTCCTACAACCGACAAGACATTCGCAGATCTGGGGCTTTCGGCCCCGATCCTCGCGTCGATCCTCGACGTCGGATTCGAACATCCGACCCCGATTCAGGCCGCGGTGATCCCGCGAGCGCTGACCGGGCGCGACCTGATCGCGCTCGCGCAGACCGGCTCGGGGAAGACGGCCGCGTTCGTTATCCCTCTGGCCGAGCGAATGACCCACGGCGGCGGCGTGCGCACCTTGATCATCTCGCCGACCCGCGAGATCGCGCTGCAGACGCAGACCTTCATCGATCTGTTCGGAAAGAACCACGACCTCGAATCGACCTGCCTGATCGGCGGTGTGAAGATGGGGCCGCAGCTCGACGCGCTCAAGCGCGAGCCCGACATCGTCGTCGCGACGCCCGGACGCCTGCTCGACCACATCCAGCGCCGTTCGATCGACGTCAGCCGTGTGGAGACGCTCGTCCTCGACGAGGCGGACCACATGCTCGACCTCGGGTTTCTCCCTCAGGTGCGGCAGATCATCCGCCGCATCCCGGCCAAACGCCAGACGATGATGTTCTCGGCGACGATGCCGCCCGCGATCGAAGAGCTCGCACGCACGCTGCTCAACGATCCGGAACGCGTCGACATCATGCCGGAAGGACGCGCCGCCACCGGACTGAACCACCGGCTCTACGTCGTGGGGGTCGAGAACAAACGCCCCTGCCTCCGCGAGCTGCTCCAGGAGGAACTCGGCTCGACGCTCGTGTTCGTGCAGAGGAAGATCGACGCCGAGTGGATCTACCACATCCTCCATAACGAAGGGCACCCGGTCGCGCGCATCCACTCCGACCGCTCGCAGGGGCGCCGCGTCGAGGCGCTCGAGAATTTCCGCGAGGGCCAGCACCGCATCCTCGTCGCGACCGACATCGCCGGTCGAGGTATCGACGTCCCCGGCATCACGCACGTGATCAATTTCGACATGCCGGAAACGGTCGAGGAGTACGTTCATCGCGCGGGTCGCACGGCGCGCGTCGCGGCCACCGGCATCGTCTCAACGATCGCGACCTGGCAGGAGCTGCGGATGGTCACCGAGATCGAGGCCGCCATCGGCCAGCAGATCCCGCGCTGCAGCGTCGCCGGCATTCCTCCGTGGGTCGAGGCCGCGAAGACGACGAAAACGCGAGAGCGACGGCGCGTGTAGGCTCCGTCGCCCCGCGGGCTTCCCGTACACTAACGTCATCATGGTGCCGCGCGCGCACATCTGGTCGGTCGTGAGGAAGATCCCACGCGGCCGTGTCGCGACCTACGGACAGATCGCCGAGCTCGCGGGCATCGACGGGCACGCACGCCAGGTCGGCTACGCGATGAACGCCCTTCCCGAAGGCAGCACCGTTCCCTGGCATCGCGTCGTAAACTCGTTCGGGGAGATCAGCGCGCGCTCCTCGGGCGACTCGCACGAGCTTCAGCGCAAGCTCCTCGAGGCGGAGGGAGTCGAGTTCGACGACAAGGGCCGCCTCGATCTGCGCCGATTCCGATGGGAAGCGTCGCACTCGCTCGCCTCGCTCCGCAAGCGCGACCGTCCCGGGCGTTAGGCGCGACAGGCGTCGGCCACCATGCGCCGCCCGTACGCCATGTCGTCCTGAGCGCAGCGAAGGACCTCTCAGGGTTCTACAGAGGACGGCTTCAGCCCCTGGATTTCTCGCACGTTGCACAGCAGTAAAACCCTGAGAGGTCCTTCGCTGCGCGCAGGACGACAACTGGTCCGTTCGTCGCACCATAATTACATTGCGCTACACGCTCCAGCTTCTCGTTTCGGACGTCCTGCCCTCAGCTCGCGATCACCCGCGCGACGAGCTCGCGCATCCGCTCTCGGGTCGTCTCGCGATCGTAGTCACGCTCGACCCACGCACGCCCGGCCGCGGCCAGCTTCCGTGTCCGCTCCGGATCGCGCAACAGGCTCACGACCGCCTCGGCGAGCTCGCGAGAAGTTTCATGAACCTCCGCCGCGCCGGCGGGGAACGCCACTCCGCGAAGCGCCGCGGGAAAGGCGGCAACTGCCATCCCCGACTCACATGCTTCGAGCAGCTTCACCGACTGCCCCGTACCGAAGCGAATCGGAAGCGCGGCGACGCGCGCGCCGCGGAGCAGCCGCGCACGGTCCTCCATTGGGCTGCGCACCTCGATCCCGTTGCGGCCGTGCAGCTCGAGAAGCGCCCCCGGCGCATCGGCGCCGGCGAGAAGCAGCCGCGCGCCCGGCAACGCAGCGCGAACCACGGGCCATATCTCACCGACGAGCAGCTCGGCCGCATCGCGATTGGCGAAGAATCCGAGACGTCCCCAGAACGCGCAGTCGATCTCGCGCGGCGCATCGTCGAGAGGGAGCATCTCGACGCCGACCGGAATGACCTCGGCTCTTCCGTCGAATGCCGCGCGCTCGGTCTCGCCGACGACGACCACGGCGTCAGCCTCACGCGCAGCAGCGCGCTCGCGCTCCCGCGTCAGGCGCGCCTCGCGCTTCCATAGCCAGCGGAGCGGGCCGCGCGATCCCCGCGCACGCTCTTCCATGCTGCCGCTGAGCGCGTCGACGGCGTCGACGATCACCCGCGGCGCGAGGGCGCGCGCGTCGATCCACGGGAGTGTCCGCGTCAGCAGGCAGACGACGGCATCGAACCGTTCGCCCCGGAGAGCCGCGATCGCGGCGCCCCAGTCGAGCCGTCCGGCAAGCGCGTCGTGCAGAGGGAGCCGCCGCGCGAGCGTCGATATGCCCGCGGCAAGCGTTCGTACGCCGGAGGTTCCAGCCACGACGTGCCGCACTCCGGGGGGAACGAGTGATGCGTCACCCGGAGGCGCAATGAGAATGACGTCTCCGGCGGAAGCGAGCGCTGCGACCCACTCGGCCGCGCGCAACCGGTCGCCGGTCGTGGAAGGCCACGGGAATCGGGAGGCGACGACGAGAACGCTCATGCGAAACGGCGCGATCGTAGCACAGCGCTCTGCCGCACCAGGCTCAACCGCGCAGCTCGGCGTAGAAGTCGAGGAGCACGCCGCCGAGCTTCTCGCGGTCGAGCTCGCGCTCGACCAGCGCGCGCGCCGCAGCGGTAAGCCGCGCTCGCGTTGCCGCGTCTCCGTCGACCCGGACGAGCGCCGCGGCGACGTCATCGGCGCCATCGGCGATCGCGAGCTCCCGGTCGTCCATCACGCCAAGCCCGTCGGCGCCGCAAGACGTCGACACGACCGGAACCCCGAGCGCCATCGCCTCGGCGATCTTGACGCGAACGCCGCTTCCGGAGAGGAGCGGAACCGCCATGACGCCGTTCCGCGTCATGAACTCACGCGCGTCGGGAACCTGGCCGAGAAAGCGAATGCCGGCAGCCTCCACCTGCGCGGCGAGCCCTTCGGGCGCGTTGCTCCCGGCCGCGACGACCACGAGCGACGGCGCCAGGCTCCGGAGACGTGGCATGACATCCGATGAAAACCAGAGCAGCGCCTCTCGGTTAGGCCGATAGTCGAGAGACCCCAGCAGAAAGACGCCCCTTGCTTCACGGGGAGCGAAGGAGCAGCCTTCCGTGTCGATGCCGATCGGGATCACGATGCCGGCCTTCCCGCAGCCCAATCTCCGGAATTCGTCGAGATCGGGGCGGCTGATCGCGACGAGCGCGTCGCTCGCCTCGTTCGCCTCGAGCTCGTGCGCGCGCAACTGCGCGGCGACCCGTCGCATCGCAAGGCGCGTCCACGGCCAGCGTGCTCCCCGAGCGAGCCGCTCCCAGATGGCGTGCTCCACGTTCTGCGAGCGCATCGCGACGAGCGCCCTCGGGTCGCCGGCGCGCGCCGCCGCGATGCAACCCGAGAGCATCGGCCCCTCGATCTGTACGACGTCGATGTCGCCCCGCGCGACGCGCTCGCGCACGAGCGTCTCGAGCGCGCCGGAGCGAAACCGGGACGCAACGACGCTGCGGCGCCCCGCGAGTCCGGCAGCCACGCGCACGGACGAGAGCGTCGTGTCGTGCGGCACGGAGGTCAGTTGAAGATCACCTCGCCGGTCGGGAATCGTGCGCGCGTCGCTCCGATGTTTCAGCGGATCGAGCGCGATCAGCTCGACCTCGGCGCCCGCGTCCCGCAGCCCGAGCGCGATCGCGCCGACTGCCACACGGCCACCGTCGAGCGGCGGCCACGGCACGCGCGGAGCAACGACGAGGACTTTCATGAGGCACGAATCATCGAAGCCGCCCGTGAGTGCGTCACGGGCGGCTTCGATGCGGATCCTACGGACAGTTGGCGATCGCGTTCGTGTCCTGCTGCGGCTGGAACGCCGTGCCCTGCGGGTTGAAGTACGTCTTGTACGCGCCCGTCGTCGTGTCGGTGACGGTGATCGCCACCTCGACGTTCGTGAGGCCGCCCGCGAAGACCCAATACCGAGTGTTGAGCTGGCAGCCGTCGAGCACCTTGAGGATGATCTCGACGTTCGCGCTGTTGAAGAACCAGAAGTAGCCGGTGTCCCCGGTCAGGCGCACGGCCTGCCCGAGCCCGACGGCGCCGTCGGACGTCGACCAGGAAGCATCGACGCGGAAACGGTCATTGTTCAGGCAGAGCGTGGCGTTGCCGGGAACGCACGTCGCGTTAGGCGTCACTTCGCGCGTGCCCGACAGAATGTACGGCTTTCCGGCGGGGACCGGATCACCTTCGTCGATCTCGACCCACTCGACCGCGTCCGGAACCGGAGGCACGGCGAAGAGCTCGGAGAGGACCTTCGAGCCGGTGCAACTGAAGGCCGCGGTGTCCTGGATCGGATTGAATGCAGTTCCCATCGCGTTCGAATACGTCTTCACGATGCCGGTCTGCTGGTCCGTCACCGTCATGTTGACCTCGACGTTGGTCAGGCCGGCGGCGAAGACCCAGTAGTGCCCGTTAACGCCGCAGCCGTTGAGCGCCTTGGTGACGACCTCGACGTTCTGGAGGTTGAAGAACCAGAAGTAGCCGGTGTCGTCGGTGATCTGGACCGGATGGCCGACGCCGGTCGTTCCGTCAGGAACTTTCCACGCGATCTTCACCTTGAAGCGCCCGCCACCGAGGCAGAGCGCGTCGGAATCCGAACCGCACGAGCCTCCGCCGGAACCCTGCTGCACGACGACGGTCTTGATCTCTTCATCGGTACAGAAGCCAAAGCTGCAGCCGTCCCCGGTGCCCGGTTTCGCGACGGACAGCTTCACCTGGTACGAACCGGCGCTCGCGAAGGTGTGCTGCACGATCGAGCCGTTCTGAACGGCCGTGCCGTCGCCAAAGTCCCACTCGTAAACGGTAGGGCTTCCCTGCGAGCTCGTGCCGTTGAACGTCGCGGATTGGCCCGACTGAATTTCCGCGGGGGTGAACACATACGACGCCACCAGCGTCCCGCCGGCCGTCGTGCTGATGGTCAACTGTCTCGTCGTACTCGCGCCGGCGCAGGCGGTGTTGCTCACCGCCACCGTCTTGGTGCCCGCGGTCGGCCAGGAGACGTTGATCGAGCTCGAGGTCGACGTGCCGACGCCGCCGTCGGTCGACCATTGCCAGCCGCTCGCGCTCGGAGTGCAGTTGCTCGCCGTCGCCGAGAACGTCAGCGCCTGGTTGACGACACCGCCCGACGGGCCGCTGATCGAGACCGAGGGAGGGCCCGTCGTGTTCGAGATCGTGATGAGCGAGTGCACGGAGACCGCGGATCGCGCCCCTCGGGTCACGCGCAGACACGGCCGGAATGACCCGGCCGAAAAATAGGTGTGCGACGTCTCCGGAGAGCTGCCGCTGCCGCCGAAGTTGCAGTCACCCGACGAAGTCGACGTGTGGTTCCAGTCGTAGGCCCACGTCTCGGGGCTTCCGGTCGAGAGGTCGGAAAAGCTGATCGCCTGGCCGGTGTTGAAGGTGCAGATTCCGAAGTTGCAGTTGAGTGCGACGAAGCCCGCCGAGAGCACACCTTCGACGTTCACCGTGATCTGGAGCGCGTTGCTCTCGAGCACTGCGCCCGTGCAGCTTCGGATGCGGACCTTCACGTTCTTCGTACCGCTGACCGAGTAGCTGTACTGCGGATTCGGACCGGTCGTCGGATCGCTCGAGTACGCTCCGAAGCCGGCTCCTTCGCCGAAGTCCCACGACCACTCTGAGGCTCCGGTCGACTGCACGTGGAATTGCACCGTCTTGCCGGTCGTCGGATCGGCGGTCGGCGCGCCGTTGGGGCTCGTGATCGCAAGCCCCTGCTGCGTGAGCGAGAAGAACTGCTGCGCGCTCGCGCCTCCCGGATTCGCGTTGTTCGAGACCGTCACTCGCGCCCGGTAACTTCCGCTTGCGAGTTCGGCCGGCACGACCCAAGTGCATGGATTGCCGCTGCAGCCGACGGGGATCTCGGCGTTCGACGGCGAAAGCACCGTCCATGAGTAGGAGATCGGTGACTGTCCCGTCACCCCGGTGGCGGTGAACGACACCGACTGGCACGAACCGACACTCGAGGGCGATACCGACACTCCGGTGACGCCCGCGCCGGGCCCGATCACCGTCAGATTCTTCGACGTCGACTCGCAGTCGATGGCGTTACAGACCTGCAGAGAGATGCTCTTCGTTCCCGAACTGGCAAACGTGACCCCAGCGGGGTTCTGCTGCGTGGAAGACGACGGAGTTCCGTCCTGGAACGTCCACTGCCACGACGTAGGGCTCCCACCCGACGCGTCGGAGAAGTTGACGGGTGTTCCCGGGAAGATGTCCGAAGGCGACCAGGAGAATCCGGGCGCCGGTGCGCCACCGGTTCGAACGTGAATGTCGAACAGGGTCGTCGCCGCGTGGTAGAGGTAGTCGCCGTAGAACTTCGCCCGCCGCGGGGCGACGCGGTTGAAGCCGGTCGGGGTCGCCCTGTAGTACCAGTTCCAGTAGCCGGTCGCATACCCTTCGGCGGTTCCATCGGGCGGAGTGATGTCCCGCGGCGCGGCCGGGTTCGACACGTCGTACAGCCACTCCTGACGCCGCGTTCCGCCACAGAGGCTTTCCGAACCGAGGTGAAGGAATGGCACCGAGCCGCTGCGCGAGAAGGTCACGTAGAAATGCGCCGCGTTGAAATCGCCGTTGGGCACCGTAGCGAGAGGGCTGAGCGAACCGCAGCTTCCGGTCGTCGCGCACGAGACGTCGTAGATTCTCAGTTCGGTCGTCCCTGTGGCACGGACCGCGAGGTAGTAGCTCGGGCCTTCGTTCCACATCGCCACGCCGTACGCGAAGTCGTTAGGGATGACGGTCGTCACGAACTGGGGACTGTTCGGATTCGACAGGTTCCAGAGCTCGACCCCGCGAGTCGTCACTCCGGAGCTGAACGCCACGAGGGGACCGGCACCGGCAACGTACGACACCGTGGTCCTGCTGCCGAGCCTGCCGCGGAAGATGCTCCCGCATGCGATCGAAACTTCCGAATTCTCGATGCAGGCGCTCGACCGCGCGGCCGCCAGCGACATGTCGTAGATCAGCAGCCCCCGCTGCTCCGCGGCCGCGAACGCATAGTGATTCCCGCCAATGGTCGAGGCATGAACATCGGCGACGTTGTTCGAGCCACCGGCGTCCTGATAGACCGCGCGGGGCGAGCTCTTGATCGCCGTGTTCCAGATCGAGAGACCGACTCCGTTGGACGCCGCCACGGCGATGACCGAGTCGACTCCCTCCGGCGCGTCGATGTCCTGCACCGGAAGCTTGTCCTCGGCGTTCGCCGGAAAGGTCGGAAAGCCGTTGGCACGCCCGTCGACCTGTGCGACTCGTGTCGGGGCCCCAGGCGAGGAAAGCGCATTCCAGATCTCGAATCCCGTGTGGATCGCCATGAAGACGTAGCCGTTCTCGACATCGACGCCGACCCAGTAAGGATTGGCCGCGGTGTATGGCAACGCGTCGGAGTGATCGGTCGAATCGCGGTTCGGCGGAATCGACGAATCAGCGGGCCGCAATTCCCCCCACAAGCTCGAGGGGACCGGGCGCGCCCCGGAACGACACGGCTCGAAGGTGCAGGAGATGAGCGTGTCACAACTCTGCCCTTCGACCGCCGGAGTCAGGACGATGAACAGCAGCAGTGACGCCGCCAGGACGCTGAGGAGACGGGTTCGTCGGATCATGGTGAGGTGTGCCTGCCCTGATGGCGATTCTCGCCATCCCACAAAATGATAAAGGGAGCCGGTATCCCCGGCTCCCTTTTTGTTTCAAGGGGTCTCTGTACGCTCGTTACGGAAGGAGAATGACGTTCGTACCGAAGCAGAGGCTGTTGAACGGCGTCGCATGGAGGCCGTAGCTGAAGCGGCCCTGAGAATCGGAGACCGCACTGACCCACGACTGCGCGAAGGGCGGCTGCGGGTTTGCGCTGCCGGCGACGACGGTGTTGAGATTGAGGTAGATCCAACCGGAGTCGGCGCCGGTCGATAGCGGGTCGATTCCCACCGCGACGCGCTGCGCTTCCGCGGGGAACGGGGTCGATCCGGGCGGGCAGGGCGAAACCTGGCAGCCCGCGCCCTGGAACGGATTCTCTTCCTCGTCGAACGCGACTACGTCGTTGCTGGCCAGCGGATACCAGGGAGGCGCGCCGGCGCAGTTGAACGGGTTGGTCGGACGCGTGGCGTCGCGCCAGACGATCAGGTCGGTGCCGCCGTCGAAGGGGCCTCCGGTGTTGTAACGAACGCCCCAGGTCGAGGGCAGCGGCTCGCGCTGGTCGAGCGCCGTGTAGGCCACGTAGCGGCCGTAAAACGTCAGGTCGCCCGGTACGAACGGGGTGTACGGGTTCGCCAGCGGACCTCCGGCAAACGTTCCCCGACCATCCGTTCTCGCCGCTTCGATGCTCACCAGCACGTCACCCTGCGCGAAGTTGTTCGCGGGATGGACGTACTGGTAGTCGCCGAAGAAGATGTTGCGGTTGTCGGCAACGCCCCCGGCGAAGTACGCGGCGTCGCCCGGGAAGAGCAGCGAGCACTGCGTGACGCTGTCGAACGTCATGTAACCGCGCGCGATGCTGTCACCGAAGTTCTGTCCGGCGCAGCCGCCGAGCAGCGGCGAGAATTCGCCCGTGAGCGACGTCTGCATGTGCGTCACGAACAGCGAGCCGATCGAACCGGCCGGGAAGACCGTGCTCGTGCTGCCGCACGGACCGGTCGCACCGGGGAGGTTGATGTCCTGCGAGAGCGGGCCCTGAGGGCTGATCGTGTCCGACGGGTCGGCGCCGTCATCCGCGGTGCGCGGAAGCACGCCATTGACGAGCACGTCGCGCAGATTGACGATCTGCGTGTCGTATCCAGTCAGGTAAATGTCGAAGTCGAGAACCGGCACCGACAGGTCACTCCAGATTACCGCGTGGACCAGGCCGGCGGACGCCGACGCGTTCGTGATCGAGAACAATGTGGTGATTCCGTTCGCGTCGGCCAGATCGACTTCAAAATAGGGCAGCAGCAACGTCGCCGCCGGTACAGGATCTGCCGCACAGAGTTCCGCCATCGCTGCGGGACCTGCCGCCAGACACACGATCGCGATCAACGCGAACGTCAGTTTGCGCATGGGACTTCCTCCTCGCCTAAGGTTGATAATCTTCAAGGTTGAAAACCGGCCGTTTGAGAGACGCATTAAAC
>JBPPMG010000044.1:0-14870 GCA_051305935.1 Thermoanaerobaculia bacterium
CCGCGGCGTTCGACCAGCTCCTCGACGCGATGCGCATGCCGAAGGTGACGCCCGAGGAAAAGTCCGCGCGTAAGGCGGCGATGATCGCCGCCACGGTCGCGGCGATCGAGGTTCCGTTAGGCGTGCTCGAGCGCTCCCCCGAGGTGATCGAGCTCTGCCGGGAGATCGGCGCGATCGGTCTCGAGGCGTCTCTGTCCGATGCCGGAGTCGGCGTGCAGATGGCGCGCGCCGCTGCCGCGGGCGCCTACCAGAACGTCTGCATCAACATGTCGGGGCTCGACGATGCGGCGCGGAAGAATGCGCTGCTCGAGCGGGCGGATGCGGCGTGGGAGCGGGTGAAGGAGCTGCACGCCGCAGGTGAGGCGGAGTTGCTCGCGAGGCTGCGGAGCTCGGCGTAGCGGCTGCCGTCTGCGCCGGAATGGCAATGACCATGGATTTCGACGACGTCATCGAAGCGCACGTGGAGTGGAAGATGCGGCTGCGCATTTTGCTCGAGTCGGGCGTACCCGAAGGGATGCGGCCCGAGGAGTTCGCAGCGGACGACCGCTGCGAGCTCGGCGTCTGGCTGCGGGGAGAGGGCCGGAGGTTTGCGGAGGTCCCCGTCTTCGCCGCCCTCGATCGATCTCACCGCGAGTTCCACCAGGTCGCGGCGAAGGTGATTCGCCAGGTGGCGGACGGCGAACGCCTCGAGGCGGATGCGACGCTGACGGGCGAGTACGCCCGACACTCCGTGAATCTGGTCGGCGCCCTCATGGAGCTGCGGCGCCGCGCCGGCACGAACCACGATTTGTAAGGCTCGTTAGGCCGCGCACCGCGCGCGTAATTCAGGCTCGCCCCTGGTTGCGGGCGCGGAGCGCCCGAGGATCGGTAGCCCCCGGCTTCAGCCGGGGGACAAGACGCCAAACGTTGATCGCGCCGCGTAGCGGCGCAAGGTTGCGTCGTCCCGCGCCGCTACGCGGGGGAAGTCTTCGTCAGATCTTCGCTCCCGCCTTTGCCGCCGAGTCGTTCGGCAGTCGTTCCACGTGAATCTTGTCGAGCTTCGTGTCGCCGGTCTTCATCCCCTGCGCGTAGTTGACCTCCTGAAATGCGAACAGCAGCCCGTCGACCGTCCGGAAATCGGAGTAGTCGGTGACGAACTCGAGCTTCGGCCCTCCCTGCGCGGTCGATGTGCGGCCGATCGAGCGGACGACGTGATTCGTCGCCGGCTCGATCTGCACCAGCAGGATGAGGCCACCGGGCAGCGTCGCTTCGAGCTCGCGAAGTTTCGTGCCGGCGCTGTCGACCATGCCGTGATCCTTCACCGAGACTCCCGGCTCGGCGAGAACGCGCGGGAGCGCCATGCGCGCGGCCTGGAGGACCATCGCGTCGAGCTGCGGCCCCGTCACCTCGGCGCCATCGCGCCATCCGCGCCCGTCTGCGAGCATGCGAAGTTCGGTCGCGCCCGCGTAGTCGACCTCGACCCGCAGCGTGGAGGGAAAGCGGAACGATCGGAAAAGAGGCGCGCTGCCGCGCATCGTCGACACGAGCACCCCGCGCTCCGCGATGGCGTCGACCGAGCGCCACGGAGCGAGCCCGCCATACGCGGCAAGGACCCGGGAGACGACGTCGCTGACCTTGTCTTCGGCGTGTAACGGCGTCGCGCCGAGCAGAGTGATGGCGAGGACGAGTGAGGTGAATGAGCGCATCGATCGGCCTCTCGCGGCTACTTCTTCAGCTTCGCGTCCTCGATCATCACCGGGTAGGAGTAGCCGGCTCCGAGGTTTACGTCGGTCCTGATTGTTCCGGTCACGATGACGATGTCGCCAGCGACGGCCTTGTCGGTCGTCGTGATCGTGATGTCGTTCGTGCGGGCATCGGCTGTTCCCGTGCCATCCTGCAGATGAATCCAGTTCTTGCCCATGATCTCTGGAAGGAACTTCACGACCTTGCCGCGGACCATTACCTGCTTGTCCTTGAGGGCAGTGTGAGTAACCCAGATTTCTTCGACAGTGCGTCCGGTGGTGCCTTCGGCTTTCGCGACCTTGATCTCGCCCGGCTCGATCTTGCTCGCGCCACCGGTCATTCCACCCATGCCGGGCATCGCGGGCATGCTTCCCCCACTGGCCACCGGATGTCCGGGGGGCATCCCGGCAGGTGGCATCGCGTTAGGCGCG
Source organism: Thermoanaerobaculia bacterium (assembly GCA_051305935.1). GTDB lineage: Bacteria > Acidobacteriota > Thermoanaerobaculia > Gp7-AA8 > Gp7-AA8 > JACPDH01. The sequence goes on from JBPPMG010000044.1 coordinate 2,154, forward strand.
CCGGCGGGTGCCGTTCCTGCCGGACCCACGAGCGTGCCGAAGACGATCACGTCGAACTTGCGATTGAGCGACTGCGACTCGAAGTCTTTCATCGTCATCTGCGCGGCGACGGTGACGATCTCGCCTTTGGCGACCTTCGCCTGGCTGACGGCGACCCAGATCTCTCCACGCGCTCCGCGGAGCCGGAGGTACGTGTAGCCGGCCGCGTCCATCGTTTCAAGGACCTCGCCTCGGAGTAGATTCGCCGCGGGAACGGAAGCGGGAGTGGCCGGTGATCCGCCAGACAGGTCTACTGCGGGATATCCCGGCGGGAGTGCCGGGGAGGGCTGCTGCGCTGCTGCCGGTGCGCCGGCAGCCGGTGCGGCCCCCGTCGTGGTGGGCGGCACGTCCGCTCGCCCTGCCGCCGGCGGCTCGTACTTGCAGCCTGAAAGTGATGCGACCAGTACGAGCGTGCAGGTGAGTGCGAGCGAAGATTTCACGGGGGCCTCCATTGTGGATGCGTTGAGTTGGCGATGGTGTTCGGGACACTTTGGTGCGCCCGTGTTTCGGGCCGAGGGATCAAGCAGCACTCGACCGGCAGTTTCGAACGACCTCCGGTGCGTGCTCACGAATTGGGATCCTCGTAGGGGTTCGCCTTGACGTAGGCCTTGATGCCCTTCTCACTGATCTCGATGTCGGCCGCCTCGCGCAGCTTTCCAATCCAGATCTCACGCGCGTCGTGCTTCTTCTTCTCGAGCAGGTTTGTGCGAAGTTTCTCCTTCGCTTCCTCGAACGAAAGCGGATGCTCCGGGGCAATCTCGGTCACGGTGACGATGTGCCAGGCGTTTGCCGACTGGATCGGGGCGGAGTAACCACCCTGCGGGAGCTCGAAGAGAGGGTCGTACATCTCCACGACCTTGCCCTTCTCGATCCAGCCGATGTCACCGCCGTTCTTGACCGACTCCGTATCGAGAGAGAGCTTCTTCAGCAACTCCGCAAACGGTTCACCTGCGACCAGCCGCTCTCGAAGAGCCTTCGCCTCCTCCTCGGTCGCCACCGCGATGTGCGCGACACGGCGGCGCTCCGGGAGCATCAGTTTCGACTTCTGTTCCTCGTACGCATTCCGGACGTCGGCGTCTTCCACCTTGACGTTCTTGAGGACGTGCTTCGCATAGAGCACTCCCTCCATCAGCTTCGCTTCGCGCCTGGCTACAGTCTCGGCCACGGTGGGAACCTCTTCGGCGATCTTCCGTGCGCGGGCCTCTTCTCGCACGAGCGCGGTGTTCACCGCCGCGTGAAGAGTCGACTCGATCTGCTCCGCTGCCCGGCCGGCGGGGAACGCCGAGTACATCTTCAGTTCGTCCGCGGCGAAGGCCTCGGCGGCGGTCAGTCTCCCTCCCTTCCACTCGGCGACAACGGCGTCGGGCGTCATGTTCTGAAGCCGGGAGAGCTCGCGGGGAGTCAACTGCTCGAGCACGATGTGCGCGTCGTACTTCTTCCAGAGCGTTTCCGACAGCGCGACGGTCAGCGTTTCCTTCTTCCGTTCGGTCAGCTTTGCCGCGATACGCACCGAGACGCGTTCGTCGAGCGCGGGGCGGTTTGCCGGCATGCGGTCGCCGAGACGCAGCACGCTCCAGCCGGTCTTCGTCCGGAACACGGGGGAGATCTCGCCCGGCTCCATGGGGAAGACGGCTACTTCCACCTCCGATGAGAGCGAGCCCCAGGTGAACGGAGAGAGCGAGCCGCCGCGGGTCCTGGTGGGGGAGGTCGAGCACATGCGGGCCAGGGTCTCGAAGTCGGCGCCATGAATCAGGCTGGTGCGGATGGACTCGGCCTCGGCGCGTGTCTCGACGACGATCTCGCGCGCGACGAACAGGTCTGCGGCCGTTTCCCACGCCTCCCGGATCTCGTCCTTGGTCGGTGCGGCCTTGTCATCGATCTCGGATTTCAGCAGATAGTTCACCGCGTTCTGGTCGCGGAACGCGTCGACCAGCGGCTTCACTACGGGATCCTGATCGAGGCCCAGGCTGTACGCCTCCTGGACGAGGAGTCGCTCGTTGATCACGATGTCGAGAAAGCGCCGCGCCTCGGTTTCGCCGCCGAGGAACGTGGTGTGTCCGCCGTGCTTGCCGACGAATCCTTCTTTGAGGTCGGCATCCGTGATCTCCTCGCCGTTGACCAGAGCGAGGACGATTGGCGACGCGCCTGTCGCCTCCTTTGTGGCGGCGGTCGATGGAGTGGCGGTGACGGCTGCAAGGGTGATCAGGAGCATCGTTCGGAACATGGCGTGTTTACCTTTCCTGGCCGGCGCGCGCAACGGGACGCTTGCTGCCTCGTTCGCGCGGACGGGTGCGGTGTTGTGATTTGAGAGCTTCGGAGACGACGTTGTCAGCGAGCGCAACGACGTTGGAAACCATTCCGCGTCCGAGCAGGCCCGCGTAGTCGGATCCGCGGCGCTGATGGGTCACGGCCCAGAGAATCGTGCCGCTGGCGACATCGACGAGAGTCATGTCGATCTGGACTTCGCTTCGGCCACCTGCAGCCTCGCGCCAGGTGTGGACGTTTCCTCGAAGGAAGATCGGCGTGCCGAGCTCCTCGCCGAGGACCGCGAGTTCGGCGGACGTCATCGACGAAACCGATCGAAATCCGGCGCTGCGCAGTCCCTCTCTGAACTCGGCGGGCTCGACGACGTCGAATTCACCCGTCGCCTCGAGCCTTACGGTCAGAATCTCGAGCATCGTCCTGCCTGCCTCCGGGACTGCCGAGGTGAACGGCAGCAGGCAAATGCGGAGCTTCTTACCGCGTGGGTGATCAGGTGAACGATATGTCGGCGCTGGCACGCCGAAGAACGTGCTGTCACCCGCGAGCCGGCCGTCGCGAACTGTCGGCGTGCCGTCGGCTGACGGCTTCGGAACGCTTCGCATGAGACGTCGTGCGACGTCGTGATGGAGAATCCGTGCACTCCCGGGCCGGCCGAAGCCGAGAGCTCCCTCCGCCTCGCTCGCGGACAGAGCGACGAGCTCGCTCCAGGCAACCGCGCCGTTCCGGTCGAACATCCGGGCCGCCATAGCAACGACAGGGTCGCCATTCTCGCGGTAGGCGACGAGCGAACAGGTAACGACGGCCGACGCTCCAAAGCGCTCGATCAGCGCTGCGAGCAAGTTCGGGGAGAGTGAGTCGAGATACCTGACCCGGTGCAGTTCGAGAAACTGCTCGACCTCGTCCGCCGGTGCCACGGCCCAGCCCCGATTCGCGAGCTGTTCCACGATGAACCTTTCCGACCAGGCCGAGGCCTCCGCGGCGCCGCTCGGGTTGGAGGGTGGCAGCACGACGACCACGGGTTCCACCGCCTGCGCGACGGGCGCACAGGTGATCAGGAGGAGGGTTGCGAGCGCAAGAGTTCTGCTCATTCGGTCACTTGAACAGGGTCGAGAGTTGAGTACGGATGACGTCGCGAGTCGTCTCCGTGAGGGAATCGTTGCTCACACCGAAAAGCCGCGTGGACGCCTTAACGCCTGCCCGGGTCTGGCTGGATGACCAGACCGTCGCGCCGCTGCTCGTTTCCACGAGCCGGAGCTGGATCGTCACGGAAGGCGCGCTGCCTTGCCCGCGGGCGTCTTCGTAGTCAATGACCTGGCCGAGAAACAACCCGTCCACGCCGAGCGCCGATCCGATTCGCTTCAGGTCTTCGGGCGCGAGCTGGTCGGGAGAGGCCACGCTCTCGCCCTTGATGACCTTGGCGACGCGGCCCGGCTCGACGACCTCGAACGCCTCGAGCGACAGCAGTTCGACCAGGAAGATCTTGTGTACTTTGTCCGACGCTCCCTGGACGCCCGAAACGTTTTCGAACGGCAGCACCGCCACGGTTTGCAGAGCGCCGAGGTCGGCGTTAGGGTGGATGTAACGCGTCGGTCCTGAGGCGCAGCTCGCGAGGAGGAGTGTCGCGAGCGCGAGCCACAGAGAGACTGCGTACAGCCCGCGGCCGGGATCGCCCCGACGAAAACGCTGTCTGTCGACTTTGTCGTTCACCATGGTTCTCCGTCTTTTCATCGTCCGATCACCAGAGAAGCGATCAGCGAATCCGTGTCGATGTGGGCGTCGCCAGCCGTCGACACGGAGGTGTAGGTCACGATGAGACTGGTCTGTCGGTTGATCTGCCATTGCGGGGAGACGAGCAGGCGCGTCGACTGCGCGTTCGTGTAGGGGTCGATGTCGTGAACGTAGTTCGTCGTGAGCGACACGCTCCCGTTGCCGAACGGGCTCCAGCGGACCCGGTAACGTTGAGCCACACCCGAGAACGCCGAGCTCTCCACCCGGGCGAGCGCGGCGCCGAGCTCGAGCGCGCGGCCGCGATACCAGATCAGCTCACCGCCGGCGCGGTCGTCGCGTGCCAGCGGGGGAAGCGACCCGCTCCAGTTCTCGTAGGTCGAGCGGTTCCGCGACGCGGAAAGCGTGAGGCGGAGCGACGGTGTCAGTCGCGACGTCGATGATGCGTAGTACGAACGGCTGACGAGAGCGCCTCCGCCCTCGAGCTGTCGCTCCTGGTCGGTTGCTCCCGCGATGAGATCGAGCGTGGGGAAGATCTGCGCCGTTGCGCTGAGCGAGCAGGTTCGTCCATCGATCGTCGCCACGTTGCTCACGTCCTCCCTGCGGGAGCAGGTGAGCGTGCTCGAAAGCTGGGAACGCGGCATGTAGCGAATCGATCCGGTGATGTCGTGCACGTTCTGGAACGACCGGTCGGTCTCCGACTCGTGGATCTCGTAGCGCGCCTCAAATCCAAGGCTCCGTCCCGGGTCGTAGCGCGCGGAGAGGACGTGCGTGAAGTCGTCGACGTTCGACTCGAGGCTTTCGCCCGAGGTCTGCGACGTCTGGTATGTCGAGCCGGTGTAACCGAGCGTGACGCTTCGAACCGGGGAGAACATCAGCGCGGCGTAGGAGGAGAACGTGCTGAACTCGCTCTCTCCCCCGCTGTCCCTGACGTTGTGGAACAGCACCCACGCCTCCGTGGCGAATGCGGGTTGCGCCGCGACGCCGAAGTTCACGACCTTGATCCAGCGCACTTCGACGCGTTCGAACGAGATCTCGTAGTGCGAGCGCGCGGCGTCGAACCCGACGACGAGCTCCGCGTCGTGCGGGGTCCAGCGCTCGCCGTCGACGCTCGTATAGACGTCCCAGGTGATGCCTCCCGGAGCGGTCACCGGATCGACCTTCTCGTCTCGCACGGCGATCTCGATCTCGTCGACCTGCGACACGCGGCCGATGTCGAAGGCGATGGCCTGGAAGGATGCGCCGCCAGACCCGAAGTCGATCGTCGTAAGAACCGAGGCGCGGCCGTCGACCAACGTCGGAAAGGCGGAGAGGGGATGGTCGGTGGAGTCGAGCGGCGTGTCGTCGATCCCCCAGAAGGCGCGTCCCGGGTTCACGTATGTCGGGACGCTTACCTGGTCGCCGGTCGTCTTGTCGCTGATTCCAGAAAGCGCGCCATGAGCAGCCGCGGAAACGCTGAACTTCCCCCCGCCGAAGGTCTCGTTGTAGGTCAGGTCGGCGACCGAGTCGGCGATCGTCCGTTCGTAGCCCGCCCTGCTGTCGCGGTCGATCCGGTACGTCTGTCCGGCGCCCAGTGTCAGACCGAGCCATGCGTAGTCGAGCGACGCCTCGTACAAGTCGTTCACGATCTCCCGATCGGACGCGTCCTCGTCGATGCGCGAGCGCCAGGCTCGAACCGACCCGCCGGGCGCGAAGCGCGTCGGGCTCCACGACGCGCGGGAGAAGACTCGCTCGTCGCTCCTGCTCGAGGTCTTCTCGCCGCTCTCGTACTCGGAATTGCGCACCGACCAGACCGTCTCCGTCGCAACCTGGCCGAACCGAGCCAGGAGGTTGCCCGCGGGACGCACTTCCCACGTGCGCGAGTCGGGGATGGGAATCCCTGACAGGTCAAGGCGGTCGGACGCGAGATCGTCGTGGTTTCCCGCGAGGTTCAATTGAAGCTCGATCGTTTCGGTGAAGGCGTGCGTGAAGTAGAGCTCGATGTACTCCCGCAGGCGCGAGCTTGTGAAGCCGCCCGATTCGCGAGTCTCGGACGAGAGGACGACTCGGGGTCGAAGCTCGTCACCGCGCCCGGGGAGCGAGGCGAGAAGCAGTATGGCGAGGAGAGCGTGGGCGCGCATGTCACCTCGCATAGTTGACCGAGTACGATCGGCTCACGTGACAGGTCGGCGCGCAGGTGCCGCCCCCCGCGTTCTGAGCGTAGCTGAGTACCCCGGGTGTCCTTCCCGTCGCGATGAGCGCCGGAAGCGATGTGCTCCCGTGCGTCGTGTGACACGCATAGCAGGGAACACCCTGTTGCCCGACGTGGTAGGCGTGTCCCCGCTCTCCAGGACTATTGAATCGGCTAGCGCGCTGCGTCGGAGGGCTGGCGAGCGGGTCGCCGTAGACCTCGTATCGGTGGCATGAAAAGCAGAGATCACCGGGCGACATCAGCTGCGTTGTCGAGGTGAACGGTGAGGGCCTCCGCAGGATGAACCGATTCGTCGACCCGTGCGGGCCAGCCACCTGAGGATCGTCGCTCCCGTGACAATCGCTACACCAGGTCAGGCTGTCCCACGCCCATCCCGTCTCGAATGCCAGAGCGTCGATATTCGCGTTACGCCCTCTCCCTTGGATCGGGTGATAGGAGGGGTTGTTCGGATTCGTCAGGAGCGCGAGGTCGGGCTTGCCCGGTGGCAGCGTCGTCCACGACGAGTGGCATTTGAAGCAGACCTCGAACTCGAAGGGATCGATGAGGTCGTCAGCCCCCTTCCACTGGTAGATCGGGAGCGTGCCGGCGGCGCCGTTCGTCACGCCGATCCGCGAGACTCCGTGAAGCCGCTCGGAGGCCTCAGGCGGCGTGAGGGAGACGAAGTTCGAGCGCGCGACGTGAGGGTTGTGGCAGTCGCCGCATTCGGCGTGACGTCGCGGCTCGGTTCCTGAATCGTCGTACAGCGAGGGGTCGGAAGATGCTCCCTCGCTCGCGGAGTGCCGGCTGCCCAATCCGATCGGATGCCGGTAGAGCTTGGCGACCTGGGTCTTCACGTCCTTCGCTGCGATGCCGTTATGGCAACCGGTGCAGAGCGACTCCTCGCGGAGCCGCAGCATGCTCGGGATGACGCCTGATCCGTCTTCGGCGCCGTGCGGATCATGGCAGTTCACGCACCTGCCGGCCTCCGCCGAGGCGCGCGCGGGCGGCACCGGCCCGCGCCACCAGGCATTCGAAGAGGTCGAGTGCGTGGAATCGGCCCACACGACGTTGCCGGGGTAGACACGGTTGCCGCTCTCGACGCTGTGGCATTCGTAGCAGAGCGTTTCGTCATCGATCATGAACAGCGCGCGGTTGAACGGCCCGCCGTTCGACACGCCGTCGCGGCTCGCGTGCTCGTCGTGGCATTGCGAACAGGCACCGGGACCTACTTCGGGGAGGCGCAGCACGCCGTTCACCGGATCGCCATGCTTCGAGCGCTCATACGTAGTCTGGGCGCCGGCAGTCACCGACAATGCGACCGCCGTCACCACGCAGCGAAGCCAGATGCGAGGTGAGGCGGGTGGACGTGAAGAAAGGCGAGCGATCGACTGACGCATGGCGTGCAACCATGGAGAGAGTAGCCGTGCGCGCGAGAGGCATCGGGAGGCCCGGTCACGGCAACACGTGTGGTTCGTCACCGAGCGGAGTGTGCAAACGAAACGAGAGGCCGGGTTGCCCCGGCCTCTCTGAGCTCGTCTCGATGATGAGGATTAGTTGCCCTGGACGTGGCACTGGCCGCAAAGGGCGCGCTGGCCGATCGCGGTCTCCGCGCCGGTCGGTGTCGGGTTGGCAGCCATCGTGCCTTCTTCGGTCATGCCCGCGGTGAGGCGGTTGGCGAAGACGAGACCGAAGGGCTGGCCGTTTCCGTGTGCCTTGTGGCAGGAGACGCAGCCGGGGGTTGCATCGGTGAACGACGCCTGGTCGTCGGCGTAAACCTTGACGCGGCTGACCGAGGTGGCGGCCGCGTAGCGCGCGGCCGGCGTGGCGGAGTGTCCGCCTCCGAGCGTACCGAGAACAATGCCGCCAACCGGATGGCGGTTGAACTTGTCGTAAGTGGCGCCGGTGACTTCGCCGCCGATGTTGGCGGAAGCGACTCCGCCGTGGAAGTCGCCGTGGCACGAAGCACACTGCGTGCCGGTCCTGTTCTCGCTACCGTCGTAAAGCGTCGTCAGCTTGAGGTACTGAATGTTGGACGTCTCGTAAAGCGCGGCGAAAGTGCTCGTATTCGGGGTGTATGCGCCAGGCAGGTTGATGAAGACGTCGATGTTGTCCGCTGCGACGGTCGCGGCGAGATCGGTCGGGCCACCGACGACGTCGACAGCCTGCTGGCCGTTGAGAGCGTAGCGGGGCATGTTGGGATTCGTGCGAGGCCCCAGGTTACGGTAATAGCCCGCGCGGCCGTGCTGCGTGTGGCAGTTGATGCACTCGAGGCCGAGGGTGGCATCGGTTGCGAACGTGCCGCCCGGCGCTGTGCCAACCCAGCCGAGCGTGTGGCCGGTGTGCTGGATTGCGTCAGTGGACTCGTTGAGGTATCCGGCGCTCCGGTTCGTCGCGTCATTCGCGGTCTTCGCGGCACCGAGGACATCGGGAGCAAAGGTCTGGTTGTCGTGGCAGGCGAGGCAGAGGGCGTTCGGGTCGGAGGCCTTGAGCAGGTAGTTGCCGCCGGGACCTGCTGCCGCGACCCAGTTTCCGTCCGCGGCCGGGATACCGACACTCACCAATCCGGTGGCGTCCCACGTGTGGGACATGCTGTTATGCATCGTGTGGCAATCGGCGCAGAGGTTGCTCTGTCCGGTGTGCCACTCACCTGCGAGGACCGGAATTGCGATCAGAGTCAGGATTGCGAGTACGAGTGTGAGTCTCTTCATTTCTTTTTCTCCTGGTGTGCCCGCTTGAGGATGCGGTGCATCTGGGGTCTTCCTCTTGCGAGTGCAATGCCAGTTGCGCTGCGAGTTCGAAGATGGCAAGCAAGTCGTTGTCGGTGCAGCGTGTTGCGACATGCGTGGGGTTCGGAGCCCCTTTTCGCAGGACGCGGAGAATGGCGTGGCTGCGTGATTTTCCGCAGCCGAGGTGGGGAAGTTTCCGCAGGTCAATGTGGCGTAGGCACTCCTGCCTGCGCGTCGCCGAAGGCGACCTGCCAACGCCTCACTCCAGGATTCCCAGGGGCGACGCGGTGCGTCGCCTGTTTCTACCCGTGCGAGAGAACGGGCGACCCGCCGGGTCGCCCCTACAGGCATGCGAATCGCGAGGGCCGGCCTCTACACGCTACCCCGATGTGGCGAGGCCCCGCGTTGCGGCGCGGATCAGGGCGAGTGAGCGCTACGGCACCGGCACCGGTTTTTCGAGTTGCAGCTCCTCGAACACCTGCACGCGCGAGTTACCGCGCTCGGCGACGTAGACGCGTCCATCGCGGCCGACCGCGATCCCCGCAGGAAACGACACGCTGCCCGGCTTTCGTCCCGCGCCGCCGAAATGGCCGATGAAACGTCCCTCGACGTCGAAGTACTTGATGTCGTGGCGCAACCCGTCGACGACTGCAATCCGTCCCTTGCGGTCCACGGCGATCGCTTTCGGCAGTGAGAAGTTCGCTCCGCCCATCGCGTGTTCTCCCCAACCGCGCACAAAGTCGCCTTTCAGCTCGAAGACCTGCACCGCGAGACCGGTGTGGTCGAGCACGTAGACGTGCTTTGCGTCGACGGCGATCGAAGCGATCGACAGGAACTGTCCCTCTTCGTCGCCTTTCGAGCCGAACCTTCTCTTCAACCGCATCGACGGATAGTCGTAGACCAGGATCTCCGACGACGACGATTCACCGACGTAGAACGTTCCGTTGGGTCCAAACGCGAACGTCGTGATCAGCGCGTTGTCGGGAAGTCCGGGCGGCGCGATGTCGGGAAGCTGGACGCCGCGATAGGTGAAGACACGGATTCGCACGCGATCCCGCTCGAGCACGAGCACGCGGCCGAGCGGATCGACGGCGACTTGCCGTGGCTCTCGAATGGCCGTGCGCGACCCGAACGCAAACAGCGGCATGCCGTCCTTCGAGAAGACGCCGATGAGGTTGTTCTTTGTGTCCGCGACCCAGATCTCCTCGCGTGCGTCGTCGACGAACACCGACTCCGGGCCGCGGAGATGACCGTCATAGAGATGCTCCTCGAGGAAGAGCACTGGTTTCAGCCTAAAGGTCTGCAGTTCCACCGCGGACGCGGCAGTCGCAGCGACGACGATCGTCACGGCGACTGCAATGGCGGCCGCGCCTTGAAGCATCAGTTGCCCTCGGTTCCGTGCCCGCCCATCGAGCCGTCGGTCGCATGGCACTGCACGCAAAGCTCGCGTTTCGCGTTGGCGACGAGCAGCGGGGCGAAGTTGCTGCCGTGCGCGACATGGCACGACGTGCACGTCATCGTCTGCTTCGTACGCGGATCGGTACCCATCGGGTGGCCGAACTGAGCATGACCCTTATGGCATTCGGCGCAGAGCTTGTCTCCCGAACGGGCGACGAGCTTCGCATTGTCGGACTGATGAGGCGCGTGGCAGATCGTGCAGCGTCCCTCCGCGGCGCGCTCGGGGTGGATCGAGGGCGTCTGCGCGAGCTTTGCCTTCACGTCCTTGTGGCACGAGAGGCAGAGCCGCCGCTCGTCGTTGCCCTTGATGAGCCCCGCGTCGTCGGCGGTGTGCGGGTCGTGGCAGGTGACACAGTTCGATGTGGCGAGCGCCTTGTGCGCGCCGTGCTTCTGAGACGCGACTTTCACCGCCGAGTGGCAGCGGTAGCAGAGCTCGTTTACAGAAGTTTGCAACGCGATCTTGTTCGGCGCCTTCGCGTCGTGGCAGCGGTCGCACGCCTTGAAGACCTGGTGAGGCTTCGAGCGGATGAGGTGCGGCTGGTCCGAGCCGTGAGGGTTGTGACAGGAGCCGCACTGGAGCGACGCGGACGGGAAGCCGCGATGCGCCGTCGCGAGCGCCGCGTCGTTCGGATCGTGGCAGTTGCGGCAGAGCTTGTTCGCGTCGGCGGAGAGAAGACCGGGCTGCGCCGAGGCATGAGCCCTGTGGCACGTGTCGCAGTCGCCGCTCTCGAACGGCGAGTGGACCGACTTCGCCTGCTTCAGCTTCTTTTCGGCCTCGTGGCATCCGAAGCAGAGCTCCTCGCCGGGACGCACGAGCCCCTTGCGGTTCTCCGACGCGTGAGGGTTGTGGCATTTCGCGCACTCGCCGCTCCTGACGGGCGCATGGACCACCGGTTGTTTGAGATCGGCCGCGATCGAGTCGTGGCAATCGGTGCACGACGCGGAGCCCGGCCGCGAGACGAGTTTCTTACCCTTCGCAGCGTGCGGGCTGTGGCAGGTGACGCAGTCGCCCGATTCCGCCGGCGCATGTACCCATTTGCCCTTGCGATACGTGTCGTTGAGATCCGAATGGCACGTCTCGCAGGTCGTCCATCCTTCGGCGACGAGCTTCGCGGGGGTGCCCGGTTTGTCGGCGGGCGTGTGGCACGCGCCGCAGTCGCCGTCGACGAACGGCGTGTGCCCAACGGCGTTGAACAGTCTCTTCTTCGTCGACGCGTGCGGGTCGTGGCAGGTGAGGCAATCGGACTTCGCGATGTCGTAATTGCTGTGCGCCTTCTGCATCGCCTCCGCGTTCGCATCGTGGCAGGTCGCGCAGAGAGCCTTCAAGTCCTTCTTCAGCAGGCTCGCTTCGCCGGAGTAGTGTCCCTCATGGCAGTCGTTGCAGCGTCCCTGCTTCACCGGCTCGTGAATGCTCGACGCCTTCCGCAGGCGTTCCTCGAGCTTCGAGTGGCACGACATGCAGAGAATCTTCTGCGATCCGACCAGGTAGGCCTTCTGCGCCGATCCGTGAGCATCGTGGCAGCCTTCGCAGGCGCCGTTCGCGACAGGAGGATGAACCGATTTCGCTTTCGCAGCGCCCGCGCTCACATCCTCGTGGCAGCTCTTGCAGAGGTTCCCGGTCACGTCCTTGAGCATGAAGCGCTGATCGCTCGCGTGCGCGCCGTGGCAGAGCATGCACTCGCCCGAGGCGACAGGGCTGTGAAGCCGGTTGCCTCGTGTGCGAATCAACGCCTCGTGGCAGGTGACGCAGACCTTCTCGGGCGCGACGCCGAGGAGCTTCGCGTTGCCGTTCGCGTGAGGATTATGGCAGTTGGTGCAGAGCCCCTGCGCGACGGGAGCGTGCACGAACGACTTGCTGATCTCCTCTTTCTGCGCGTCATGGCATTCGAAGCACGTTTCGCCACCGGCCTTCTTCTGCAGCTTCGCGTTCGCGCTTCCGTGAGGCGCGTGGCACGTCGAGCAATCGGACAGCGCGGCGTGGATGACCTTCTCCGCCGCCCACTTCTTCGTCTGCTCTCCGTGGCAGGTGTCGCAGAGCGCCTGGCCTTCCGCCTTGAGCAGCTTTGCCTTGCCCGAGCCGTGCGGGTCGTGGCACGCCGTGCAGTCGCCTTTCCGCGCCGGGGCGTGCTGCGATTTGCCCTCGAGCTCCTTGCCGACGTTGTCGTGGCATTCGAAGCACGTTTGCTTCTGCGCGGCGCGGAGAACTCCCTTGAAATCGGAGGCGTGAGGTGCGTGGCAGGTCGTGCAGGGCCCGCCTGCGAAAGCCTCGTGCGCGTGCTCCTGCTTCGTCTGTTCCTGCTTGTCGCCGTGGCACTCGAAGCAGAGCTCGGGATCGCT
>JBPPMG010000106.1:0-26829 GCA_051305935.1 Thermoanaerobaculia bacterium
TTGAGGCCGTAGACGTACTGCACCAGGCCGAGCACCATGCCGATTCCCGCGGCCAGGAAGCCGTAGTGCCAGTTGATCCGCTCCCCGAGGTAGGAGCAGACGAGCGGCGCGAAGAAGGCGCCGATGTTGATACCCATGTAGTAGATCGAGAAGCCGGCATCGCGGTGCGCGCCGTCGGCACCCTTGTAAAGGTCGCCCACGATCGCGCTGATGTTCGGCTTGAGAAGCGCCGTGCCGGCGACGATCAGTGCGAGACCGCCGAAGAACGTAGTCTCTCCGGGGACGACCAGCGTGAACTGCCCGAGCGCGATGAAAACGCCGCCGATGAAGACCGCCTTGCGCTTGCCGAAGATCCTATCGGCCATCCAGCCGCCCGGAAGGGCGACCGCATAGACCGCGAAGGTGTAGAGGCCGTAGATGGCTGTCGCCTTCACCGTGTCCCAGCCGAGTCCCTTGTTGACGACCTGGTCGGTCATGAAAAGGACGAGCAGGGCGCGCATTCCGTAGTAGCTGAACCGCTCCCACATCTCGGTGAAGAACAGCGTGGCCAGTCCGCGCGGGTGCCCGAACCAGAGTTCCTTGCTGGGGTCTGCCGTTGTGCTCATCGATCCTCCGAAGTCGAGGAAGTCTAAGGGAGAAACAGGACGGCAGAGAAGAAAAATACGAAGGATTTTCAGAAGATTTGGCGACCGTGCGGGAGGTGTGGCGGGTTCCACATGCGGGTCGGATTCGAACGGAACTGCCGGGCCCGGGCGCGTTCACGTTCACGGGGAACGCCGCGGTTCATCTGGCCTTCGGGCCAGTTGGGATTCGATCCGTGAACGTGAACGGGCCCGCGCCCGGCCTTTCGATGCCGGCCGCACGACGAAGACGAACCGCGCCATTGCTCAATTTTTCTCTTCGCTCTCCTCTCGATTCACTTCAATAATCACATCGATGCGACCGTCGAATCTTCTCGAAAACGTATCGCTGGCGCCGATGACCACCCTCGGAGTCGGGGGACCCGCGCGATGGTTCGCGGAGCCGGCGTCGGTCGGAGAGCTCGGCGAGCTGCTGCGCTGGCGCGCCGAGAAGTCGCTCGAGCTCCTCGTCCTGGGAGGCGGGAGCAATCTGCTGGTGGCGGACGAAGGATTCCCCGGGCTCGCGCTTCGCGTCGCGCTGCGCGGAATCGAGTTTGGGAACTACGGCGGCCGCGCCATTGCGACCGCTGCCGCGGGAGAGCCGTGGGACGGCTTCGTCGCATCGTGTGTCGATCGCGGACTCGCTGGAGTGGAGTGCCTGTCGGGGATCCCCGGCTACGTCGGCGCGGTGCCGATCCAGAACATTGGCGCCTACGGGCAGGAGGTCGCAGAAACGATCGTCGCCGTCGACGTGATCGACGTCGCGACCGGGGCCAGCCGGCGGCTCGCGAAGTCGGAGTGCGGATTCGCGTATCGCGACAGCGTTTTCAAACGCGAGGCGCGCGGTCGCTTCGTCGTCGTGGCCGCATCCTTCGCGCTGGGTGAGGACGGTGTGCCTTCCGTGCGCTATCCGGAGCTTGCCCGCGAGCTCGAACGCCGCGGAGAGGAGGATCCCACGCTCTCCGAAGTGCGCAGCGCCGTGATCGCGATCCGGGCCGCGAAGGCGATGGTGATCGATCCCGCCGACCCCGATTCGAGGAGCGCCGGATCGTTCTTCACGAACCCGGTGATCGATGCGGCAGAACTGACCCGTGTAGAGGAGCTCGTGACGACGCGAGCGGGCCGGGAGCGGGCCGCCGCAATGCCGCGCTTCGCAGGGGGGGAAGGGCGAGTCAAGCTCTCCGCCGCCTGGTTGATCGAAGCTGCCGGCTTCGCGAAAGGGCACGCCCGCGGCGAGGCAAGGATCTCGTCGAAGCACGCGCTCGCGATCGTCAACGGCGGCGCGGCGTCCGCGGCGGACATCGCCGCGCTCGCCCGGGAGATTCGCGATCGCGTCGACGCGCAGTTCGGCGTCACCCTCGTGCCGGAGCCGGTTCTCGTCGGGCTCGCGCTCTGAGGTCGGACTCTGCCGGAGAGCGCGGAAGGACCGGAACGATCAACCTTCGCTGATGATGCGCGCGATGATGTCGATCTCGATGCTTCGCTCGAGGTACTCCCAGATCGCGAGCACCTCGTCGCGCTGATGGATCTGTACTCCCGACTGGTCGAGCGAGTACTTGGCGCGGTTGTACCACTTGACCGCTTCCGCCGGATTGTCCTTGAGCCGGTTGCGTGTCTGGCGCACGAGCAGGATGACGTCGTCAGGGATTCGCGGCTTCTGCCCGACCATCTTGAATCCGGGCATTTGGCGCGCCTTCTCCTTGTCGAGTAGCGCCTTCCGTTTCTTGTCGAGCGAGAGGTTGTCGAGGCGGAGCACGTTTGCGGCGACCAGCCGTGGAATCAGCTCCTTCAGCGACTCCTCGGGATCGTCGATCCGGATTCCCGAGGCATAGTGGCGCTTTCCCGCCGCATCGGGCTTCGCCGAGATCCTGCTCCAGATGATCGTTCCCTGAACACGGACCTGCTGGCCCGTCGAGGGCGCGGTGAAGATCAGCCGCGCGATCGCGCCAAGCTTGATCGGCACCGGGTGCTGCACCTGCGCGCCGTGCTCACCGAGATCGACGAGGACGACGTCACTCCCGCCAAAGCTCGCGTCGAGCCGCATCTGGACTCGGTAGCGATCCTCGGATCTCGCTTCGGAAACTTCCATCGTATGCGCGTCTCCTCGACTGCTCTGTGCGGAGGCGCTCATTCTCCTCGCCAGGGTGCGTGATGCGGTCATTTTCATCGACCGCGCTCCTCTAGGCAAGCGATCCGAGGAGAGGGGCGATTCGTGGAATGCCCGCCGGTCAGCCGGCCGTCGGCGCCGCCGCGGTGAACTGGGCCAGCTTCTCGCGCAACTCCGCTGGAAGCGGGCACGGCTTGAAGTCACTGTGGCTCACGGAAACGAGAACATAGCAGCCGTCGGCCACGAGCGTCGTTTCCCCGCGCTTCCGCACCTCGAAGTCGATCCGAAGCGAGGTGCGCCCGATGTGCCCGATCCTCGCGGCGACCACCAGGAGGTCGTCGAGCCTAACCGGTCGATGGAAGTTGCACTCGACCCGCTTCCGAGGAAGGAAGATCCCGATCTCGTCGAACAGCCGCTTGTAGGTGAGCCCCGAATGACGGAACAGCTCAGCCTCGGCCAGGGCAAAAAATCGAAGATACGCCTGGTAGTTGATGATCCCCGCCGCGTCGATGTCTTCCCAGCGGACGTATTCCTCGACCTCGTACTGGTTCGCGGCCCCTGTCACGCCCCGACATCCTCCGGCGTGACTTCGATGAACTCGCCACTCTGCAGGTCCTGCTCGATCTCGCGGTAGTACTCGATCGCCGCGCGCTCGACACCGACCATCGCGGCGACGTTCACCGCGCCGCCGACGAGGCCTCCGATCACCGGAATGATTCTCGGCAGGCGCCTTGCGACCGCGCGGCCCGCGAGCTTCTTGACGAGCGATCCTACGATCTCGCTCTCGAGCCCGCGCATGACGAGTTTCCTCACGCCGACACGCGCCACGGTCGTCCCGGTGGCGACGGCGAGCACCGCGACGACCTCGCGCAGCCGCTCGTCGACCTTCGGCTTCTGCCCGTAGAGCACAGCGATCGAAAGGACCAGCCGGCTTTGCTCCCGCACGAGCGTGAAGATGTCCGGGCCCATCGCGAGGAGCGCCATCGGGCCTCCGACGGCGCCGGCCGCAGTGCCCACGGTTGCCGTCTTTATCGCTCCCTTGATGAGGAGTCGCCGCGCGAGCTGCTCGCGCGTCTCGCCAGGGTACTTCGCCTGGAGGTTCGCGACCCGCTGGACGATCTCGTCCTGATCGATCTCCCGCAGAAGCTTCTCGAGCCCCATGTGGAGGCTGCGCTGGATCATTCCTCCCTCTGAGTCGTCGTCATCGTCGGGCAGTCGTTCTGTGGTCATGGTTCCTTCTCCTGGCGGCTTCTATGGATCCCTGATGCAAGAACGCAGAACGTCGGGCGCTGAATCCAGGGAGAGCCAGCGGATTTGTCAGCCTCTGCGGTTCCGTCGTCGGGCGTCCTCGCTTCGGCCAGTGTCTCCCGGGCGCTCCAGCCCTGTTAACCGCCGCCGTTCCGCCAGCGTATCACTCTACGAAATACATCGAGCCCCAGTGGCTCCGGAGGCAACAATGGAAGACTTTCTCGTGATGCTGATTCCGATCTTTGGAATCGTGTTCTTGTTTGGTTTTGCCGCGTTCGCGGTATTCGTCGGGGCACGGACGAAGCAGAAGCGCTGGGAAGCGCTCGCCTCGGTTCAGAACCGGATGCTCGACAAGTTCGGTTCGGCCCAGGAGTTCACCGAGTTCCTGCGGACTCCCGAGGGGCGTTCGTACATGCTGGTCGCAGCCGACAAGGGAGACAGTGGGCAGCCGACGAAGATCCTCGGCCTGATCAAGTGGGGCGTAGTGCTGTCGATGCTTGGCATCGGCTTCCTCGTGCTGGGGGCGACGGTCGACTCGGGTTTGGCGATTGCCGGCGTGCTGATTCTCTCGCTCGGCCTCGGGTTCCTGGCGAGTAGCCTGATCTCGATCCGTCTGGCAAGATCGTGGGGGATGCTCAAGAGCTCCGATGCCGGCGAGGGCGAGAGCATCCGGTGATCACTGCGATCGCGGGCGCCGGCGCACTGCTTCCCGCCGCCGTCTCGGTCGAAGGGAGCCTGCCGCTGGAACGACGAGGGATGGACGAGACCGCCTTCGAGGCGTTCCACAGGAAGACCGCGAGGCTTCTCTGGAACCGCCTTTATCGGCTGACGGGAAACGCGGCGAGAGCCGACGACGTTTCGCAGAAGGCCTACATTCAGTTCATCCGTCTCGTCGATACGTCGCGGAGTGAGCCGGAGCAGCGGGCGTACCTCTACAAGCTCGCCACGCGCCTTGCAGTCGACGAGTGGCGGCGCGAACAGCGGGAGAACGCGCCGTTGGGGTTGCCGTTCCTCACTCGCCGCAATCCGGAAGAGCAGGCGGAAGTGCGAACCGGGGTGGAGAAGGCACTCGGAGGGTTGAGCGTGCGTGACCGGGCGATTCTCTGGATGGCCTACGTCGACGGGGCGAGCCACCAGGAGATCGCCGAGGCGGTCGGCGTTGGCGTTGCCAGTGTCAAGGTGATCCTCTTCCGCGCTCGCAAGCGCATGTCCGAGGCCCTCTCGAGCCTCGGGATCGGACCGGAGGTGCTTCGATGAGAACACGAACGTGCGAGCTGGAGCACGAGACCGCGGCAGCGGCGAGAGACGGAGCGCCGGGCGAGGCGATTCGCGAGCATGCGCGCGCCTGCTCGATCTGCGCGGAAACGCTCGCGGTGACTAGCGCGCTGCGGGAGTTGAGCCATGCGGACGCGGTGGTTAGGCCCGTTGCCGACGCGCGCGTGTTGTGGCTGAAGGCGCAACTCGCGCCGCGGCTGCCGTCTCCCATCGAGTCGGAAAGGGCCGCCCGAGGCTCGGCGGTGGTCTGGGTCGCGGTAGCGGCCTGCTGGGCGGTGCTCATCTCCTGGCGCTGGTCAGAACTGCACGGACTGCTCGAGCGCCTCAGTCCCGGGAAGCTCATGGTGAGTGGTGGAGACCTCGGAGCGGTCCCGGTCGTCTCGCTCGCCGTCGTGGCGGTGATGACCGCGGTGACGCTCGCGATCATGCTTCACCAGGTCTTCGTAGAAGAGCTGTAAGGGCCGCGCTGAATGCCGGAGAGCGGTCGTGCTATCGTTCCGCACGCCTGATGTGCCTCCACCGCACGACCGCTCCGCACGAGGAACTCGAATGGGCATTCGCCACCTACTCGCCGCCGCACTTCTCTCCACCCTTTCACTGACCGCCGCCGCGGAGCTCGCGCGAGCGGAACGAAAGATCGTCTCCGCCGTCGACGCGAGGAAAGACGCTGCGATCTCGCTGCTCGCCAGGGTCGTCGACGTGCCGAGCGCCTCGCAGAACCTCGAAGGCGTCCGCAAGGTGGGCGAGATCTTCGCGGACGAGCTGCGCGCGATCGGGTTCGAGACCCGCTTTGCGGAGCTTCCGGCCGGGATGAACCGCGCCGGACATCTCGTCGCCGAGCGGAAAGGGACGAAAGGGAAACGAATCCTCCTCATCGGCCATCTCGACACCGTTCTCGAGGGCGAGCCGTTCCGACGCGAAGGCGATCTGGCATACGGCAGCGGCGCATCCGACATGAAAGGCGGTGACGTCGTCATCGTGGAAGCGCTGCGCGCGCTCCACGCGACCGGCGCGCTCGAAGGACGACGCGTCATCGTCGTCATGACGGGCGACGAGGAAAGCCCGGGGATGCCCCACGCCGTCAGCAGGAGCGCGCTCGTCGAGGCCGCGGAGCGAAGCGACCTCGCCCTGGCATTCGAAGGCTACGCCCCGGGCATGGCCGTCGTCGGGCGCCGCGGCATCTGCGACTGGCGGCTCGAGACCACCGGCTCGCAGGGCCACTCCTCCGCGATCTTCGGCGAGCAGCGCGGCGCCGGCGCGATCTTCGAGGCGAGCCGCATCCTCACGGCGTTCCACGACGAGCTTCGCGAGCCCTATCTCACGTTCAACCCGAGCCTCTTCCTCGGCGGGACCGACGTCGTACTCGAGGACGGTACGACGGCGGGCACCGCGAACGGGAAGCACAACGTCGTCCCGCGCAGTGCGATCGTCCAGGGCGACCTCCGCTTCCTGTCGAGCGAGCAGCTCGAGAAGGCGCAGGCAAAGATGCGCGCGATCGTCGCGAGGAGTCTGCCGAAGACCACGGCATCGATCGAATTCGAGCTGCTGATGCCATCGATGGCCCCGACCGACGGCAACCGCGAGCTGCTTCGCGTTCTCGACGGCGTGAGCCGCGACCTGGGCACGGGGCCGATGACCGTACACGATCCCTCGAAGCGCGGAGCGGGCGACATCTCGTTCGTCGCCCACCTCGTCGACGGCCTCGACGGCCTCGGCGCCCTCGGCGACAAGGAGCACGCACCCGGCGAGTACATCGACCTGGGCGAGCTGCCTAACCTCACCAAACGAACCGCGCTGCTGATCTACCGGCTGACGCGCTGACGGAGAAAGTCCATGACCCGACCCTTCATCCCTCTCTCGAGCGATACGGAAACGAAACCGACCGAAGCGATGCGCCGCGCGATCGCGGCGGCGGAAGTCGGCGACGAGCAGCGCGCCGAGGACCCGACGGTGCTCCAGCTCCAGGAACGCGTGGCCGAGCTCGTCGGCAAGGAGGCGGGTCTATTTCTGCCGACTGGCACGATGGGAAACGTCATCGGGGTCAAGACGCACACGCGCCCGGCCGACGCCGTGATCGTCGAGCACATGGCGCACATCGTTCGCGCCGAGGCGGCGGGCGCCGGCCTCGTGTCGGGTGTGCTGATCGAGCCGATCGTCGCCGCGCGCGGGATCTTCGGCCCCGACGCAATCGACGACGCGATCCGGCGCCTGTCGAGCGCGCCTCCTCCGCACGCACCGGTCGCGCGCCTCCTCTGCGTCGAGCAGACGCACAACTTCGGGGGCGGCTCGGTGTGGACGGGGAGCGAGCTCGCCGCCGTCTACGCGCGAGCGAAAGAGCGCGGGCTCGCGGTGCACATGGACGGCGCGCGCCTGATGAACGCCGTGATCGCGACAGGCACGAAGGCGAGCGAGTTCGGCGCCTCGACCGACTCGCTCTGGCTCGATTTCACGAAGGGCCTCGGCGCGCCGATCGGCGCGGTCCTCGCCGGCACGAAGGAGTTCATCCACGAGGCGCGTCGCTACAAGCACATGTTCGGCGGGGCGATGCGCCAGGCAGGCATCGCCGCCGCCGGTTGCCTCCATGCGCTCGACCACCACGTCGAACGGCTCGCCGAGGATCACGACAACGCGCGACGCCTGGCCGAGGGACTTGCCTCGATCGAAGGCATTCGCCTCATCACGCCGACGCCCGAGTCGAACATCGTCTTCTTCGACGTCGCCGGTCTGGGAATGGACAACCGCGCCTTCGTCGCGCAGGCGACCGAGCTCGGCGTGCGCTTCAGCCCCGTCGGCACGTCGGTGCGCGCCGTGACGCATCTGGATGTCTCGAGAGCGGATATCGAGAAAGCGATTCAGATCGTCGAGAGGATGGCGAAAGGCAGGCCATAGGCCAAAGGTCAGAGGTCAAAGCAGGCAGTTAGGCAGTTCGTGCCGCCGCGTCGCGTAGCGACGGCAGAGCTTAGCCCCCGGTCGAAGACCGGGGGAACCGGACGCATCCAATTGATCGCGCCGCGTAGCGGCGCCGGATCTGCCGCCGCTCGGTCGGCGCTACGCGACGAGGAAGCGCGACTCTCCCTCCCGCCTGCTAGTCGCCTATCGCCTCTCGCCTTTCGTCTCCGCGTCGAGCAGCGCAAGCAACGCCGCACAAAGTCTCTCGTAGTCCGCGGGCGCGTTGTGCAGTTGCGCGGATACTCGCAGCAGGCGCTTCGGCGGTGCGGGCCAGGGGATGACCGGCACCTCGATGCGGTGGCGCTCCCAGAGAGCGTCCTGCAGCGGGTCGCCGTAAAGCGCGGGCGCGCTCGACGCGGCGCCGTCGGGAAGCGGCACCGCGGCCATCGAGCCGATCATCGAGTCGGGCGCGGGAGCGCGGACGCCGAGCGTCTCGCACAGAAGGTCGCGTGCGCGCAGCGCCAGGGCGCGGTTCGACTCCATCACGCCGGGCCAGCCCCGCTCGTGCATCGACGCCATCGTCGCGAGCGCGATGGGAATCGAGAGCACCGCGGTCGGGTCGAGCGTTCCCGTCCAATCGAACTCGAGCAGGTAGCGGCTCCGGTCGTCGCGCGGCGAGTTCGCGCCGTGGCTGATGCAGGCTGGACGGATCGCGGCGCGGCGGTCCTCGCGCACCCAGAGGAATGCGGCCCCCTTCGGCGCGCAGACCCACTTGTGGCAATTGCCGGTGTAGTAGGCGGCGCCGAGCGAGCCGACGTCCAGAGGCAGCATCCCCGGCGCATGCGCGCCGTCGACGAACGTGTCGATGCCCCGCGCGTTCATTTCGCGCAGGATCGCCGCGATCGGGAAGACGAGCGCGGTCTGGCTGGTGACGTGGTCGACGAGCAGAAGGCGCGTGCGCGTGGAAGCCTTTGCGACGATCGCCTCGACGACCTCTTCCGGTGACGCGACGGGGAAGGGCACGTCGGCGACGACGACTCGCGCACCGGCGAGCGACGCGCCGTACTCGAGGATGTTGCGCGAGGCGTTGTACTCGTGGCTCGTCGTGAGCAGCTCGTCACCCTGAGCGAAGCGCAGCGAGCGCAACACCGCGTTCATCGCCTCGGTCGCATTGCGCACGAACGCGAGCCCCGAGGGGTCGCAGACGAGAAAGCGCGAGAGCTCGATTCGCGCGCGGTCTATGAGCGCCTCGAGATCGCGCGCGAGGAAGAGCACCGGCTCGCGCTCCATCCGCGCCCGCAGCTCCCCCTGCGCCTCGAGCACCGCGCGCGGCGTCGCGCCGAACGAGCCATGGTTGAGGAACGTGACCGCGGGATCGAGCGTCCAGAGGTGGCGGAGGGGGCTTGTGGGCATGGGGAAAGTATTTACCAGAATGCGGAATGCGGAACGCGGAATGCGGAATGCGGAGTGGGGATAACGGAATGTCGAATGAGGAATGAAGAACTTAGCGACGTGACGGCGCAACCCTGGTGGAGCGGCGAGTCTTCAGGACTACGTTCTACATTCTTCATTCGACGTTTCGGTTTTCGTTCCGCGTTCCGCGTTCCGCATTCGCGTTATATGGTGGCCGCATGTTCGGCGCTCTCCGCGCGGCGGTACTGTTCCTTCTCCTTGCATTGAACCTCGTGCTGATCGGGACGCCGGTGGCGCTCATCGGGATCCTCAAGTGGCTCACGCCCGGGCGGCTTCGCCGGGAGTACTTCCGCGTGCTCGCGCCGCTCTCGAGCACGTGGGTGACGATCAACGACCGGATCTTCGACGCGATGCTCCCCACGCGCTACGAGGTGAGGGGCCTTCCGGAGAAGAAGCTCGACGGGCGCTTCCTCATCATCAGTAACCACGTTTCCTGGATCGACATCGCCGTCATCTTTCGCGTCTTCACCTGGCGGCTTCCGTTCATCCGCTTCTTCCTCAAGTACCCGCTGCTCTTCAGCCCGGTCCTCGGGCAGGCATGCTGGGCGATGGATTTTCCATTCATGCGCCGCTACTCGGCCGAGTACCTGGAGAAGCATCCGGAGAAGCGCGGAGAGGACCTCCGGACCACGCGCACGGCATGCAGGCGATACAAGAAGATCCCCGTGTCGATCCTGAACTTCGTCGAGGGCACGCGCTTCTCTCGGGAGAAGCACGCCAACCAGGAGTCGCCCTACCGGCAGCTGCTGCGGCCGCGCTACGGGGGCATCTCGTACGTGTTCGCGTCGATGGGGGACATGCTCGACGCGATGTACGACGTGACGCTGGCGTACCCGGGAGGGCGCGCGACCTTCTGGACCTACATCTCGGGCCAGATGCCGCTCATCGTCATCGACATCCGGGAGATCCCGCTTCGCCCGGAGTTTTTCGACGAGTCGGTCACGCGCCCGGGCCCGAACCGCGAAGCGTTCAAGGAATGGATGAGCTCGATCTGGGAAGAGAAGGATCGCCGGCTCGAGGAGCTGCTGCGAAGCGGCTGAGACGCGGTTCGGACGGAGCTGCGCGCGAGCGGAAGGGCGCGCCGGCGAGCACGGCTCCCGGCAGGCCGGGAAGGGTTATCCCTTTATTGTGTATGATTTTCGTAACATAGTTCGGGACCCTGCCAGCACCCTGCTGGAGCGGTCCGGCGCGGACGAGGGTGCCTCCGGAAAGCTGCTGGTGCACATTTTCGTGTGCAGTGGTTAACGGGGAACTTTTTCGCAGACGAAAGGAGAATGCATTTTTTTGTTGCATTTCTTTAGTGTTTTTGAGTAGATTCCGCGCAGACCCTAGAAAAATAAGGGAATTTGAAAGAAAGGGGATTCACCATGGCAGCAAAGACGATGACCAAGTCGCAGATTGCCGACGCCCTCGCGACGAGCACGGGCGTCACCAAGAAGGTTGCAGTTCAGTTCCTCGACGAGCTTGCGGCACTTGCCTACAAGCAGGCGAAGAACAGCTTCACGCTCCCGGGCCTCGGAAAGCTCGTGCTCGTGCAGCGCAAGGCGCGCATGGGCCGCAACCCGGCCACCGGCGCGACGATCAAGATTCCGGCCAAGAAGGTCGTGAAGTTCCGCGTAGCCAAGGCCTGCAAGGATGCAGTCCTCGGCGTCAAGAAGTAAGCGCGCTTCAAAAAGTCGAAGACCCGACCCCGCGAGGGGTCGGGTCTTTTTCATTATGCGATTGCGCGAAGTCGCGATTGCGCGATTGAAACGCGCGAAGGGTCGCCGAGTCGCGCCATAGCGCAGTCGAGCGATCCCTGTCTCAGCTCTCGATGCGGCGTCGTACTACCAACAGATCCCGACTGCTCGTCACCCGCATCCGCTCCACGCCCGCGAGGGCATGTTTCTGCGAGCGGCGCTGGCCCCGATACGTCGACGAGAGCAGGTCGTCGAGGGCGGCCCGATCGAGGTCGAGCGTCTCGGCGTGACGCGCGCGCTCCTCGAGGTTGAAGCGAGGCGCGAGCGATTCGATCGCGCTCTGCGCGCGATCCTTCTCCATGCTCTCCCCGAGCACCGCGTCCCGCAACTCCGCGAGGTCGTCCGCCGCCGCGACGGCAACGAGGGCCAGTCCCTCTGGTTTGAGAATTCGCGCGAACTCGTCCCGGTTGATCCGCGCCGTGATCGAGAGCACCAGGTCGACCGAGTCGTTCGCGACCGGAATCGCGCGGTCCGCGTTCGCGACGACCCACGTCAGGCTGCGGTGACGCTTGGCGGCGAGATCGATCGCAGGCGTCGAGAGGTCGATGCCACATCCTTCGGCACCGAGGCGCGCGCACGCGTCCGCGAGGTGAAACCCTTCGCCGCAGCCGGAGTCGACGATGACTGCTCCCTCCTCGAACCCGCGCCTTTCGAGCATTGTGCCGATTGCCGACGCGAGCCCGTTCCCGAGACCGCGGTTCAGCAGCCGGCGCCGCGCCGCGACTGCCTCCCTCGAGTCCCCGGGCGTCGGCGACTTGCGATCCTGCGGCTGCAGGAGATTCGCGTACCCGCTCCGGGCCAGGTCGAACGCGTGTCCCGTGCCGCATCGCAGCGCCCCGGCCTCGCGAGCGAGCGGCGCGCCGCAGGCTCTCACGGGACAGATCAATCGAATCATCGTCGTTTCATCCGACCGAGACTCTACACCCCGATGCGAAGCACCGAGGAACCTTCGAAGCGTCCGTGACGCAGATCCTCGAGCGCGTCGCCCGCCCGCTCGAGCGGGTACTCGGAGATCGTCGTCGAGACGTGGACGGAGCGAAGGATCGCGAAGAACTCCTCGCCGTCACGCCGGGTCAGGTTCGCGACCGAGCGTATCGCTCTCTCTTCCCAGAGCAAGGAGTAAGGAAACGCGGGGATGTCACTCATGTGGATGCCCGCGCAGACGACCGTGCCTCCCGCCCTCACTGCCCGCAGCGCGACGGGGACCAGCGGGCCGGCCGGCGCGAAGATGATCGCGGCGTCGAGAGGCGCCGGCGGAGCCTCGTCCGCTCCGCCGGCCCATGCGACGCCGAGGCTCTGCGCGAACCGTTGGCCCTCCGCGTCGCCCGTGCGGGTGAATGCGAAGACTTCGCGCCCCTGGGCCCTGGCAACCTGCGCGATCACGTGCGCCGCGGAGCCGAAGCCGTAGAACCCGAGACGATCGGCGTCACCCGCCATCCGGAGCGCGCGGTAGCCGATCAAGCCGCCGCAGAGCAGGGGAGCAGCCTCCGCATCGCCGAAGCGGTCGGGAATCGAAAAACAGTAGCGAGCGTCGGCAATCGCGTAGTCGGCGAATCCTCCATCGACGTGGCATCCGGTGAAGCGCGCGGCGAGACAAAGATTCTCGCGTCCCGCGGCGCAGTGCAGGCACGAGCCGCAGGTCCAGCCCAGCCACGGGACGCCCACGCGATCGCCCGCGCGAGGAGTGTCGACGCCGCTTCCGGCGCGCTCGACGATCCCGACGATCTGATGGCCGGGCACGATTGGTAGTTTCGGATCGCGAAGCTCCCCGTCGAGGAGATGAAGGTCGGTGCGGCAGACCGCGCAGGCGCGCACGCGGAGCAGCAGTTGCCCCGGCCCCGGTTCCGGCACCGCGCGCTCCTCGAGGACGAGCGGACCACCGATCGCATGCAGGACCATCGCGCGCATCGCATTACAAGAATACCGGTTTCGGCTCGACATCCATCGACGCAACTGCTGAAGTTGTAGAATGAAGACATGACACGCGAGTTCAATGTTGTGGTCGTGCGCGACCACGAGGGCTATTACGTCGCTTCAGTTCCTGAGCTAAGAGGCTGTCACACGCAGGCGCGATCCCTCGATGAGTTGATGGAGCGCATCCGCGAAGCCATCGAGCTCTGTCTCGAGGTCCAGGGCGATCCCTCCGATTCTTCTGATTTCGTGGGAATCCAACGGGTCTCGGTCGGCTGATTGCCAGGTTGCCCGCGGTAAGCGGGCGTGACCTCGTTCGTGCGCTCGGAAAGGTTGGCTTCGAGGTGGCTCGGATTCGCGGGAGTCACCACTTCCTGCAGCACCCCGACGGGAGAGTCGTCGTCGTGCCTGTGCATTCGGGCGAGACGATTGGACCGGGGCTGATGTCTCGTATCCTTCGCGACTGTGACCTGTCGCGGGACGAACTCGCGGCGTTGCTCTGATTCAATTCCCGCTGAGAAACCCCGCGATCCTCTCGCCGAGGATCTCTTCCGCGTCGTGGAAGCCGTGGCCGGTACCTTCGATGACCTCGAAGCGGCAGCGCCGCGGCGGGGCGAACTCGCGAAGGACGTCGACGCAGGCCGCGACGTCGCCGAAGCAGAACTCGTCGTTCTCGCCGAAGACGACCAGCGTCCGCTTCGAGATGCGGCTGTACTCGCGCAGCAGCGGGCGCTTCTTCGAGAGCTTGATGCCGCGGATGATTTCGAGGAACGGGAAGACGTTGTAGTCCCCATCCGGATCGATCGTGTCGAGGAGCGACGCCCAGGAGATCGGACGCGGCGAGATCGTCTTCGGAACGAGTCGCGATCCGTGCCCGCGCGCGACTTCGGCGCGAGCACGCGCCAGCGCCGCGTGGAATCGTACGGCGCCCAGTTCCGCGTAGCTGATGCCGACGTCGTCGCCCGGTCCGAGAAGCACGTACGCCGAGACGGGATTGCTTCGCCGCTTCTTCGCGTCGTAGAGACAGATCTTGTTCGCCCCGGTCGAGTGGCCCACGAGATAGAACGTGCGGTAGCCGAGCGAGCGCAGGTGCGCGATCGCGCCGTCGATGTCTTTCACGCAGTCGCGGATCAGCTCGTGCGCGAAGCCGAGCATCGCGTACTCGCTCGTCTTCCCCTTGCGGCGCTTCAGCATCTTCTCCACCTCCGCGCCGCGGTTGTTGAAAGTGAAAAACGAGATGCCGCTGCGCGTGAGCGCCTCACCGAGCGCGTTCATCCGTCCGGCTGAGTAGAAGACGGACGCGCCACCGTTGCCGTGCAGCCAGATCGCGACCTTCTTCGAATTGCGCGCCGGCTCGTAGAGAAGCCCGGGCAGTGTGATGTGGTCGGTGGCGACGAAGGAGTGAAGAGAGAGGCGCATGGGGAGATTCTAGATGAAAGGCGATGAGGCGATGAGGCGAAAGGCGAAAGGCGAGAGGCGATGAGGCGAGGAGGCGAGAGGCGAGGCGAAAGGCGAGAGGCGAGGCGAAAGGCGAGAGGCGATGAGCAGGCTATAGGCCAGCGCCGAGAGCAGGCAGTCGTGTGGCGCAGCGACTCCTGGCTGTGCTTCGCACCGCGCGCGGGCAGACCTTCCTGCGCTACATGGTCGTTGTCGACACTGCGGGTGCCGAGTGACAAGAAGTGGGGCACGGAACGACCGTTCCGTGCCCCGCGAATCCTGCCTGTTCTGGTCGATGGCCTGCTCTTCGCCTCTCGCCTGCCTTTAAAACAGCCCCATGATCTTCCCCTTGTCGTCGACGTCGACGTTGACGGCGGCGGGGACTTTGGGGAGGCCGGGCATGAGCATCATGTCTCCGCAGATCATGACGAGGAAGCCGGCGCCTGCCGACAGCGCGGCGTCGGTGACGGTGAGGGTCCAGCCCTTGGGCGCGCCGAGCAGCTTCGGACTGTCGGAGAGCGACGACTGCGTCTTCGCGACGCAGATCGGCAGGCCTCCGTATCCCAGCTTGCGGAACTTCTCGATCTTCTTCTGCGCGCGCTTCTCGAAATAGACGCCGTCGGCGCCGTAGATCTGTGTCGCAATCGTGCGCACCCGTTCCTCGATCGGCGCGTCTAGCTCGTAGAGGAACTTCGGCTTCGACGTCGACGCGTCCGCGATCGCCACCGCCTTCTCGGCGAGCTTGATCGCGCCGTCGCCACCCTTCGCGAACGCCTCGTGCTCCTCGCACTCGACGCCGAGCTCCTCGCAGAGCTGCTTGACGAGGGCGAGCTCGCCCGGCGTGTCGAACGGGAAGCGGTTGATCGCGACGATGACCGGCAGGCCGAACTTGCGGATGTTGCGGACGTGGGTCTCGAGGTTCGCGAGCCCCTTCTTCGACGCTTCGAGATTCTCGCTGGTGATGTCGTTCTCGACAACGCCACCATGATGCTTGATCGCGCGGCAGGTCGCGACGACGACTACCGCGGAGGGCCAGAGCCCGGACTGGCGGCAGACGATGTCGACGAACTTCTCGAATCCAAGGTCGGCGGCGAAGCCGCACTCGGTGATCACGTAGTCGGCGAGCTTGAGTGCGATCCGGGCACCGAGGACGCTCGACGTGCCGTGGGCGATATTTGCGAAAGGCCCGGCGTGAACGAGCGCAGGGGTGTGCTCGAGCGTCTGCACGAGGTTAGGCATGATCGCTTCGCTGAGGATCGCCGCCATGGCGCGGTTCGCGTCGATGTCGGACGCCTTCACGACCTTCCCGTCGAGATCGTAGGCGACGACGATCTCGCCGAGGCGGCGCTTGAGGTCCTCGCGCGAGGTGGCGAGCGCGAGGATCGCCATGATTTCCGAGGCGGCCGTGATGACGAAACCCGACTCGCGCGGGATTCCGTTGGCACGCCCGCCGAGGCCGATGACGATGTCGCGCAGCGAGCGATCGTTCATGTCCATCGCGCGGTTCCAAAGCACGTTCGTGATGTCGACGTGCTTCTCGTTCTCTTTCAGAACGTGGTTGTCGAGCATCGCGGCGAGCAGGTTGTGCGCGGTGGTGATCGCGTGGATGTCACCGTTGAAATGGAGATTGATCTTCTCCATCGGAATGACCTGCGAGAAGCCGCCGCCGGTCGCGCCCCCCTTGATGCCGAAGACGGGGCCGAGCGACGGCTCGCGCAGGGCGATCATTCCCTTCTTCCCGATCTTCGCGAGCGCCTGGCCGAGGCCAATCGACGTGAGCGTCTTTCCCTCGCCGTATTTCGTCGGCGTCATCGCGGTGACGAGGATGAGCTTTCCGTCGGGCTTGTCGGCGAGCCGGTCGAGCAGTTCGAGCCTGATCTTCCCCGTGAACTTCCCGTAGAATTCGAATTCGTCCTCGGGCAACCCGAGGTCCGCCATGTACTGCCGCATGTGCTTCAGCTCGACGCTTTGTGCGATCTCGATGCTCGATTTCATCGGACTCTCTCTCCTCGACGGGGTGGAATGGCAATGGTACTCGAACGAACGACCCTGATACCCGCGCCGATCGACCGCGTTTTCGGCTTCTTCGCCGATCCGCGCAACCTCGCGCAGATCACGCCGTCGTGGCTCGGATTCAGGATCGTGTCGGCGCCCGGACGCGAACTGCGGCAGCACGACGAGGTCGAATATCGCATCCGGCTTCTGGGCATTCCTGTGCGATGGGTCACACAGATCGTGTCCTGCCACCACGGGCGCTCGTTCGAGGATCTGCAGAGGAAGGGTCCTTACGCCTTCTGGCTCCATCTTCACGAGTTCGAAGAAGTCGACGGCGGCGTGAGAATGCGCGACCGGGTCGAGTACCGCGTTCCGTTGGGCGCGATCGGATGGTTCTTCGCGGGCTGGTGGGTGGGCCCTCGCCTTCAACGGATTTTCGACTTTCGGACGCAAGCGATCGCGGAAGTGTTTCCGGGGGCGCGGGAAATCGCAGGTCAAGGGTCATAGGTCAAAGGTCATAGCAGGCGAGGGGCGAGAGGCGGAAGGCGATGAGCAAGCTACCAGGTGTGGCGGAGACGGGGCGAACACCGAAATGTCGAATGAAGAATGGAGAATGAGGAATGACGAATGAAAGGCGGGCTCGAACCCGCGGCCGGGAAGCCTCTTCATTCCACATTCGACATTCGACATTTCGGTTTCGGTGCAGTTTCCTACGCTCTACCAATCGTAGAGAGTGGCTGCGCTGACCTCCGGATACCGCCGATCTCAAGGCATCCGGTCCCACCCCTCGTAGGATCGGCAGGGTTCTGCCTGCGCGCCCGTACCATCAACAGATGCTGAAGCCTCCTCCCAACGGCCGAGGTGCGTCGACGAATCGGGCGGGACGGTTCGAGTCGATCGAATACGTCGCGGACACGGATGTCGATTCTCCTCCCGAGGACGCCGTCGCGCCGGCGACGCGCTTTTTTCGTGATCCGTCGCGCTCGATCATCGCGTCGAACGACTCTCCCGACGTGGCGTTCGACCGCAGCGTGAATCCGTACCGTGGCTGCGAGCACGGCTGCATCTACTGCTACGCCCGCCCGACTCACGAGTACCTCGGGTATTCCGCCGGGCTCGATTTCGAAACGAAGATCATGGTGAAGGAAGATGCGCCCGCGCTGCTCCGCAAAGAGCTGATGGCGAAGAGTTGGAAGCCGCAGCTCATCGGCCTGAGCGGAGTGACCGACTGTTACCAGCCGGCGGAGAAGGCGATGAGGCTGACGCGCGGCTGTCTCGAAGTACTCGCAGAGTTTCGCAACCCTGCGTTCATCGTCACGAAGAACCAGCTCGTCACGCGAGACGTCGACCTGCTCGCAGAGCTCGCGCGCTGGCAGTGCATCTCGGTGCAGATCTCGGTCACGACGCTCGACGACGGGCTCGCGCGCGCGATGGAGCCCCGTGCGTCGAGTCCGCGCCGCAGGCTCGACGCGATCGAGGCGCTCGCCGCTGCGGGCGTTCCGGTCGGCGTGCTCACCGCGCCGATCATCCCGGGACTCAACGAGCACGAGATCCCGTCGATTCTCGCCGAGGCCGCGAAGCGCGGCGCGGGACACGCGAGCTACACGGTCCTGCGGTTGCCTCTCGCTGTGAAGGATCTCTTCATCCAGTGGCTCGGCGAAGCCGTCCCCGATCGCAAGGCGAAAGTGCTCAACCGGATCCGCGAGATGCGTGACGGGAATCTGAACAACACGAAGTTCGGCGAGCGGATGAAGGCGACGGGCGTGTTCGCGGATCAGATCCGCTCGCTCTACGAGATTTCCTGCCGCCGCGAAGGCCTAACCCGAGGCTGGCCCGAGTTGTCCACGGAGCACTTTCGACGCCCCGAAGAGCCGCGCGCGCAGCTCTCGCTTTTCTGAACCTGTCGCACGAGACGCGTCCGGGACCGTGGATTTCACGCTCGCGTGTAGGTCGGGAAACGAAGGACGAAGCGGGTACCGGCCCCCGTTGCTGTTTCGACCCGGAGCGAACCGCCGAGGACCCGCAGCGATTGAGCGGCCAGCGGAATGCCGATGCCGAGCCCGGCGTCGCGGAGCGATTCGCCGGGTACGATCTTCCCTTCGACGAGGAGAGAGGCGCGGACGGAGTCGATGCCGCGTCCCGTGTCGCTCACCTCGATCTCGATGGACCCGTCAGTGCCGTTTCCCGAGCGCGATGCTCTGACGGAGACCGTTCCGTCCCTGCAGTGTTTGCAGGCGTTCTCGATGATCTGCTCGAGCGCGATCCGGACTCGCGCACCGTCTGTCTGAACGAGCCCGAGCGCGTCCGTAAGCACGAGCTCGAAGCTGTTCCCGTTTCGCTCCGCGAAGGGGGCGAGCCGGGTGGCAACTTCGCGCAGGACCGCGCTGATATCGAGGATCTCGAGCGACAGGTGAAGCTCGTTCGACTCTGCCTCGGCGACCGTGATGATCTTGTTCAGCGTGTCGAGCAGCGACGCGCCGCTCGTGCGGATGTTCTCGGCGTGCTTGTCGATGTCGTGCGTGACGCCGCGCTGGATCTTGCTCTCGATCAGGTCGGAAAACCCGATGATGTGATTCAGCGGGGTCCGGAGCTCGTGGCTGAAGTTCGCGATGAACAGGTTCAGGGCACGTCTCGCCAGCACCGCGCTCTCGCGGGCGTGCTCGACTTCCGCGAAGACAGCGCACTTCCCGCATGGCTCGATGAACTCGTCATCCGGTTCGCCCGGAGGGTCGTCGTCTTCTTTCGCCGACGGGGTCGTGTCTGCGAGCTTCACCTTCAGCGTTTCGACCTGTTCCGCTCGCTCGCGCGCTCGTTCGGCGAGCCCGTCGGACAGAACCTGCAGCGCTGCTTCGATCGAGCGGTGCGCGGTGATGTCGTGGAAGACGGCGACCGCGTATTGCACCCGCCGCGACGCATCGAGCACCGGAGCCCCGCTCACCTGGAGGTAGGTGCTCCCGCCGCGGTCGCGGATCTCCATGTCGCTGACGATCGACGCCTCTCCCGCGAGGGCGCGCATGATCGGCATCCGCTCGAGTGGGTAGAGCGTGTCCGTGCCCGCGAGATAGGCAGAGTACGACGCTGCGAGATTGTCAGTGGGCCGGTCTACCGGCATCGGTCTGCCCAGAATCCGGTCTGCGGCGGAGTTCGAGTAGACGGGCGTGCCGGCGGCATCGAGCACGAACAGTCCGAACGGGACCGTCTCCAGAATCTGGGTGAAGGGAGAACTCTCGAACAACCCGCTTCCATCAGGGGAATCGGCGGGCGTCGAGTCGTCTCCGGCGGATGGGCCAATCTCCGCTGGGGTCATCTCACCTCGGCTTCCTGCTGTTGTACGGTTCTTTGAATCTTACGTGTCAGGTGCCCTTTGCGCGAGGCCTTTCCCGACGGTACCCGGGGCCAAGACCAGATTGCTCACGAACGAGGAGAGCGTAGCCCAGTTTTTCCGGGAGCGGGTGAGACCGCTGTCACATCGCAGTGTGCTCCTGCAACCGGCCGAGCAGGGCGACGCGTATCGCGGCCCACATGCGGGATGTTCCGGCGAGCCTGCCCGATTCGGAGTTGGCCGGAGCGGCTCTCGTCGGAGTCCGATGGCGGGGAGGAATCGAGCCTCGCGGCTCGCCTCCGGGGCGAGCCTGTTCTACTTCCCTCGTCGATCGGCGTTGGAGGGAGTCGCACTCCCCGGCGGCGCGAGCCTGGCGAGTCCCGCCCAGCTTCGGAGCACCTTTTCGCGCAGGCGCGTTCGCTCGGCCTCGATCGCGGCACGGAACAGGTCCCAACCTTCGGGGGCCGAGGCACCCGGAACCTCGGTAGGAACCTCCGCGGAGGTGTGGACGGCAACGTCGTAGTCGTGCCAGTCGCCGAGTTGCTTCTGCAGCTTGTCGAGGGCGGAGACGAGGCGTGGCTCGATCGTCAGCTCCGGGATCACATCGGCCATGATCCAAGTTAGGTTCGAGCACTCCTTCACCCGTTTGCGAAGGTCGTGGAGATCGGCGCCGTGCGCGTCGAACGCCAGCACGTCGCGAAACCGTCCGTTGAAGTGGACCCACGCGGCCGACGCCAGCCTGACCCATCCCCTGCGATCGAGCGCAGCACCGACCTCGCTTCGCACGGATGCGAGCTCCTCCGGTTTGATCCGCAGACCGGAGATCAGCCACGCTCCGACTGCGTTGCGTTCCCTTCCCCGAAGCATGCCAAGGTAGGCCGACGCGTCGGAGCCGTGCTTCTCCGCAATCGCCTCGGCGATGCCGATCTGCACGTGAAGGTCGCGAACCGTTCCAGCGGCCTGGAACGGTTTCCTGAACGGCCGCATTGCCCGCCGCCATGGAAACTTCGGTGCGATGGCGTCGATCAACTCGAGCAGTGCGCGCGCACGCTTGACGTAGACGCGCATCTGGTGAAACGCCTCGGGGACCGGCTCGAGCTCGGCCTGACGCTGTCGCTGGAGGATCTCCGCGGCATAGCGGTCGAAGAGCTCGAGAATCGCGATCCTGGACATCGTCGGTCGATTCTACGCGAAGCAGATCGGCCGCAGCCCGGGGCGGAGTGGTGAGATTGCAACATCGGTCTGCCCTCGATCGTCCTATATTGATAGCAGGCAGACCGGCAGCCGGACGGCGGTCGTGCCGGCACGACGACAGGAGGATGGCCATGAAGAGGACGATTGCGATGCTGGGACTCGCAACCGCGCTTGCGATGTTTCCTGCGCGTGCCGAAGATCCGCCAAAGCCGGAGGAAAAGGAAAAGCCCGACTACTCCAAGCCGGCGATCATGTACATCCTCTACGAGGTCGAGGTCAAAGACACGAGTATCAAGGCACCGGATCCCTACCTGATCTCGGTCCCCGGCTTCGGCACGGTCGGTTTCGTCCTGAGCGCGGCCGCGGGCAGCACCGGCAACGACGCCTCGCCGATGCCGACGATCGATCCCTTCTCGCTGATCTCGACCCCCGCGGCCTATACGCCCTATACCTTCCGCGATCGCTGGGCGGAGTGGAAGGCGAAACGGGCGGTTGAAAAGGGGAAGTAGGAACGCGGAATGCGGAATGCGGAACGCGGAATGCGGAACGCGGAATGCGGAACGGGTAATGCGAGCAGCCGATCAGCGAGATCGCGGGCGCGGCGTCGCGTAGCGACGGCCGAGCTTAGCCCCCGGCCGCAGCCGGGGGATCGGAGTCAGATCGTGAAATTGTGATCGAGCCGCGTAGCGGCGACAGGCTCCGGCGCGACCCGTGAAATCGGCCTTGGGTCTGTCGCCGCTATGCGGCTCGGAATTTTCCGCAACGCCTTCCCCCGGTCTTCGACCGGGGGCTAAAATCGGCCGTCGCTACGCGACGCGGGATTGATGGCCTCGCGGATCAGATTCCTTAGATCAGCATTCCGCATTCCGCGTTCCACGTTCCACGTTCCCCGTTCCGCGTTCCCCGTTCCGCGTTCCTACTTCTTCTCCACCGTCTTGAGGTTGTCCTCTGGATTGCGGTCGATGAGTTTGTTGAGCGGATCGATGCCGGCCTTTGCGGGCTCGCTGTCGACGACGACCTCGAATGTCATCTTCGGCTGGTCGATCCGCTTCTTCTCGAGGTAGAGGATCGGCGCGCCACGCGTCTTGTCCTTCGGGTCGGGCCCGAGGACCCCGATGTCGATGAGGTCACCGATCTTCACCGGCTCTTCCTTGCCTCCTCCGGTGGCGTGGAACTTCCCGGCCTCGATTTCCATCGTGACGACGTACTTGCCGTCGGCACGTTTCGTTGCCCTGGCGCTGGTCGCCTTGTTCTCGTAGATCGTGATCTTCTCGAACAGGTCGCTGATGATCGGCTGCAGCTCGGGCGCAGCCTCCGCGCGGATGTACGCGAGCAGATCGCGTGAGGTCGGGTACGGCGGCCCCGCGAACTTGTGGTCGGCGACGAACTTCGCGAGCGCGCGATTGAGCGCTACCTCGCCCATGTAGTCGCGGAGCGCGTACATGACGAGCGAGCCTTTCCGGTAGTGGATGTAGCCCTGGTTCTCGACGAGCTCGAGCGGCATCTCGGCGACGAGCTCGCTTCCCCGGCCGCGCAGATAGCTTTCGAGCTCGAACTCGAGGAAGCGCTTCATCGTCTCCTTCCCGTACTCCTTCTCCATGACCATGAGGGCGGAGTACTGCGAGAGCGTTTCCGAGAGCACCGTGGCGCCCTGCATGTTCGCGCCGATGACCTGGTGCGCCCACCACTGGTGCGCGACCTCGTGCGCGGTCACGTAGAAGACGTAGTCGATATCCTCCGGGTCCTCGAGTCGCGCAACGAAGCCGATCGCCTCGGAGTATGGAATCGTGTTAGGGAACGCCTGTGCGAAGCGCTCGTAGCCGGGGAACTCGATGATCCGGACCTGTTTGTGCTGATAGGGGCCGAAGCTCGTCGTGTAGTAGTCGAGCGACTTCTTCACGGCCTCGATCATCCGATCGACGTTGAAGGCGTGCGGCTCGTGGTAGTAGACCTCGATCGCGACGTCGTTCCAGCGGTCGCGCTTCACCGTGTAGCGCGCGGAGAGATACGACCAGAAACCAAGGATCGGAGCGTCCATCTTGTAGTGGAAGTAGCGGCGGCCGTTCTCGGTCCACTCGCGCTGGAGGTAGCCGGGTGCAATTGCGATCTGGTCGGCGCTCGTCGACACGGTCGTCTCGAACTTGAGCCAGTCGGACTGGGTGCCGAGGTAGTTCGTACCGAGCCACTTCGGATCACCGAGCTTCGGCATCCGCTGGATCGGCTCGAGGCCGTGCTTGCGGCGCGTGTTCGTATCGACGAGCTCGTTGCCCGCCTGGTAGCCGACGTAGGGGAACCATTCGTAGTTGTTGAAAAACGTGCCGTTCTCGACGAAGTTGGTGACGCCGCGGTTGTTGGTGAAGCCGTCGTTGCGGACGCCGAGATCGAACGAGACGTTCATGGTCGTGCCCGGCTCGAGTGGGCGAGCAAGGTCGTAGATCGTGTAGCCGTACTTCTCGTCGGCCTCGCGCACCTTCGCGTTCGGGACGTCGATCGTGCGCCCTTTTACGAGCGGGTTGAGCCAGAGGTGCAGCTCCCGGATCGGCCCGCCAGTGTTGTTCTTCAGAACGTATGTGCCACGGATGTTCGCGTCCCGCTCGGCGGGGAAGAGATCGACGTCGGTCTTCACCTCGATGATTCGTGGCTGCGGCAGCCCTTCGTACTTCTTGTACTTCTTCTCGAACTCCGCCTGGCCTTCCTCGAAGGCGTTCGTCGTGACGTACTCGTTGACGACGTTCGTGTTGTAGAAGATCCAGCCGCCGAGCGACGCGGCCACGGCAAGCGCCACGACCAGAGCCGTGACGGGGCCGCGTGTCAGGCGGCGGAGCGCGAGCAGCGACCGTACGCCGATGGCCGTCTCCGTGCCGCGAACCCAGAAGACGTGGACGACGACGAGCAGGATCGCGGCGACCGCGACCCAGTAGGCGTAGACCGCGACCATGCTCTGCATGAAGTGGCCGTAGCCGTTCATGTCGGACCACGGGTTAGGCGGAACCTGGGCGTAGCGGTACAGCACGTGCTCGAGGCCGAGCCTGCGTAGCGCGATGAGACTGATGAAGAAGATCGTCATCATGAGGAACCCGAGGTACTTGTTGCCCCCGAGCACCTGGAAGAAGAACGAGAGGACTCCCATGAGAATGAACGCGATGCCGGCGTCGAAGAAGAGACCCGAGAGGTAGACCGGGAGCTCGAAGTTCGTGTAGCCATTCGAGATCTGAAAGCCGATCGCGGTCAGTGTCGCGACGAGTTGGAGGCAGAGGATCACCGCGGCGAGCGCGGTCAGTTTCGACGCCCAGATCACCCAGTTCGGCACCGGCAGCGCGTCGTACACCTCGTTGAGCTTCAACTGCCGTTCCTTCCAGACGAGCTCGCCCCCGAAGAAGACGAGGATGATGAAAACGTAGAGGAAGAACGATCCGCTGATGACCTGGATCATCGCCGAAGTGACGGGCCATATCGACGTGTCGAAGTACTCGTTCAGCGCCAGGCTATTGCCGATGATGTTGAGGATGCCGATCAGGACGAGTACGACGAACGCGCCGCTCGTCAGCGTCGCGGAGAGCTCGACCGACGCCTGGCGGAGGTACTGACGGAACTGCGCGCCGGCACCGAACGACCGCGGTGCCGATAGGTGCGCGAGCGAGGACGTGCCGATGTGCGTCACCAGCTCGTTGGGCGCAATGTCGGCCGGCGTCTTCTTCCGCGACTTCCTCTTTTCCTGCGTTGCGGTGAACTTGAAGGTCCGGATCGTGAATAGGACGGTCAGCGCGCCGATGATCGTCCAGAGGATCCGGTTGACGAGAATCGCCCCCCCGAAGCCGGGCGTCAGCGCGTTGCGCTCGAAGACGGTCCAGTACTTCGTCGTCAGCTCGAACGCGGCCATGCCGAACGGGTCGGCGAGCGCGGCGATCGACTGGTTGTCGAGGTCGGCCATCATCGACTGCGACACGCCGTAGAGGACGAAGAAGGTGACGACGCCGACGTAGGTGTACATCATGCTGCGCGTCAGCGCAGCGAGCGAAAAGAAAATCGCAGACATGAAAAACAGGTTAGGCAGGACCATGAAGAAGAGCGCGTACAAGTACGGCCCAGCCATGAACGGACCGATCCGCTCCGGCTCGAGCCACGGCATCTGGCTTCCGAACCAGATCGATCCCGCCACGGGTAAGAAGATCAGGAACGCGACTGCGAGCGCGCCGAAGAAGCGCCCTCCCAGGTAGTCGCGCCTGCGGATCGGTGTCGAGAAGAAGAGCGAGTGGGTATTCAGCTCGAAGTCGCGGTTCACCACGTTTGCCACGAAGGCGGTCGTCACGAAGATGCCGATGATCGACATGATCGAGAGCATCTGGACGATCACGTACGGAGCATTCCTGTTGACCGCGCCGATCGATCCGCCGATCGTGACGTTGTCGGTGGTGATGGCGAGGAAGATGAGGATGCAGAAGATCGCCATCGAGATCCAGACGATCGGCTGTCGGAGCTGGAACCGCAGCTCGAATTTGAGAATCTCGGAGAACATCGATCGTCCCTCGTTGGCCGACCGCTACGCGGCGATCTCGCCGGCGCGGCTGAGCGTGGAGAAATAGACGTCCTCGAGGTCGGGGTCGACCTGCGCGAATCCGTCACCCGGGTCGCTCTCGGCGAGCACGTGGATGACGGTGCGGCCCGACACGAGGCGCGTCGAGATCACGGCGAAGCTCTCCTGGCACGACGCGAGCTCCGACTTCGCGATCGTCTTCTTCCAGATTCGTCCCTTCATCGTCGCGATCGTCTCCATCGGATCGCCCGTCAGCAGCACGCGGCCGTGCGAGATGATCGCCATCTGGCTGCAGAGGTCCGCGACGTCTTCGACGATGTGCGTCGAGAGGATGACGATGATGTTCTCGCCGATCTCGGCGAGGAGGTTGTGGAAGCGGTTCCTCTCGCCCGGGTCGAGCCCCGCCGTCGGCTCGTCGACGATGATCAGCTTTGGATCGCCGATGAGCGCCTGCGCGATGCCGAAGCGCTGGCGCATGCCGCCCGAGTACCCCCCAAGGTTGAGTTTGCGCACTTCCCAGAGATTCGTCTGGTGGAGAAGCGCGTCGACGACTTCCCGTCGCCGCTTCGCGTCGTGAATGCCTTTGAGCACCGCGAAGTGGCTCAGCATCGCTTCGGCCGACATCTTCGGGTAGACGCCGAACTCCTGCGGGAGGTAGCCGAGCAGCCGCCGCACGTCGTCCTTCTGGCGGACGACGTCGATGTCACCGAGCGTGATCGAACCCGAGTCGGGCTCCTGCAGCGTGGCGATCGTGCGCATCAGCGTCGACTTTCCGGCGCCGTTTGGGCCGAGCAGACCGAACATCCCGGTGGGGATCGTCAGCGATACACCCTTGAGCGCATGCACGCCGTTGGCGTAGGTCTTCGAAAGGTTCGAGATCTGGAGCTGAAGCGACATCGGTTCCTCCTGAGCTGGGACGTTTTACGCGACGGTGCAGGGGAAGTTTCCCAAGGCAGGTCATAGGTCAAAGGTCAGAGGTCAAAGCAGGCAGAGTGTGGCGCAGGCACTCTTGCCTGCGCGTCGCCGAAGGCGACTGACATCTGCGCAGCACGGCGGGGGGCCTGCGCCGCTTCGCGCCGCGCGCC
>JBPPMG010000117.1:0-2830 GCA_051305935.1 Thermoanaerobaculia bacterium
CGAGCTCCTTGAAGTCAGGCTCGAGTCCCGCTTCCACCGGCCGCTCGCGAAGCAGGCGCGCGCAGAACGCGTGGGTCGTCCCGAGGACTGTGCGATCGAGCTCGCGGATGGCGGCTGCGATCAGGGGAGAGCCCGTCTCCGCCGCCTCGCGCTCGAGCTCCTCCTGAAAGCGCTCGCGAAGCTGCGCTCCGGCCTTCCTGGTGAACGTGATCGCGGCCAGCTCTGGCGCGCCGTACTTTCCGGAGCGCACCAGCCCGACCATCCGCGTCACGAGACTCGTCGTCTTCCCCGTCCCCGCGGCCGCCTCGACCATCATCGTCACGTCGAGATCCGTCGCGATCTGCTTGCGCGCCGCCGCGTCGGCCGGCTCCCGCTTCTTGGCCGTCATCACTTCACCCCCTGAAGCCGGATCCACGCGTCGACGGCCGAATCGTCGAGATTGGCCACGCACTGCACTCTCTGCTCCTCGACGCTCTCCTTCGTCTTCTGGCAGATCGAGGGAAAGTCGCAGAACTTGCATCGATCCAGGTCTCCCTGGGGGAACCATCCCGAGCCGACGACATCGAAGAGATGGTTGAGCGTCGTTTCGAGCGACGCCGGGTCACTCACCTTCGCGACTTGTTCGCCGCGCCCCTTCACGGTCGGAAAGTAGTAGCCCGACAAGGCAACGCGCCCCTTCTCGCCGCGCCGGTCGAGCATCGTATTCACGGCGCGCGCGTAGATCGCGTGCTGGATCATCGTCCCGCCAGCGAGCGACCCCGGCTGCTTGAACTTCCAGGGGCTTCCCGACTTGTAGTCCCAGACGTGCCACTCGTCGCGTCCAGGGTGATGGTCGACGCGGTCGATATATCCGCGCAGCCGCACCGAGCGCCCCCGACCGAGCTCGATCGCGAGGGGCTCCACCATCGACAGCTCGGCCTCCGGGTCGTCGAACCCGAACGGCACCTCGAAGTACTTCGCGTCGACCTCCCCGCAGCGCTTCTCCTCCATGCGGAGGAAGACGACGCACGCCTCGACGAGATCCTCCCGCCGCGCATCGAACGCCGAGTCCGAGGGTGGCGGAATCTCATTCCTCATCCGCTCGAGCTCCGCGGTGGCGATCTCCGCGAGCCGCCCGCGATGCCGTTCGAGCCCCGGCTTCTCGCCGCGGCTGCAGATCTCCCGCATGAACGTCTCGAGCACCGTATGGAACACGCTCCCGTACTCCATCGGCGAGAGCCACTCCTCGGAGCGGTCGATGGTCTCGAGTGGCTCGATGCCGAGGATCGACTGGAGGAAGTAGCCGAAGGGGCAGGCCGCCATCCGCTCGAGGCGCGAGGCGGAGTAGAGGCGATCCTGATGACGCGGGTCGAGCTCCTCCGGCGGTGCGTCGACCTTTCCGTCCCAGGCCGTGATCTCCTCGCTCGCGCGAGCCTCCGCGGCGCGACGCCCGTCTGCCAGCCACGGGTACGCCCGCATCAGCGCCTCGCCGAGCCGCGCCTTCGCTCCCTCTGTCGCGAACGCCTCCCCGAGCCACCACTCCGACATCGACAACGGTTGCTCGCTTGGAACGAATCCTTCCGAGGAAGCCGCCTTGACGAGCTCCTCGTAGCCCGCGTCGGGGAGATCGCGCGCGATGCGGAACGCCTCCAGCAGAACCTGCGAAGAAAACTTCTCCCGCCGCTCGCGCAGATCGATCGAAGGCCAGGAGAGAGTGGCAGAGGCCACTTCTGCCCGCCTCAACATCCTCCAGAACTCCGCCGTCACGCGTCGCGGACGATCGGCCAGCAGAGGCAACTGATGC
Organism: Thermoanaerobaculia bacterium; assembly: GCA_051305935.1. Classification (GTDB taxonomy): domain Bacteria; phylum Acidobacteriota; class Thermoanaerobaculia; order Gp7-AA8; family Gp7-AA8; genus JACPDH01. Next base: position 1,784 of record JBPPMG010000117.1, read on the forward strand.
GGATCGATCTCCGCGTTGATCCGCGTCCGCTCCGCATCGAGAAGAATCGGATCCTGCGTTCCGCCGCCCGGGTAGCGCCCCTCCTCGAGCCCGACGACGAACAGCATCGGCCGCCCCGACCACCCGGCCGCCCGGATCGGCGCGACGTGCACATGGCCTGGCCGCGGATTGCTCGCCCCGACGTGGAGCTCGAGGAGCGCCTCGCGGATCCGGTCGCACGTCTCACCTTTCGCCAGCGGCTCTCCCGGAATCGCGGCGAGCTCGCGGAGCATCCCGCAGATCGCGCTCCGCGCCATCCCGTCGATCTCGCTCTTCACGGCGGCGCGCGCCTCGACGATCTTCGCGAGCGCCGATGCGAGGGTGGAGATCGACAGCAACTCCTCCTCGGCCGGCGCGAGCGCAAGGAGCGACTCGACGACCGCCGCCGCGCTGCGCGTCCGCTCGATCCGATCGCTCATCCACGGCTCGTCCTCGCTCTCGAGCCTCTTCTTCTCGAGCGTCGCGACCCGCTCGGTCTCGAGCGCGGCGAGCCGGACGAGATGCCGCTCGCGCCCCCAGCCGATCGCCGCTTCGCGCAGCGTGCGCGCGAATGACGCGCCGGTGTAGGAAAAGCTTTCCAGCTTTTCTCCCCCGGAAGCGGAACTTTCCAGTTCCGCTTCCCCCTCGCCGCCGCCGCTCTCCCCCTTCACGTCGAACCTCAGCACCCCGGCTTGTGCAGCGCGTCGAAGATGAACGTCCTCCCAGTTCTCGATCCACCGGAGCAGCTCCACCGCCGCCTTCCCCGGGCGGGTGTAATGCACCGCGATCCCCTCGGAGAACGTCGCCGGAATCGCATACTCCGAAGCCAGCTCCCACGCCAGCGGCAGATAGCTCTCGCGAGTCGCGTAAGCGATCTCCGCCTCATCGAACGACCGCCCCCCACCAAGGATCGAACGGAACGCCCCTCGAATCTCGTTCTCCTCCCCAGCCGCTCGCACGAAACGAAAGTCGAGACTCCCAAAGTGGCCACGGCTTTCCAGCCGTGGCGCCTTCCCGTCCAACGAAGCG
>JBPPMG010000239.1:0-47414 GCA_051305935.1 Thermoanaerobaculia bacterium
TTCCCACAGGGCCGGCGACGAGAGACCAGAGTCGGGGGTACCCAAGGCAACATCAAAAGCAACGGCAACGACAACTATAGGGGGGGATTTTTACGTGATCACCCCGGGGGAAAATTGGGAGATCGTTGACACGGGTGCTCCGACCTGCCTGAATGCGAGCGCCTCGCTGGCCTCGTTCGATAACCGTAGCGATCAACGTCCGGCGCCAAGCGGCCAGCGCGCGCCCACGCTGCACCAGCAGGTTACCAAAAATATCGGCGGCGGCGCTTGGATCCGCTGCACAGCCTACTTCGGTCCCCCGCGCGCGACGCACCGCTCCTTGTCCTCCGACTGCTTGCGCCAGAACGCCTCCCGCGCCGCGGAGTCCATGACGCCTGCATGGAAGGCATGCCCGCGCGTCTTGGGCGCCCAGGAGCCACTCGGCATCTGCGCGCAGCCCGAGGACACGTCAAAGAGGACCGTGAAGGTCCTGCCACCCAGGGACAGGGTGGAGTGACCGCCCGGGACGCCGGTGTGGCACTGTTTGAATTCCTCGACGTCACCCGTGCCGGTGGACGCCTCGTAGCGCCAGCACAAGAGCCGAACGCGCTCGTCTGGCTGCGAAACACCAAGAAATCGTACCTCCAGGCCAGGGAGACTCACCGGATTGCACACGCCGAAGTCCACGATGTCGCCAAGCTCGGCTTTGCATGGAGCTGCGGCTGCCCGAGCAACGTCAGCCAGCGCAACTGCGCCGAAGACCAGCAGAAGTGCGACTCGAAATCTGGACAACCGGGCCTCCTCCATCCACGGGGTCTGGCGCGAGCGTCCAGCCCCGGGAACGCGGCCGCGCCGCCCAAACAGTTTACACCAGCCCGAGTGCCACGTTCCTGTCCTCTGGGTGCGCCAGTTAGGCGCCTCCACGTGGCTACGTCGACACACCGGTACGATGAACAGGTGGTCGCCGTAGCCGTTGTTTGCGAACACGAGTGCGTCCGGAGGGAAGCAGTCTGCCAGCCAGGCGGGCATGGGAGCCTCGACCTCGAGACGCCACTCCTCTGCGTTGGGACCCTGAAGGCGGCGCGACTTGCGCCGGCGCAGTGGATCGAGACGATGGTCGATGGGGTGGTCTATCCGGACACGAGGCCTTGAGCGACTCATTCGGTTGTTCCGATCGCCAACGTACAGAGCTCAGCGGCTTCAACGCGCCGGCCCGAGCGAACACGATACCCAAGCTCGAAGTTGCGGGTTCGCGTGCGCTGCGAACCGGTTAGCGAGTCGCCTCGAGAGGAGTTTCCTCTGCCAGGGGGACGTCAACTGCCACACGTATCCGCCAACTTCCGTCGAGTGTTGCGAACCGATCGACGAACGCACGACGATCGTCGATCTCCACTCCGCCAACTCGCACGCGAGCGTGCTGGATGCCGGTCACCATGGCGCCGGATTCGGAGAGGTCGACCGCGACACACAGGAGTTTCCCGAAAACTATTTCGCCGGGTATCTCCAGGATTCCCTGGAGGAAGGTCTCCGCGTCTCGTGTCTCTCCTCCTGGAGTGCGATGGAGAAATCCCGGCGCGAGTGCTCGCTCGAGAGCCTCCACGTCCCTCCGTTCGATTGCTCCGGCCATCTCAGTCGCCGCTCGCAACGCGCGGTCGGATTCATCCATGAAGCAGAGATGATTCCACGAGCCGCTCGGGCAGCCGCGTAGAGGTCATCGGCGTCGAGGTCCGAGAGAGCCCGCCTCCCTTGCCTAACTGACGGTCCGCGCCCAGCGCATACTGCGCGTCGTTGGGCGGCTCCGTTCAGGCGGCGCCTCGGATGACCGCGAAGACGACCAACGCGGCGAGCGCAAACGACGCGACCCCAAAGAGTCGCATGTGCCGAGCCACATAAGGCACGGTTTGCCGTGCAAACTGCTGATGCCGCCGCCACGGTACGGCGAGAAGGACAGCCGTCGTGATCACGACGATCAGGCCAGAGAGGCGAAAGACTGACGAGAACTCCATTCTCGGAGAGTGCGCGATGAACGAAGCGCCCACGGCGAGACGAATGATCAGTTCGGAGTAGTGCGCGGCAGCCGAGCTTGCGAAACCGAAGAGGAAGCGCTCGGCGGAGGCTGGAGCCAGGAACGAACCGATTCCGAGGGCAACGAAATAGAGGCCCGTGAGCACGACCACGGCCGCCGCGAGGATTTCGATCACAGGCATGGGGAAGGAGAATCAGCTCGAATCGGGATGACGGTTCACCAGTCGTCCAACGATTACGTGCAGTCGCGACGACGCGCCCTCACTACTCGAACAGCTTACTCTACTCTGAGTGCCGCGTCGTCGCCGGCTGCGCTTAGTTAGGGCGCACCTCTTGCAGGTACATCTCGAAGCCATCGATTCATGGGCGGGCAATCCACCATTCCTCCGCGTAGGGCCGCATTTGACGCATAGCCTCCTTCGTAAAGATGGAAACTCTTTCCGTGCCAAACGAAGCCTGCACCGATAAGCGGTGAAGCGGCCACGTACAGAGGTCAGCGGTTTTATCGTGGCGAGGCTTTCGAGGCCGGATCACCGATATCGCTGATCAGAAATTCCATCTCTCCGATTTCTCGGCGCTGGGCTTCGATGATGTCGTCAGCAAGCTTCCTGACACGAGGGTCTGTAATCTTGGCGCGCTCACTTGTGAGTATTGCTATCGAGTGGTGCGGAATCATCGCCTTCATCCAAGCGATTTCGCCCACTGTTACCTGGCTTCGTACTAACCAGAAGCCTAGGCCCATGAGTGCAACGCTCCCAATAACAATGGCCACGTTGGCGCGCTTGTTTTTGTACATATCGCGCATGAAGAAGAGCATGACTAACGCCATGGAGCCCGCCATGATGAAGGTCATGAACAAGCGAGTTTGGCTGAACCACACATGTCCAAGCTGATAGGTGTTCAGGTACATCAAGCCAAACATCAAAGTCGCAGACACAGAGATCATCAAGATAAAATTTCTGTAGGGATGCATGGCTTCTCCAATGGCGTCGGACCGCTGTTGATCAGCGGCACCGGAGCGTACTGAATATGGTAACACGCTGCAACGAACGGTGTTGTGCAACGCTGATGGCGACAATCGAGTTAGGTCCGTGGCGCTCACCCCGAAGTGCAATTGACCCGCATCACCTCCGGGGACCATTCGAGCTCATCCATTCGAATCCGGGCTTTACGATTTCCAGATGCAGTCATGCAAGGTAGCGGCGAAGTTCTGAAAGAACTCGATGGCCGCTGCGCCGCCGTGTCGCCGAGACGCAGAGGGAGGCGAGGCGCGATGGCGAGCAGCAGGAGGGAGGCAGTGTGGAGTTTCCCGCGGTCGACCGGGGGCGGATCGCAGTCTGCCGCCGCGGGTGATATGAAGTGCGTGGCAGATCCAGAGCCCCGGCGGCAACCCGGGGACCGCGACTGCGTAGACATCAATGGACGCCGGAATGGGGAACGAGACTCTCGAAACGAGCATCGACGACGGGCGCCACCTCGCCCGCAGGAAGCTGCTGCTTCTCGCCTGCACGATCGCCATCGTCGCGGGGTGCATCGCGCTGCTCACCTGGCGCATCGGCGCCTGGAAGGCTCGCGGCACCACCGGCGTCATGTATAGCGCGACGAGCGCGGCCGCGTCGAACGCGAACCTCCCCTCGTTCATCAGGAAGAACAGCCAAAGCCGTGTGGTGATGGTCGCCCCCGGCTCGAGCGGCGAGCGCGCCGGGCTCCACCGAGGTGACGTCGTCACGTCGGTCGACGGCGTCCCCGTCGCCGACATCACGATGCGAGAGGTTTCCGTCTCGATCGGAGATACGGTCGAGTACCGCGTCACGCGCGAGGAGCGCGAGCTCGCCTTCCGCGTCCCGCTCGAAGACCCCTTCTCGATTCGCGGGATGCGCTTCGGGCTCTGGAGCAGCGCCCTGACCGGCTTCGTCTTCCTGGCGATCAGCGGCCTCGTCTTCTGGACCAAGCCTCGCTCCGAGCGCGCGATGGTCTTCTACTTCATGTGCGCCTCCGCCGCCGTGGTCTTCGTTCTCGACGGCGTCTACGAGGTCGAGGCGGTCGGCCCCGGCGTGCGCCCGGTCGGCGTCGCGGCGTCGTTCTGGGTCACCTGGCTCGCCTACTCGCTGCTCGCCATGCTGATGCTCTGTCTCCTCCTTCACCTCTCGCTCATCTTCCCCCGCGAGCGCCCGGTGATCGCGGCGAACCCGCAGCTTCGCGGATGGGTCTACGCCGTTGGCTTCGGCGGGCTCGCCCTCCCGGCGGCGGCCATCGCCGGCGCCCTCACTGCGACCGATGGCTACTCGTGGGCCTTCGGCGCCATGTTTCTCTCCCTGGCCGCGGCCCTCGCCGTCGTCGGATGGAGACGCGCCCGCCCCGTGCCGGCGCGCCGCTTCGTCTCGACGCATCCGCTTCTGCTCTCGGGTGTCGGCATCCTCGTCTTCGCGGCGCTCGGTTCGGTGGCCGACCGCCTGCCACGCGAGAGCGCGATGGCCGCCGGCATCGGCTTCGTGCTCGCGATCCTCGTCTACTTCCTGCTCGTCGTAGCGGTCTACTCCGTAGCAACCTGCATCTTCCTCTACCGCGGCTACCGCGACGCCGACGTCGAGGAGAAGCGCCAGGTGCGCTGGCCGCTCTGGGGAACGATCCTCTCGATCGCCTCGGTCACCGGCGTCACCCTCGCGATCGTCGCCTGGAACCTCTCGGCCGTCTCGCCGACGCCGATGTCGCTCTACGCCAGCGCGGCGGTGAAGATGCTCTACCTGATCATCCCGGTCTCCTTCGCGTTCGGCATCCTCCGCTACCGCGTGATGGACATCGACGTGATCATCCGCAGGACGGTCGTTTACGCCGCGGCCACCGGGATCATCGTCGTCGCCTACCTCGCTCTCGTAGGCGGGGCGGGCGCGCTGCTCGTGCAGGTGTCGGGTGTGACGAGCCAGTTGACGACGATCGCCGGCACGCTCGTGATCGCCGCGCTCTTCATCCCGCTGCGCAACCTCCTTCAGCGCTTCGTCGACAGGCGCTTCTTCCGGACGAAACACGACTACCCGCAGGCGCTCGACGCGATCGGCGAGGCGTCGGCCTCCGGCGGCGCCCTTCCCGCCGTCCTGCGCACGATCTCGGCCTCGCTGCAGCAGGCGCTGCAGAACCGCTCGGTGACGATCTTCGCCCGCGACGAGGGCTCGCAGGCGCTCATGCCCGCGGCGTCGATCGGGGTCCCCCGCGAGATTTTCGAAAAGACCCGCCTCGCGCAGCGCCGCGCGTTCGCCGACCCCGAGCCGGCGATCATCCCGCTCGCCGACGCCGAGCTATCCGAGACCGAGCGCGCGAAGTACAGGAAGTTAGGCGCCGCGATGATCGTCCCCGTGCGCAACGACGGCGCCACGATCGGAGTCATCACGCTCGGCGCGAAGCTCGGCGGCGACCGCTGGGCCGAGGACGACGCGGAGTTCCTCACCACCGCTTCCCGCCACGTCGCCATCGCGCTCGAGGCCTCCCGCGCCCGCGTCGACGATTCCGAGCTCCGCGCCGCGCGCGAGATCCAGGAAGCGCTCCTGCCTAAGTCGATTCCCCAGCTCCCCGGCTTCTCGATCTCCGGCGTCTGGCACCCCGCGCGCACGATGGGAGGCGACTACTTCGACGTGCTCCCCCTCGGCGGCGACCGCGCGGGCGTCTGCATCGCCGACGTCGTCGGCAAAGGGATGAGCGCCGCGATCCTGATGTCGGGCCTCCAGGCCTCGGTGCGCGCCCTCGCCCCCGAGGCCGCCTCGACGGCCGAGCTCTGCTCGAAGGTGAGGCGGCTGGTCTCGGGCAACCTCTCCGGCGGGAAGTTCATCACGTTCTTCTACGGCGAGATCGACGGCGCGCGGCGTGTGCTGCGCTACACGAACGCGGGACACAACCCGCCGATCCTCGTCCGGCCCGGCGGCGAGACCCGCTCGCTGCACGAGGGAGGCAACGCGATCGCGCGCCTCTTCGCCGACTCGGCGATCGAGTCGGCCGAGGTGGCGCTGGAGCGGGGCGACGTCGTCGTTCTCTACACCGACGGCGTGACCGAAGCGACCAGCGCCGAGGGAGAGCAGTTCGGGGAAGAGCGCCTCGCCGGCCTCGTACGCGAGCAGCTCGGTCGCGACGCGGCGGGAATCCAGACGGCGATCCTCGAGGCGTTGCGCGCGTGGAACGACGGCGAGGCGCAGGACGACATCACGCTGCTCGTCGTGAAGGCGGAGTAGCGGGGCCTTACAAGATGCGAACCCGGCCCGTGTTCGCGAGTGCCGCCAGCGCCGCCTCGAGCGTGTCGCGCTTCACGAGCACGACGTCGGTGTTGTAGGTCGAGATCGCGAAGATGGCGACATTCGCCGCGGCGAGCGGGTCGATGAACGCGGCGAGAACCCCGGTCAGCTCGAACGGGAACGGTCCTTCGAGCTCGATCATCACCCATCCGCGCTCGTGGAGAACGTCCTCGGGAACGCGCGGGGCGTCGCAGACGATCGAGAGCTCCCGCGACGTGCGTGTTACCGAGGTGAAGGAGCCGCCGGACGCCCAGGACGGAATCGCGGCGTCGGGCTCGAGGCGCGCGATGGCGAGCTCGGGTTCGTGTACGCGGTAGCGATGCGGCATGTGTGGGACTCCCAAATTGTGGCGCCGCTGAAGCGGCGCCGTTCATCGTTTGCCGGCGTTTTCCCCCGGCTGAAGCCGGGGGCTACCGATCCGGCGTCGCTGCGCGACGCATTGCTTTCGCATTCTGCGCGCCCCCCCGGTCTTCGACCGGGGGCTAAATTCTAGCGTCGCTACGCGACGCATGAGGAAGTGATCGATGTCTTGTCTAACAACTAACAACTAACAACCCGTAACAACCAATAACCCGCCAACCCTACGCCTTCCGATGCTCCGCGCGGACCACGGTCTTGATTCCGCCGCGGACGTAGAAGTCGCCTTCGACGAGCATCCAGCGCGGGTCGGTGGCGGCGACGAGGTCGTCGAGGATGCGGTTGGTCACCGCCTCGTGGAACGCGCCCTCGTTGCGGTACGACCAGAGGTAGAGCTTGAGTGACTTGAGCTCGACGCACTTCGCGTCGGGGATGTAGCGGATGCGGATCGTCGCGAAGTCGGGCTGGCCCGTACGCGGGCACATGCAGGTGAACTCCGGCGCCTCGAACGCGATCTCGTAGTCGCGTCCCGCGCGCGGGTTCGGGAACGTCTCGATGTCCTTCGACGGGATCGTGGTCATGCTGGCGCGCTACTTCTTCACCTGAGCCATCAGCTTCTGGTTCAGTTCCTTGATGCGTTCCTGCATCTGGTTGATCTTCTGCTGCGCCTCGGCGCGGAGGCGCTCGTTCTCGGCGCGCAACTTCGCGATCTCCTGGTCCTTCTCGGCGCCGCCACCGCCGCTCTCCTGCGCCTGCTGGACCTTCCACTCGATGTCGTGCTTGAGATTCTCGATCTCCTGGTCTTTCTCCATGATCCGTAGGCGGAACTTGTCTTCCTGTTCCTCATGGAGCTTCTTGATGTCCATGAGCTCCATGATCTGCGAGAAATCGGAGTAGCTCGGCACGTCTGCACCTCCCTGGCGCACGCGATCCTCGATCGCGGGGAACATCTTTCGCAGCTTGAGCGAGAGATCCTCGGGATCGCTCGACAGCTCCATGGCATTTCTGTACGTGATCTTCTGGTGGACCAGCAGCGCGAGCAGCGACTGGTTCATCGTCTGCATCTTGTAGTAGCCGACCGAGTTCTCCATCTCTTCGAGGATTTCCTTCGTGTTCCCTTCCTCGATGAGCTTGGCGATCTTCGGCGAGTTCTTGAGGATCTCCACGACCGCGGTCAGCCTTCCCTCGATCGTCTTGACGAGCTTGAGGGAGATGATGCCGCGCAGCACCAGCGAGAGCTGCGAGCGGATCTGCCTGTGCTGCTCCGAAGGGAACGCGTCGATCAGGCGGTCGACCGTCTGCGCCGCGTTGTTCGTGTGGAGCGTCGAGAAGACGAGATGCCCGGTCTCGGCGGCGGTGAGCACCGTCTGCATCGTCTCGCGGTCCCGCATCTCGCCGACCATCACGACGTCGGGATCCTGACGCATCGCGTTCTTGAGCGCTTCGGCGAAGCTCGGAGTGTCGGTCCCCACCTCGCGCTGCGAGATCGCCGCCACCCGGTCGGTGAAGAGGAACTCGATCGGGTCCTCGACCGTGACGATGTGCAGCGGCTCGTGTGCCGCGATCTCGAAGATCATCGCGGCGAGCGTCGTCGACTTCCCCGAGCCGGTCGGGCCGGTGACGAGCACGAGCCCGTCGGGCTGCGTCGAGAGGTCGCGAACCGCGTTCGGCAGCTCGAGATCGTCGAGGCCGATGATCTGGATCGGGATACGGCGGAAGACGCCGGCCACCGTGCCGCGCTGCTTGTAGATGTTGCCGCGGAAACGTGCGACGCCGGGAACCCCGTAGCCGAGGTCGAGCGCCTGGTGGATCTCGAACTTCTCCTTCTGCGCCTGGTTGAGCAGCGGAAGAAGCATCCTCTCGAGATCGGCCGGCTTGAGTGGGTCCGCCTTCACCGGGACGAGCTTCCCTCCGATGCGCAGCAACGGCGGTCTCATCGGCTTGAGATGGAGGTCTGACGCCTTCTGCTGCTCCATGAAGATCAGCAGGTCGTTGAGCGTCAGTTGCGCGGCCGGCGCGGTGCCGGACTGGCTCGTATCGGTCAAGTTCGTCTCCAGCGCTACAGGGGGGGCGGCAAAGCCCCTTCATATGTTGCACGTCGGCGAAACGCGATGCAAGGAGTCACTTGCGCATGACCGAGTCGAGGATCATCAGGAACGCCTCCTGCTGCTTCGGCTCGGTCTTGTTGATCACCGCGATCGCGTCGCCGATCTTGAAGCGCTCGTGGAGCTCGGCCGCGTCGTGCGAGGAGGTAACGATGATCTTCTTCGCCGGGAGCCCCTTCTGGCGCGCGTACGAAACGAACTTCTGCCCGTCCATCCCCGGCATCTCGAGGTCGACGATGAGCAGGTCGATCGACTGGTCGATGTGCGGGAGGGCGTCGTAGGGGTGGTTGTAAGTCTCCACCCTCACGACCTCTCCGTAGCGCTCCAGGAGAGTGTTTTCCCAGAGGTCGCAGAACGCGCACGAATCGTCGACGATGACGACCCGCTTCGGCATGGCGTCAGCGCCGCGCGGCGCGGGCCTTTCCGGCCTGCGGGCGCGACTTCCCTTCCGCCACTGGCGGCGTGCGGCCTTCGAATCGCACGACTCCCCCGACGACGGTCGCGACGATGCGCGTGCCGAGGGTCGTGCCGCGCCATGGCGAGTTGTGCGAGCGCGAACGGAAGGACGAGAACTCGGTCGAGCCGTCGAGGTCGATCACCGCGACGTCACCCGCGCTGCCCGGCTTCAGCGTTCCGCCCGGGAGGTTGAAGAGCCGCGCCGGCCGCGTCGACATCAGATCGACGAGCTGCGCGAGCTTGATCGTCTTCGACTTGACGAGCACCTCGTGGCAGACGGCGAACGCGGTCTCGAGGCCGATCACGCCGAACGGCGCCAGGTCGAACTCGACGCGCTTCTCGTCGGGATGGTGCGGCGCGTGGTCGGTGGCGATCACGTCGATCGTCCCGTCCTTGATCGCCTCCAGCAGCGCGCGCCGGTGCGCCTCCGAGCGGAGCGGGGGGTTCATCTTCAGGTTCGTGGAGAACGACTGGACCGCCTCGTCGGTGAGCGCGATGTGGTGCGGCGTCACCTCGCAGGTGACCGCGAGGCCGCGCGACTTCGCGCGGCGCACCGCGTCGATCGCGCCGACCGTCGAAACGTGCGCGACGTGCAGGCGGCTGCCCGTCAGCTCGACGAGGTGGATGTCGCGCGAGGTGAGAATCTCCTCGCCCGCGGCGGGAGCTCCCTTCATGCCGAGCAGCGTCGAGTAGTAGCCTTCGTGCATCACCGCGCCCTCGGCGAGGAACGCGTCCTCCTCGTGGGCGATCACCGGCGCGCCGAGCATCCGCGCGTACTCGAGCGCCGCGCGCATCAGCTTCGAGTTCGTCACCGGCCTGCCGTCGTCGCTGAAGGCGACACAGCCGGCGCCGCGGAGGTCCGCCATCTCGGCGAGCTCGAGGCCCGCGAGCCCCTTCGACACCGCGCCGATCGGGTAGACGCGGCAGACACCGTTGCGCGCCGCCTCGGCGAGGATCATCTCGGTCACCGGGCGCTCGTCGTTAGGCGGCGTCGTGTTCGCCATGGCGCAGACCGACGTGTAGCCGCCCGCGACCGCAGCTTCGGTGCCGGTGCGGATCGTCTCCTTGTGCTCCTGCCCCGGCTCGCGCAGATGCGTGTGGAGGTCGACGAGCCCCGGGACGACGATGCAGCCGGTGGCGTCGATCGTCGCGACGCCTTTCGCCGCCTTCAGTCCGGGCCCGATCTTCGCGACGAGGCCGTCCTCGACGAGGACGTCGGCGGCGCGGTCGAGATTCTGTGATGGGTCGACGACCCGTCCGTTTGCGATCAGCAGATTCATCGGTTGCGCCCTCACGACTCCTGCAGGTGTCCGCCCGCGAGCAGATAGAGAACCGCCATGCGCACGGCGACGCCGTTCGTCACCTGCTCGAGGATTACCGAGCACGGCCCGTCGGCGACGTCGGACGAGATCTCGACGCCGCGGTTCATCGGGCCGGGATGCATGACGATCGCGCCGTCGTTCGCACGGCGCAGCCGCTCGGGGGTGAGCCCGAACGTGTTGAAATACTCGCGAAGCGAGGGAAAGGTGGTCTTGCTCTGCCGCTCGAGCTGGATGCGCAACATCATCACGACGTCGGCGCCTTCGAGCGCCTCGTCGAGCGAGTGGACGACGCGGACGCCCATCTTTTCGATCTCCGCCGGCATCAGCGTCGGCGGAGCGGCGAGCGTGACGTTCGCCTTCATCTTCGTCAGCAGGTGGATGTTCGAACGTACGACGCGCGAGTGCGCGATGTCGCCGATGATCGAGACGTTCACGCCGGCGAGACGGCCGAACCGCTCGCGGATCGTGAACGCATCGAGCAGCGCCTGCGTCGGATGCTCGTGCGCCCCGTCTCCGGCGTTGATGATCGACGCGGGGAGAAGCTCGGCCAGCATCTTCGGCGAGCCGGGATGCTTGTGCCGGATGACGATCATGTCGGGCTGCATCGCCATCAGGTTCTGCGCCGTGTCGACGAGCGTCTCGCCCTTCTCGACCGACGAGCCGGAGGCGGAGAAGCTGAGCGTGTCGGCGGAGAGACGCTTCTCGGCAATCTCGAACGACACGCGGGTGCGCGTCGATGCTTCCATGAAGAGATTGATGACGAGCTGGCCGCGGAGGGTCGGTACCTTCTTGATCGGGCGCTCGCTGACCTCGCGAAAGCCTTCCGCAGTGTCGAGGATCAGGGAGATCTCTTCCGGGGCGAGAGGCTCGATGCCGAGCAGGTCCTTCGAGCGTAGAGCGGTGGCCTGCGATCTCATGGGCGATTACTTCTCCATCAGCAGTACTTCGTCTTCGCCGTCGGTTTCCTGGAGCTTGACCTTGATCACCTCGGTGCGATCGGTCGGAACCATCTGGCCGGTGTAGTCGGCGTGGATCGGAAGCTCGCGATGCCCGCGGTCGATCAGCGCGGCGAGCTGGACGGCGCGCGGACGGCCGTAGTCGATCAGAGCGTCGAGCGCCGCGCGAACCGTGCGGCCGGTGTAGAGGACGTCGTCGACCAGGACGACGACCTTGTCGTCGATCGAGCAGGGGAAATGGCTCGGCTTCACCAGCGGCTGCGGGGCGACGGTCGTGAGGTCGTCGCGATAGAGCGTGATGTCGAGGATACCGAGCGGCACGTCGACCCCCTCGGTTTCCTTGATGTGCTGCACGATCCGCTCGGCGATGGGAACGCCGCGGCTCCGAATTCCGGTGATGACGATGTTCTCGGTTCCCTTGTTCCGCTCTACGATCTCGACCGACAGCCGGTGGATCGTACGCTTGAGCCGCGCCCCGTCGAGGAGTCGCTTCTTCATCTTCATGATTGTGGTCTCCGGATGGTGATCGGGCGGGATCGCACGACGGCCGCGAGAATAGCAGATGAGGTACCACAGTCAACAGAGCCCCCGCGCCCGTCCGTGGCGGACTCAGGAGACGGCGCCCTCCGACGCGCGGCGGGGCTTCCGACCACTCACGCTGAACGGTGATTCACGTCACAGTCGATTCGGATTTCCGCATCGAGGATAGCTCGATCAAGTCGTTGATTCCCGGCTACTTATGGGATAACAGCATATTTTACCGAATTGGTGCTCGATTTTTCCGAATGAGCCAGCAAGCCCTTTAAAACCAATTGGTTGGCGTGGAAATATTCCATTAACAAGCGATTCGACACTAACTTTTGATTGACAGCATCAGGTCGACACATAGAATAGCGCGGTCCTGAGCGGAGTTTCCGGGGACTCAACTGATGAAGTCAAAATACGCCACAGTCATCTTCGTCCCGCACGCAAGGGCGAAATTCAGGAAGCTGGTCGTCTCGCACGGCTTCCTCTGGGGCGCCACGGGATTCGCCGCCATCTCCCTTTTCCTTTCGACGTTCTTCGCTTTCCAGTACTTCACCTCGATTTCACACTCGCGCGAGCTCTCGCGGCTCAAGTCTGAGAACCGCGATCTCCAGGTTGCGAACGAGGACTTCAGCAAGTCGGTCGACACGCTTCGCTCGCAGTTGAAGTCGGTCGAGGAGAAGACGCGGAAGCTCGCGATCATCGCGGGCGTCAACGCGATCGACGAGGGAAGCACCGGCGGCGTCGGCGGTCTTCGCGACTCGTCCGCTCCCGGCACGGCCTACAGCGACGAGATCGACACGATGCGCTTCCGGTCGCGCCGTCTCGCGAGCGAGCTTTCGCTGCTCGAGGACAAGTTCACCGAACGCTCGCAGATGCTCTCGTCGACCCCTTCGATCGCCCCGGTCCACGGAGTCCTGACCGACGGCTTCGGCGGCCGCTCCGATCCATTCACCGGCGAGAAGGGACTGCACACCGCGGTCGACATCTCGTCGGCGCCCGGCCAGCCCGTTCGCGCGCCGGCCGACGGCATCGTCATCAAAGCCGAATGGGCCAACGGCTACGGCAACGTCGTCTTCATCTCCCACGGCTTCGGCTACTCGACGCGCTATGGCCACCTCGCGAACTTCGCGGTCAAGGCGGGTCAGAAGGTGAAGCGCGGCGACGTGATCGGCGAAGTCGGCAGCACCGGCCGCTCTACCGGCCCGCACCTCCACTACGAGGTTCGCCTCAACGACCAGCCGGTCAACCCCCTCGCCTACATCCTCAACGCGTACTAAGATTTTTCGAGGCCCCGTGACGAGACGTCCCGGGGCCTTCGTGTATCTGGGCGTTCTCGTGAAGCGTGCGCAGCTCAGACACGCGGGACCTGCCCTCGATCAAAGTCAGTACTCTTCCGCGAGCACCCACCTTGCCGAATCACAATTGCACGCGGGCCTGCCTCCCCCAAAGCGAACGGCCCCTCCCCGCTCGCGCGGAAAGGGGCCGGGAAGCTTCACCGCAGAAGAACTAGAACAGCCGGTTGCCCACCATTCCCGACTCATCCGACTCGTTCGCCAGCAGCCAGCCGACGACTTCGCCGGGGATGAATTCGTCGGGCATGTAGCTCGGGCGGTCGAATGCGGCCGATCCGCCGGTGGCGATGTCGGCTTTCGACGCGACGAGGCGCGCGATCCGCTCGGTCCAGACGACGAAGTTCGCCGGCCGCAGGTCGACCCAGCCCTGGAAGGCATACTTCTCGATCGCGGCCGCGTCGAGATCGTTAGGCTTGCCGTCGGGGCGCGGAACCGGGATGTTGAGCCGCGGGCCGCGGGTGATCTTCGCGCCACCGTTCGATGCGCGAAGCAGCGGGATGCCGATCGTCGTGACGAGGCTCGTCACCTTCGGGTTCGCGGCGAGGTGCTTCTCGACAGCCGTGCAGATCTCTTCCGCCGAACGCTTCGCGAGCTCGACTGCGGAAGCCGTCCCCATCGCCGCGCGGATCAGGTAGGCCTCGAAGAGGAGTTTCGAGAGCCGGGGAGGGCCGAGGTGGCCGATCGCGACGGAGGGGAGGAAATCCTTCTCGGCCGAAAGCGCTTCCTCGAGTGCCGCAAGCTGACGGCACGCGTGGTCGCGCAGCACGCCGGCGCGGTAACTCGGCTCGGTGATCGCGCCGTCGATCGCCGCGATCACGTCGCGTCCGGTCGAGGCCCCGAGGATCTCGAGGATCACCGTGCGCGCAACTTCTTCCGGCGTCACGTACTCCATCTGGCGCGGATAGGTGATCGCGTGGAACTCGCCGATGCAGAAGAAGCCGTTCTCGCCCGTGTCGGCGCCGACGATGGTCACCGGCACGTCGCGCTTCTCGAATCGGGAGTAGCCCGCGAAGTCGGCGCGCGGCTGCAGCGTTGAGCCGAGCGCCTCCTCCTTCGATTCGACGAGGAAGCCCGGCTCGCGCGCGCCCGTCGGGCCCGCGAGCTTCACGTGGCTCGAGCGGAGCCGCCGGAACCCGATCATCGCGCCCGGCTTGACCTCCTTGATCAGCGTTCCCATGTTCTCGCTCCCCTCCTGCGCCAGGCCCGGCGTGCGGGCGAGCAGGAAGAGCAGTCCCGTGTGCGCGAAGCCGATCGCCGACTTCGAGATCAGCGTCGCGCTCGGCTTGTCCTCGCTGTGCGTGTAGGGGATGTTGAGCCCCATGCCCCCGGTTCCCGTTGTCCCGACCTTCACGTAGATCCGGACGCCGGTGTCCTTGAGCGAGTTGTGCAGGTAGAGGATGTGGCGCGTGATCTGCGGCACTCCCTGCGCGATCATCAGCTCGCGAACGCCTAGGATGAACTTCTCGAGCTCCGCCTCGCCGAGCGAGCGCTCGCTCTCGAGCTTGTCGAGCATCACCTTCACGCGGCGCGAGGTCGTGTAGACGTCCTGGTAGCTGATCGCAGTCGCCGTGTTGATGCAGTCGACGACCACGTCGGGCTTGTAGGTGTCGACCAGCTTGAAGAGCATCGACCCTTTGTACGCGTCCGGGTTAGGCGAGAAGATGTCGTCGAAGAGCTCGTCGAAGAGCTTCCGCTCGGCGACGAGGCGGCTTCTCGTGTGCCCCTGGAGCGACGCCGGAATGAAGATGTCGCCCGGCTCCGCCGTGAACTTCGTCTTCCAGCCGAGCCGCCCCGCTTCCGCGCGAAGCTCGGCTACCGCTTCGTCGACCTCTCCCGCGGTCAGCGCGGAGATGATGATCTCGTCCGGCTGGAGCTCGCGAACCGCTTCGCGCGCGACCTCCACGCCTACCATGCCGCCGCCGCCAAGAATGAGCACCCGCTCAGCCGCTCTGTGACGCGTCACGAACTCCTCCTCTGTGGGGCCGGCCGGACCCGACTATTCGTGGTCGCTCAGCCAGCGCTCGCAGTCGAGCGCCGCCATGCAACCGGTCCCGGCCGCCGTCACTGCCTGCCGGTACACGTGGTCCGCCACGTCGCCACAGGCGAAAATGCCTTCGATGTTGGTGTAAGTCGATCCCGGCTTGTTGATGACGTAGCCCTTGTCGTCCATCTCCAGCAGCCCCGCGAACGCCTTCGTGTTCGGCGTGTGCCCGATCGCGACGAAGAGCCCCTGTGTCGGAAACTCGCGCGCTGCTCCGGTCTCGACGTTCCGGAGCTTCAATCCCGTTACGCCTTTGTCCTTGCTGCCGAGTACCTCGTCGACGACGGTGTCGAACAGGAACTCGATCTTCGGATTGTCCTGCGCGCGCTTGATCATGATCTTCGACGCGCGCATCTCCTGGCGGCGGTGAACGATCGTCACCTTGCTCGCGAACTTCGTGAGGAAGGTGGCCTCCTCCATCGCGGAGTCGCCTCCGCCGACGACGACGATCTCCTTCTCCTTGAAGAAGAAGCCGTCGCAGGTTGCGCAGTACGAGACGCCGAAGCCCTGCAGCGCTTTCTCCGACTCGAGCCCGATCTGCATCGCCGAAGCGCCCGAGGCGACGATCACCGCGTCGCACTCGTACTCACGATCCTCCGTGACGACGACGAACGGGCGACTCCCGCCTGCGACGCTGACCACCTGCTCCACCCGGAAATCGGCGCCGAACCGCTCCGCCTGCGTCCGCATCAAGTCCATGAGCTTCGGCCCGAGAATCCCCTCGGGGAACCCAGGGTAGTTCTCGACATCGGTCGTGATCGTGAGCTGCCCGCCCGGCTGCAGGCCTTCGAGGACGACGGCCTTGATGTTGGCGCGAGACAGGTAAAGAGCCGCGGTACAGCCGGCGGGTCCCGATCCGATGATCACGACGCGGTAGTCCCTGATTCTTTCCATGCGGTGTTGGTTCCTTTCGCGAGGGCCTTTGGCGGGGTGGCGTTTCCACAGGCCACGGGGATTGTAAGCGATGGGAAAGGCCCGTCAAGGACGGGCGCCACGGGCGGGGCGTGCGCCCCGCCACCTCAGAGTGTGCCCTGGATCGCAGCGACCAGGTTCTCGCCGGCGACCTCGATCTGCCAGCGGCGCATCGCCGGAATTGCGGCCAGGGCGCTGGCTTCCGCGGGTCGCTCGGTGGCGATTGCCGTCAGCACGTGGCGAGGCGCGAGGACGCCCGGGTCGATCCCGAGGCTCTTCGCGATCTCGTCCCGGACGGCGCGCAGCCGGTCGACCCGCTGCTCGAGTGTCTTGTCGCGGTTCCACTGCTTCTTCGCGACGATCTCGGGGAGATCCTCCTCGGCCAGCGCGAGGGCCGCGGCCACCGCCTCGAGGATCCCCTGCCCGTATCGTCCCGCCTGGCCCGCGGTCATGCCGCGGATCTGCCTGAGCTCACGCACCGCCTGCGGCAGCGCCTCGGCGATCGCGACGAGAGACTCGTTCCCGACGATCTTGAACGGCGGGCGGTCGGCGCTCCGCGCCGCAAGGTCGCGCCACGCGTGGAGGCGCGCCAGAGCCGCGAGCTGCCGGCGGCTGAATCGGCCGATGTTCTTCAGCTTCCGGAACGCTTCCGGATCGGGCTCGCTCTCGTTGTGGCGGATCTGCTCGAGGCGCGAGAACTCCTCCATCGCCCACTCCCAGCGCTCTTTCTCCCGCAGCTCGGCTTCGAGCTTCGCCACGAGCTCGGCGAGGTAGTGGGTATCGGTCGCGGCGTAACGCAGCATGTCGGGAGTCAGCGGGCGCTGCGACCAGTCGGCGCGCTGGTGCACTTTGTTGACCTTGACCGAGAAGTGACGCTCGAGCAGCGCGGCGAGCCCGATACCGGAGTAGCCGAGGAGCTGCGCGCAGATCATCGTGTCGCGGAGATTGTGGATCTCGAATCCGAAATCGCGATTGAGAATCCGAAGGTCGTAGTCGGCACCGTGGAAGACCTTGACGATCTTCGGATCGCCGAGAATCTCGCCGATCGGCTTCATCGGGAAGCCGGCGAGAGGGTCGACGATCCAGTCTTCGCCCGCGGCTGTGATCTGCATGAGGCAGACCTTGTCGAAGTAACTGTGGAGAGAGTCTGCCTCGGTGTCGATGGCGACGAGCGGAGCGTCGCGGAGCACGGCGAGAAGACGGTCGAGTTCGGTGGCGCTGCCAACCCAGATCATCGCGCGATGACCTTTCCCCCAAGGCCTATCGACCTGAGTGTCGTATTGAATCGATCGACGTCGAACAACTCGCCGGCACTTGCCACGAGGTCGTTCGCGCCGACGTCGGCGCGGTCCGAGAGCGAGAGCATGATCGCGAGATCCTCGGCGTGTACGACCGGGATCAAGGAATCACCTGCTCTCGCCGAGACCGCGCGGCCAAGCATCTTCGAGTAGAGAGTGTTGCTCGCGAGGAGAACGTGGACGCGCGGTGCGTCCGGCCCCTCGCCGAAACGCATCGGGATGAGGTCGAGCTCGCGCGCCGCTTCGATCTCCGCGGCGTCGACGACGAAGCCGCGATGGCTCGCCATCATCGGCACCTGCTGGCAACGGTCGGGCGCGACGAGCGCGAGCACGTCGACGGCCCCGCTCTCGACGCGGACGCCCGTCCAGGCGCTGATCGCAACCTCGCCGACGAAAGCGTGCGTCACCTGCTGGCGCGCGAGAACGTCCCCGATCGCGCGCACGGCAGCGAGTAACGGTTCGGCGATGTCGCAACGAAGTTCGCTCATGGTCTCCCGAGGGTGGAGGTTAGCACTGAACCATGTGGAGTCAGAAACTCCTTCAACCGGTCGACGTGCTCCTGGCGCGTCGCGCCGTTGCCGATCGCGACGCGGAGAACGTACCGGCCGCGGAGGCGCGTCTGTGAGACGAACGCCCGCCCCGACCCGTTGATCTCCAGCATCAGGGCCTCGTTCGCGCGCTCCGACGCGTCCTCGTCGATCGCGCCGTCCGCGCCGCGCACCACCTTGCGGAAGACGACGACGGAGAGCGACTGCGGCGCGGCGAGCTCGTATCCCGGCGTCGATTCGATGTGCTTCGCCAGGCTCTCGGCGAGGTCGACGTGCGCCGAGATCACTTCGCCGAGCTTCTCGGTGCCGTAGTGCTCGAGCACGAGCCAGAGCTTGAGCGCGCGGAAACGCCGCCCAAGCTGAAGGCCGTAGTCCATGTAGTTGATCACGTCGCTCTCGGCCGTCTTCAGGTAGTCGGGGATGAGCGAGAAGGTCTCCTTGAGCATGTCGGGACGCTTCGTGTACAACACGCTGCAGTCGACCGGCGTGACGAGCCACTTGTGCGGATTCACGACGATCGAGTCGGCGGCCTCGATGCCGTCCCAGAGCCAGCGGAAGCTCGGGCTGATCGCCGCCGGCCCCGCGTACGCGCCGTCGACATGGAACCAGATGCCGTGGCGCTTCGTCAGCTCTCCGATCGCCCGCACCGGATCGATCGCCGCGGTGGACGTCGTCCCGACGGTGCATGAGACTGCAACTGGCAGCACGCCCGCCGCGAGGTCCTCCTCGATCGCGCGGGTGAGCGCTCCGACGTCCATCCGGAACGCGGCGTCGCCCGGAATCTTGCGGACTCCGCGCGTGCCGAACCCGAGCGCGAGCGCCGCCTTCTCGATCGACGAGTGCGACTGGTCGGAGCAGTAGACGCGCATCTGCGGCAGCTCGCGGCCGGTCATCCCTAGCTCGCGAATGTTCAGCCCCGTCGCCTCGCGCGCCGCGGCGATGGCGAGGAACGAGTTGATCGACGCGGTGTCGTTGATGATTCCGAAGAGCCCGTCGGGAAGCCCTAGCGCCTTCCGCAGCCACTCGAGCACGCGCGTCTCGAGCTCCGTCACCGCGGGCGAGGTCTTCCAGAGCATGCCGTTGAGGTTGAGCGCCGCGGAGAGCATTTCCCCGAGCACGCCGGCGCGCGAGCCGGTGATCGAGAAGTAGGCGAAGAACGCGGGATGGTTCCAGTGCGTGACGCCGGGGAGAATCTTCGTCTCGAACTCGCCGAGCAATTCGTCGAGCGAGCGTCCCCCACGGGACGCCTCGTCGGAGAATTTCGCGGCGATCTCCCCGGGCTTCGCACGCGAGAGAACGGGGTAGTCCTCCACCCGCTCGAGATAATCGGCCATCCAGTCGACGGCGCGATGCGCTGCCGCCCGAAACTCCGCGCTATCGGCGTCGAGTACGTTTTCGGTTTTCGTGCTCATGATCGCTCTCCATTATCGCTCGCAAACCGGTCGGAATGTGGCGCAGGCACTCCTGCCTGCGCGCGGCGCGAAGCGCCGCCCCGTCGAGGCACCAGTTCGGAATCTACAGGTCGCCTTCAGCGACGCGCAGGCATGAGTGCCTGCGCCACATGAGACCAGCGTCCGGGCTACGACGCGCCGCGGCCGGAGAGGACCGCGGGGATGGTGCGGAGCATGATCTTGAAGTCGAGCGACGGCGACCAGTTGTCGATGTACTGCAGGTCGAGCTCCATCCAGCGGTTGAAGTCGATCTCGTTCCTTCCGCTGATCTGCCACAGGCAGGTCAGGCCGGGCTTCATCGACAGCCGCCGCTTCTGCCAGCGCTCGTAAAGAATCACTTCCTCGGGGATCGGGGGCCGCGGCCCGACGAGGCTCATGTCGCCGCGGAACACGTTCCAGAGCTGCGGCAACTCGTCGAGCGAGAATTTGCGCAGGAGGCGCCCGACGCTCGTGACGCGCGGGTCGGCCTTCACCTTGAACACCGGCCCGTCCATCTCGTTGAGGTGCTGGATCTCGGTCCGGCGCCGGTGCGCGTCCTCGATCATCGTGCGGAACTTGTAGAGCGTGAAGATGCGGCCGTTGAGCCCCATCCGTTCCTGCTTGAAGAAGACTGCCCCGGGGGACGAGAGCTTGATCGCGATCGCCGCGAGGAGGACGAGCGGTGCGGAGAGGGCGATGATCCCTATCGAGATCGCCACGTCCAGCGAGCGCTTGAGCGCGAGCTGCGCCACGTTCGACGGCGTCGTCGAGAAGCTGATCAGCGGCACGCCGTTGAGCTCCTCGAACTCCACGCGCGAGTTGCGCGTCGGGAAGAAGCTCATCGCGACGCGGGTGCGCACTCCCAGCTCCTCGCAGAGACGGAAGATCGACCGGCTCGCTTCCAGCTTCCTGCGCGTCACCGCGAAGATCACTTCGTCGATCGCCATCTCGGGTCCGCCCGTGCCTTCCTCGAGAAGCTTCTTCAGGCGAGCAAGGTCGCCGAGCACCGGATAGCGGGAGAGCTCCGCCGGCAGGCGATGGCCATCCGAGATGAAGCCGAGAATCCGATAGCCCCAGTACTTGTGCTCCTCGACGAGTTGCACGATCTCGCGCGCGCGGCGTCCCGTGCCGACGATCACGATCGTCCGGTAGTTCATCCCCCGCTCGCGGACCCAGCGGGCCAGCAGGCGAAGAAGGAGCCTCACCGAGACGAGGAAGACCGCGTCGAGCAGGAAGAAGATCGCAAACCAGGCGCGCGAGAGCTCAGTCAGCCGGAACAGCCATGCCGTCGTCGCCAGGGCCACCGTGGCGATGGCCACCACCTCGAGCGTCTGGATCGCCTCCGCGTTGATCCGGACTGTACGATGGCTTCGGTAGCTGCGATGCCTGAAGAGCAGGATCGACCAGATCACCACCACGAACGGGTAGATCTTGATGTACTCGTTGAGGGGATAGAGGCCGGTAGGGAAGCGGTCGGGGGCGAGAAACGGGAGGAGGTCGTCCCGGAGCCAGAAAGCAGCGAAGAAAGCCACCGTCGTGAGGACGATGTCGGCCAGGTATACGAGCCTGGCCACCAGCTTCGCCTGTTGTTTCAGCATCCGCCCCTCGAATTCATGCCGGCTCGCCTCATGCGGAGCCTTCGATCCCACCGACAGCAGGCCAGGCGGGGATCTTACCAGCTGATTCCCCTCCGTCCAACGCCACTCCCGGAACCCGGACCTCCGGCTCTCGGGGGTTGGTACGCGAGGTGGCGTCGGGGCGTCTAGGGAGAATTTCGAATTCTGAGGGGGAGGGCGCGGAGAATTGGCCAGGGGGGCCGGACCCTTCTTCATTCTTCATTCGGCATTCGACATTTCGGTTCTCGAAATCACGCGGAACCCGGAATGAAGAATGTCGAATGAAGAATGAAAACCAGGGCGGGTCCAAATAGTTTTGGGCAACTCTGGCGAGCTACCCCGCCATCTCTCGAAACATCCGCTCATACGCGTCGGTCACCGCGTCCCAGTCGAACCGCCCGACCTGCGCCCGGGCTCGCGCCCGCCACGGCTCGAGCCCGTCGACCTCATTCAGAACCCTGTCCAGAAGCCCGGCCAGCGGCTCCCGCTCCCCGAAGGTGAAGTACCGGATCGCGTCGCCGCCAACCTCCCGGTTCTCGGGCGTGTCGAGCGCGATCACGGCGCCGCCGGAGGCCATCGCCTCGATCAGGGCGGGATGCGTCCCTCCGACGCCAGTCGCCTGGACGTAGGCGAGCGCATTGCGCTGGAGCGTCCGGTAGCCGGCTCCGTAGATCCCTCCGGTGAGGAGAATGCGCGGGTCGCTCGCGGCCACGTCTCGAAGCTCGGCGATGAGGCCTGCGGAGTAAGGCGCGTCGCCGACCATGACGAGCGGCGTCGCGGACCGAACTTCCCGGTAAGCGCGCGCGACCTCGAGCGGGTGGTTCTCCGGCTCGAGGCGCGAAACGTAGAGCACGTATCCGCGCGGCTCGAGGACGAGGCGCTCGAGAACGTCGCTGTCGGGCTCGTCGGGAAATCCGGCGCCGTAGGCGATGATCTCGGCCTTCGTCTGGTGTTTCTCGCGGTAGTAGTCGGCAATGACCTTCGCGTCGGCGACTACGCGGTCGGCGAACATCACCGACATCGCCTCGCCGCCGAGATAGACGAAGCGCCCGAGCGCGTTCCACTTCTTCCGCAGCCGCTCGATGCCGTCGACGTTGATCGCCGTCGGGATGCGCATCGCGGCGAGCAGCGGGAGGACGAACGCGTTCGCCGCGTTGCAGACGAGGATCGCGTCGTACTGCCGCCCTAACGCATCGACGGCCGAGAGCGCCGCATGGCTCACGGTCTCGAGGTACTTCGAGCGGATCGCCGGGAGATCGATCCTCCGCACGCCGTTCCACGCGCGCGGCTCGCCCGGGTAGAGGCTCGCGCGGCAGTAGACCGTGACGCGGTGGCCGCGCGCCACGAGCCTCGTGCTGAGCTCGCCCGCGAAGGTCTCGAACCCGCCGTAGCGGGGCGGAACCCCGCGCGTCCCGAGGATTGCGATCGAGAGTGCTCTGCCTTCGTGACGCATCAGTCGAACCAGCGGGCGAGATCGCGATCCTCGACGCGGCGGCGGCGCTGAATCTCCGAGCGCTTCGCGAGGATCGACGCGCGATTCTTCCACAACCAGGCGAAGGCGGGAAGCGAGCTCCGCTCGATCGTCAACGCCGCGCCGGCCACGACGAGGTCGCGCGGGATCTCGAACACCGCATGGCGCGCGGCGAGACCGGCCCCTTCGTTCTTGAGGCGAAGCAGGAACCGGTTCTTCACCGAGTGCATGTTGATCTCCGGCGGCAAACTCGCGCGCACCTCGGGCGTGACCCGCCGCACGTGCCACGCCGTCGCCGCCGACGCGCGGATCGCCTTCCAGCCGAAGAGCTGACCGCGCCACGCGAGGTCGGCATCCTCGCGATAGGCGAAAAACGCTTCGTCGAACGCCTGGCCGAAGACGCGGGCGTCGTCGAGAAACGCGCGCCGGTAGACGGCGGCGGCACCCGAGACGCCGAAGACCTCCACGTCGCCCGCACCCGGCCCCGGATCGGCCTCGCCCGCCCCGATGTCGAGATGCCGGCCGCTGCGCGTCATGCGGATGCCGAGAGAGTCGACGACGCCGGTCGGCGCGATCGCGTCCCCTTCGCCTCGCAGCAGCCGCCCGGTCGCTGCGCCGACGCCGCTGCCCGCTCGATCGAGCGCCGCGGCAGTCTCCTCGCAGTAGTGCCCGCCGAGGAAGACGTCGGGGTTGAGGAGCAGGACCAGTTCCGCGCTCGTCGCGGCGATCCCCTGGTTTGCCGCCGCGGCGAAACCGACGTTGCTCGCGTTGCGAATCACCGACGCGCGAGGGAGCAACCGGGAGACGAGGTCGACGCTGTCGTCGGTCGAGGCGTTGTCGACGACGACCACTTCCGACGCCGGCAGGCTCTGCGCGCTCACCCCCTCGGCGCAGCGGCGCAGGTAGCGCGCGCTGTTCCAGGTGATCACTACGATCGCGAAGCGTCGTTCCATCGCATCCATGCCGATCGAATCACGCGGCCGTACGCCGCGAGCGTGCCGCGCCGCGCGCCGCCCGCCGAGTGGCCCGCGAGCACGGCGCCCGCCCTCATGCCGATTCCCGCGATGATGTACCAGCGGAGCCGTTCCCGCTCGTCGCGCGTGAGCCACTTTTCCGCGTAGCGCCAGAGATTCCGGTACCAGATCTCGACGAACGCGCCGGTCTCCATCTCCACGAGCGACGCGCCGCCGTGGTGCGTCGCCCGCGCCGACGGCACGAAGAGAATCTCCCTCCCCGCCTCCGCGATCCGTTTGCAGAAGTCGACATCCTCGAACCACGCCGGGGCGAAGCGCTCGTCGAGCGGACCGAGCGCGGCGAAGGCCTCGCGTCGCAGCAGAAGCGCCGCGCCCGCCGGCTGTTCCACCATCTGTTCGACCGCGACGTCGAGATCGCGACAGCGATAGCGATCGATCTCGCGATCGCTACCGAAGAGCCGTTCGGTGAGGAAGAGCTCGGCGGCGAAGGTCCGAAGCGTCGGAAATCTCCGAAGCTGGAACTCGCGCTGCGGGCGCCCGTCCTCGCCGAGCAGGAGCGGCGCGGCCGCCACTGCGTTCCCGTGCGCGCGAAGCCTCTCGACGAGCGTCGCGACGCAGCCCGGCTCGAGCTCGCAATCCGGGTTGAGAAGAAGCACATGGCTCCCGCGCGCGAGGGCAACGGCGCGGTTGACGCCTCCCGCGAAGCCGTCGTTCTGCGCGGAGCGAACGACCTGCCCGCGCCCGGGTCCAAGAAGCCCTGCCGCAATCGCCGCCGTCGCATCGCGCGATGCGTTGTCGTGGACGATGGCTTCCCACGTCAGGCCGGCGCAGGCCGCATCGAGCGCCGCGATGCAACGCGCGATCCAGGGGCCGCTGTTCCACGTAACGACGACGACGGAGACGTCGAGCGTCGCCTGGGTCGCGCCTGGTGCCGCGATCGTTCCTGAATCGATGCTGTGCGTCAAAGCCACGGGAGAATCCGTTCGACGAGCGGCGCGGCGACGCGGCTCCAGCTGAATCGCCCGCGCACCCGTCGCAGATTCTCTACGCATGCCGCGCGGAAAGCGTCGTCCCCGAGGATCCGCGCGATCGCCGAGGCGACGTCGCGCGTGTCGCCCGGCGCCACGACCACGCCCAGCCCTTCCCGCTCGACGAGCTCGGCAGCGAATCCGCCTCGGGTCGCGACGACGGGCACGGCGCACCAGATCGCGTCGAACAGGCGCGTGCGAATCGCGAACTCCGCTTCGAGGCTCGCGCGGTGGAGCATGATTGCCACGCTGCTCGCCCGCAGCCATCGCGCGCGCTCGCGGTACGGAATCCACTCGCGATTCCAGAGCACCGCGCCGGAGCCGGTCGCCTCCACGCGGCTCGCCCAGACGCTCGTCGCAGCCGCGGCCACGCTCTCGTTAGGCCGCCGCCCTCCGAGCACGAGAAACTTCGCCTTCGTTCCTTCGGTGCGGAGCTGCTCGACCGCCGCGAGCGCCGTCTCCGGATCGAGCCAGGGCCACGATCCGCCGCCCCAAACGACGACGGGCTCGTCGCCGAGCTGCTCGATCGGACCGTCGTCCTCCGGCTCGCGCTCCTCGATCCCGAACGGAATCGTGAGCCATCGCTCGAGCCAACCGCCGGTCTCCCCGCCACCGGAAAGGTGGACGCCCGCGTAGAACGAGAACTGCTGCGGCGTCGCGCAGACGAGCAGGTCGCCCTGCTTCATCGCGGTCTGAAGGCGCTGCCACTCGATCCACTGGTGCGCCCGGCCGCGCAACCCCGCGCGCTCCGCGTAGACCGCCGGCAGTTCGAGCACGACCGGGTCGAACAGGTCGAAGACGATCTTTGCCGGCCGGCGCGTGAGCCGCAGCAGTTCCCGGGTCGGCTGACCGATCACCACGCGCGCGGCTCGGATCGCCTCCGTAGCCTCGGGCGACCCGCGACGGAGAGCGCGGAACCTGCCCTCGCCGTCGAAGTCCGTCAGCTCGGCCACGAGCGCGACTGGCGCGTGCCGGGAAAGCTCGTCGGCGAGATGGAAGGCACGGATTCCCGGGCCGGCCATCCGCCGCCCGACGACATCCCGCGTGTAAACCACGATTTCGCTTCGCATGCGGCTCGGTGCATTCTCACCGCGAGGGGGCGCACTGTCCAGCCGACGCCGTTTGTTACGCCCGCGTCAAGGTTCCGGTTCGATTCGAGAAACCGGCTAACTTTTCCGCTGTTCAGGCGTCATCTTGTCGGAAGTCACGACACGAGACGGAAGGCAGAGGCATTCGATGAGACTCCAGCTAGCGCTCCCGGCATCCGCACTCCTGGTTGCGATCTCAGCAACTGCATGGGTCCGCCCGGCGCAACCTTCGTCGCCCTCGCCCAAGCGTTTCGTGGCACGCGCCGGCATCGGAGCGATCGGCGCGATCGTCGGCGCCGGCCATCGCCAGGTCGCGCCGGAAGCGTCGCTCTCGCCTGCCCCGCTCACGCTCTCGTCCTCGAGGCCCGATTCCGTCGGCCCCGCGCCCGCGCCGGCAGAGGTTGCAGAGCTCGAGCGCTACCACGAGCGGGCGATCGGATCAGCGCGCGCCAGATCGGCGGTCGTGGTGGTCGATGAGGCGACCAGCACCACGGTGAAGTCGTTCGCGGTCGCCGAGTTCGAAAAGAAGTGTGAGCAGTCTGCTTCCGCGGCGGCCGCCGCGCAGAAACCGAAGTGCACGAAGGCCGCGCTCGAAATCCCGATCGTCAGCTGCTTTCTCGAGCAGGCCGCCGGCGTGCTCGTCAGCTGATCGCGGTGTTGGCGGGACGCGCCGTCCGGGCAATCTTCGCCGTCTCCGCGCGAATCCCGTTCAGCATCCCGCGAAAGACGATGCCGTGAAGCGGAAGCACGGCGTACCAGTACACGAGCCCTCCGAGTCCGCGCGGCTTGAAGCGCGCGCGCTGCACCAGCCGGCAACTCGTCGACCCGGCCCCGCTCGAGACGATCTCGAACGAGAGCTCGGCTTCGCCCGGCAATTTCATCTCGGCGCGCAGTTCCAGGAGACGGTTCCGCTCGACGCCCGTTACGCGCCAGAAATCGAGCGCATCGCCGTAGCGCACGTTCTCCGGATCGCGGCGCCCGCGCCTGAGTCCCGGACCGCCGACGAGTCGGTCGAGCGCCCCACGCAGGCGCCAGAGAAAATCGGCCGCGTACCAGCCGTTGCCTCCACCGATCCGGCAGACGGCGCGGAACACAGCTTCCGGCGGAGCGTCGAGCTCGATCTCACGCACGTCGTTGAACACGGTGCCGCCCGCCCAGTCGGGATCTCCCGAAAGCGGCCCCGCGTCACTCCATGACGTCTCGATCTCGGCGCTCGCCACCTTCCCGAGCGCCGCGTCGAACGACTCTCGAACGGTGAGCAGCCGTTGCGGCATCAGCGTCTGCGCGTCGTCGTTTCTGCAGACCACCCTGTTGCGCAGACCCTCGGCGAGCGGGCGCGCGATCCGATGGCTGATCGGGGTCACCAGATGAATCCAGAGGGAGCTCAGGCGGGGAGTCAGGATGGGTACGGGAAGGATGGCTCGGCGAGGCAGCCCGAGGGCCTCCGCCATGGTCTGCATGATCTCGCGGTACGACATCACGTCGGGTCCGCCGATGTCGAATGTCTTTCCGGCAGTCGCAGGCTCCTGGAGCGATGCGACGAGATAGTGGAGCACGTTGCGCACGGCGATCGGCTGGCACTCGGTCGAGACCCACCTCGGGGTGACCATCACCGGAAGCCGTTCGACGAGGTAGCGGAGGATCTCGTACGACGCCGAGCCGGAGCCGACGATCATCGCGGCGCGCAGCACCGTGACGGGGACGCCTGTAGAGGCGAGCGCGCTTTCGATCTCACGCCGCGACCGGAGATGCTCGCTGAGCCCGTCGCCGGTCTCGCCTAACCCTCCGAGATAGATGATTCGCTCAACCCCTGCCAGACGCGCGGCGTGCGCGAACGTCTCCGCAAGCGCGCGATCGCGCAGGGCGTAGTCCTCGCCAGCCACCATCATCGAATGGATCAGGTAGTACGCGGCGCCGCAGCCGCGCATCTGGCGAGCGAGCGCCACGATGTCCGAAGCGTCACCCTCGACGATCTGCAGGGCCGGGGCATCGCCCCAGGGCCTCCCCTTCAGCTTGCCCGCGTCGCGCACGAGGCAGCGAACGCGGAATCCGTTCTCGAGCAGCCGCGGCGCGAGCCGGCCTCCGATGTAACCGGTGGCTCCAGTCAGAAAGACCGGGCGCGTCGCAAGCGATCGTGAGAATCCGTTCATTCGCTGGTCCCAGGGCCGGGGATCATCGTGGCGATCTCGAGTTCCGGGCTGACGTGAGCTGTTCACTATGCATCGCAAAATTCAATCAAGACGTTCATAACCTAGGCCTCGTTCGTTCAGGTGTCAAGATTATTACGAGAAATATTCAACCTATCCAGTTGTTACTTGCGGAGAAGCAACCAGATCAATTACCATACATTCGTTCAAATCGACCATAAGAAGGACCCAGGATGACGCCGACGACCCGATCCCTCCTATCTCCCCGCGAGCTTGCCGAAGCCATTGGCGTGAGCGAATCCTCGATCAAGCGCTGGGCCGACGACGGCGCGGTTCGAGCCGTGCGCACCACCGGCGGCCATCGGCGTATCCCGGTCGAGGATGCCGTTCAGTTCATCCGCAGCTCAGGCCAGAAGGTTTGCCGGCCCGAGATCCTCGGCGTCAGCGACGCCACGCCGTTTGCCGGCGCGCTGCCGGCACACGGCGAGGAAGGCGACCTGCTCTACAGGCTCCTCGTCGAAGGATCAGAGAACGGCACGCGCGGGTTTCTCGTCTCCCTCTTTCTCGCGGGTTGGACGCCAGCGCAGATCATCGACGGCCCGCTTTCCGAGGCGATGGCGCGCGTGGGCGAGCTGTGGAAACTCGACTCCTCGGCGATCTACGTCGAGCACCGCGCGACTGACATCATCGTCCAGGCGCTCTCCAGAATTCGCTCGCTGATCCAGATCCCTTCACTCAGCGCCCGCCCTGCCGTCGGCGGCGCTCCTGCGGGCGACCCCTACATCATTCCCTCCCTCGGCGCGTCGATCGTTCTCGGAAGCCTCGGGCTCCGGGCCACCAACCTCGGACCCGAGACGCCGCTCGAAACTCTCCGCCACGCCCTCCACGAGCTCTCCCCGCAGATCGTCTGGCTCAGCGCAGGCGTCGCCGCAGAACCCTCGAGGCTCCGCGACGAGATCGTCCAGCTCGCCGACGCCGCTGCCGGGCACGACTGCTCGGTCATCGTCGGAGGCAGGATGGCGCCGGTGCTGGCGCTTCCCGCGCGGCCTAACCTCTACGCTGGACGCTCGATGGCCGAGCTCGAAGCGTTCGCGCGCGGCCTCGTCGCGGGAAGGGTTCCACGCGAGATCGCCTCGTAGCGACGCCGGACGCCTGCGCGGCGAAGAACGAAAAACGTCCCCCCGGGAACGATTCCGGTCGTCGAGCCGATCACGAGAGCGAGCGCTCTCGCGGCGATTTCAACAGCCACTCCGGGTCTGGGCACTCCCGGAGGACCGGACTCACTCACACGCGAGAAGCATGGATCCGATAACGACTCGAGCGCGCTCCTCACGCCGCCTTGCCGTTCCGACCCCCATTCGGTTCAGGCAGGACGTCGACCGATCGACAACTCCCCGGGGGGAAGACTCCGAAACCAATTGCTGTCCTGATCCATGAATAGCGTCACGAGCGCTCCGCGTCGGCAGCGCGCGTCACCCCTCCCGGGTGACGAACGGGCGCATCGTCTGTGGCCCTCGAACATCCGGACGGGTCAGCGCCACGGAACCGTCACTCCGGCGGTGGAGTTGGAGCCGCCACCCCGAACTTCGCCTTGACCGGATCCTTCGTCAGGACAACGAGAGTGAGCACGCCGAGCACGGTGCCGAACGGCACGAACATGCACTCGAGGCCGGCGATCACGAGGCAGTAGAGGTACCGCGTCCGCTTTGCGAGGTTCCGCGCCGCCAGGAAGACACAGACCGCGAAGGTCAGCCCCGCGAGGATCCAGGCGCTCGCGAACGCCACGAAGAATCCCCCGACCCATCGCGCTCCATCGTCGCTGCCTCCGTCCGCAAACCGCCCCGTGAGGATCGCGATCCCGATCACGAGATGAATCACCGGGAAGAGCGCGAAAAGCGCCGCGAACGCCGCCACGACGTAGTGAAAAATCGAGAGAAGCCTCAGATGGTCGTCGTTCTGGTCCACCCCTGGCGCACTCTGGTCCATCACTAGAACGTCTGGCCGATCCAGAAGGTCGAGATCGTGTCGTCGGAGAGCTCGTCGAGGTTCGTCCGCCTCGCGAAATCCCAGTGCAGCTCGAGCCCGAGAAAATTCAGCGCGATCCCCCAGCCGACCGCGGCGACGCCGTTCTTGAGCTGCCCGTCTTCCCAGAACTTCCACTCCTCCTGCTCTTCGAAGTAAGCGCCTCCGACGTCGAAGAAGACATGGGCCCGGATGTTGGAGAAGTTCAGGTTGATCGGCGTGTCGATCCGGTCGACGATCGGGAAGCGAAGCTCGAAGTTCGCGTAGAAGGCGCGCGACCCGACGAGGCTGTTGTAGTCGTAGCCTCGCAGCGTGTTGAGCCCTCCGAAGTAATAGAAGTTCGGGTTGTTTCCGTCGGAGAACGCGCCCCAGAAACGCGACGCGAGCAGGCTGCGCGCGGTGAGCTGCCGGTAGTTCCTCACGTCGAGGATGAGATCGGCCGAGTTCGTTCCCCCATCGTCCAGATCGTAGGCGTACTGCGTGATGACGTTGTAGCGCCTCCCGGAGATCGGGCCGAACGAGCGGAAGTGCGTGCTGTCACCCGAGAAGCTCGAAAACACGATCGGGTATTCGTCGCTGAACTCGAGGAACCCCACTCCCGACGGGCTGCCGGGCGAGAGGACCGGATACGAGATGTCGCGCATGATGTATCCGCCGCCCCACTCGATCCGTCGGTTGCGGTCGAACGGATAGCTCATGAACCCGATGAGCCCCGTCTGACTGTAGGCCTCCCGGTCCCGCACCACGTCCCCGGACTGGTCGACCACCGTGTAGTACTCGTTGTCGTCGAAGAAGCGAACGCCCCAGTTCGTTCGCTTGCGCGCGTCGAGATAGACGAAATCGAAGTTCGCGAAGGTCGACACCGAGTCGATCGACGCGAAAAAGCGCCGCCCTCCGAGCATGTCGCTCAACGAGATCACCGACCGCGAGACGAACGTCTGGTCGTCGGTGAAGCCGGCGTTGACCGAGACGTCGTCGACGAAGAGCCGGAACTTCCCTTCGTCCCTGATGTTCTCCTCGTCGATCGCGACCTCGACCGGGGGGATGAACGCCCCGCGGTCCGATTCGAGCAGCGGCGCCGTTGGAAGCACCTCCGACTCGATGACCTTGAACGGCTTCGACGTGTCGGTGATGTAGAGACTGTTCCGGCCCCTGTAGTACGAGCTGAAGACGAGCTTCTCGACACCCTTCTCACCGATGAACACCTGCGGCACCGTGCTGCCGCCGACGACATCGGTGTACTGCCACACCTCTCCCGACTCGAGATCCTTCGAGTAGATGTTGTACGCGGCGAATACCGTCGGATCGATCTTCAGCTCTTCTTCCGGTGACGCCTCGCCTCCGGGGTCCGCGACGGCGACCTTCACCGGCTCGTTGCGCCCCGTCTGCCGGTCGGACGCGAAGAAAACCCGCTTGCCGTCGGGTGAATAGACTGCGTCGATGTCGTTCCACTCACCCTTCGTGACCTGGTACCGGACCTTCGGATCGGTCAGGTCGAGGCGGAAGAGCTTCGCGAACCCCTCGACCACCGAGGAGTAGAGCAGCCATCGGCCGTCGGGAGAGAACGAGGGCGCCGCGTCGAAGAAATCGTCGTTCGTCACGTTCGAGATCTCGCCGCTCTCGAGGTCGTACAGGAAAATGTCGGCCTTGTTTCCCATGAATCCGTGGAACGCGATCTTCTTCCCGTCCGGGGAGAAGACAGGATTGAGCTGCTGCTCCACGATCATCCCCACGGAGCGCTCGAGCTTCGCGGTGACCGCGTTGACGAGCACGAGGTGGCGGCCCCGCTCCTTCTTCGCGAAGAAGGCGATCTGGTCGCCGTCCGGGCTGAACGCGAGGTCGCGCCCCATTACGGGCGCGGTCGTCAGGAACTGGCCGATGATGTACTCGTACTTCTCCGGCAGCCCCTTCGTGAGGTTGCGGATGAGCTCGCGCTTCGGCACGTTGAAGAGCGCGACATCGATGTCCTGCTTGTAAGTCGTCAGCGCGACGACGAGGTCGCCAGAGGGCGCGATCGCCGGGGAAGTCTCGGTGCTCCGCACACCACGCTGAACAGTGAACGGCTCGCCGTACTCCTCGGGCTCACCCTTCTCGATGAGCGTCGGAAGGAAACGCTTGCGGAGCCACGTGCGGAACTTGCGGTCGAACTCCTCGGGAGTCAGGTTGAACGCGCGCTTGAGCGCGCGGTCGACCGAGGGCCCGAGCGCGTTGCGGTACTCCATCACGAAGTCGCGCACCCCCTCCTCTCCATACTCCAACTCGATGAACTTGAAGACCGCGTGGCCGAACCGGTAGGCGAAGAAGCCTCCGAACCCGGAGCGTACGGAAGGGATCAAGTCGTTCACGACGGCGTCGCGAAGCACCATCCGGTCGTTCGTGTCCTCGTCCTCGGCCATGTACGAGGCAAGCCCTTCCATGAACCACGTCGGCGGCCGAGCGCGTACCGCGCGGTCGTAGCGCCCGCGGAAGAGGATCTCGTACTGGAAGATGTGCGTCAGCTCGTGCTTGATCAGCGCGTAGACTTTTT
The DNA here is from genome assembly GCA_051305935.1 of Thermoanaerobaculia bacterium. Lineage (GTDB taxonomy): Bacteria > Acidobacteriota > Thermoanaerobaculia > Gp7-AA8 > Gp7-AA8 > JACPDH01. The sequence goes on from JBPPMG010000239.1 coordinate 32,460, forward strand.
CGTCCGGCAGGTCGATCGGCAGCACCATCCGGTTGCGCACCGGCTCGGCGAACGCGCCGACACCTTCCGGAATGAAATTGAGCATCACGTTCGTCTGCTCGAACGCGGAGTGGGTGGCGTAGAAGATCAGCGGGATCCGCTTGGAGATCTGGAAGTTGAACTTCCGCGACAGCTCGTCGTAGGCGCTCTCGGAGAAGTTCACGACCTTCTGCAGCGACGCGCGCTCCTCTTCGTAGAAGTAGATCTCGAAGTGCGTCGACTGGTAGATCTGCCACTTGAAATCGTCGTAGACGATCTTGTTCTTGCCGAACGCCATCGCCGGAATCGGCGCGAGTAGCACAAACAGCACTGCCAGAAGCCGGGACGTCTGTCGGATCACGCGAGCCCCCCCGAAGCGCCTCGTCGAATCGCCAGTCTCCGCCCGCCCGCCTGCCGGCGGATCAGTCGAACAGGTAGCGGGTCGACGTCGTTTCCTGCGAGATGAACATGCTGAGAATCTGCTTTTCCATCGAGCGCAGATTCTCGAAGAGCCCCATCAGCTCGTCGTAGTTGCGCCCGTCGAACTGCTTGAAGTCGCGGAAATTCTCCTCCGCGACCTTCTCTCCGGTGTCGCCGTCGAACACGACGAAGACGATGTCGAACACGAAGCCGGTGCTCTCGACCAGGACCTGCCGGTAGTAGGTCCGCCCGTCGACGGGCGAGGTGTACTCCTCGGTCTTGTATCCCGCCTTGTCCTCGATGTCGAAGTCGATCGAACCGCTCATCACGTAGTCGGCTCCGCTCTTCGCGGCAACCGACTTCCAGAAATCGCGATTCGCCGCGAGCTCCTTCGTGTCCGAGGTCGGCAGATCCTCGCTCGAGGCGTCGATGATCTCGAGCTTCGTCTCCTTTTCGAGCTTCTTCTTCAGGTAGCGAGAAAACTCGCTCTGCACGTCGACTTTCGATGCGCGGTCCGCCCGGTCCTCGGCTGCGACGACGATGACGAAGGGCGCGATCGCGACGTGCGTCCCCTCGGAGATCGCGAACCGCGGTCTCACGGGAAGCGTGAGCGTCGCCTCGAAGACTCCCGCGAAGACGCTGACGGGGGCGAGCAGCGCGATTGCGACCGCAACGGCGCGCTTCATGGCGTGCCCTCCTTCACCGCGTCCAGAACCTTCGGCTCTCGCTTCTTGAACTTCGCGTAGAACTCCGAGAAGCGGCTGTAGTTCTTCTGGATGTACGGATTGGCGCGATCGACCTGCAGCGCCTTCAGGTACGACTCGCGCGCCTGCTCGAATTCGCCGGCGCTCTCGTAGGCGACACCGAGGTTGCTCAGCGCCATCGCGTTGTTCGGCTCGATCTGCACGGCCCGCTGGTAGCGGAACATCGCCTCGCGCCAGAGGCCCGCGCGCGCCGCTTTCGAGCCGATGCGGAGCTGTCCTTCGGCCGTCTTGAGATCGGCGCTGGTCGTTCCGCATCCGGAGAGCGCCGCGACGAGCGTACCCGCGGCAAGCAGCCTCGCGATGGAGCTCACGAGACCGACACGATGCATCGCTGCGTGACGAATGGTTGTCATTGGATGAGCTCGCATTATAATTACGCTCCACACACACCCTCAACGGCTACGTTTCTCTCCTTCAACACAAACCCGTGAACAATTCGACATCGTGGAGCCCCCGTGACTGGGTGCTTGCCTGGTCATTCAGCGAAAGTCTATCCAATCGACAGATACGTCTGCTCACCGACGCCGGACTTGCGTGCGACGCAATCGCTCACGCATCCGACACCACTCTCTTCGAGACCGCGGAGATTCCCCCGGCGCTCGCGCGACTCGTCCGGACGGCTCCGCGCATTCCGCGGCTGCGCGAGAAGACCGCGCTCGTCGCGGGTCGGGTGACGACGCTCGTCGATCCCGATTACCCACTTCTCCTGCGACGAACGTCCGACCCGCCGGCACGGCTCTTCACGCTCGGCGACCGGGCGCTTCTCGGCACGCCAGCCGTCGCCGTCGTCGGCTCGCGCCGCGCCTCACCCTACGGAGTGAACGTCGCGAGCCGCGTCGCGCGCGAGCTCGCGACGGCGGGGATCACCGTGGTTTCGGGCCTCGCGACCGGCATCGACGCCGCCGCCCATCTCGCAGCGCTCGAGGCCGGAGGCCCGACGATCGCCGTGCTCGGCACCGGGATCGACGTCGCCTACCCGCGCGGGAACCGCACGCTCCAGCAGCGCATCGCGGAGCACGGCCTCGTCCTCGCGGAGTTCGACGACGGCACGACTCCGCGCCCGCAGAACTTTCCCATCCGCAACCGCATCATCGCCGGCATCGCCCGTGGGGTCGTCGTCATCGAAGCGGGAGAACGGAGCGGCTCGCTCATCACCGCGCGCCTCGCGTCCGAGGAAGGGCGCGAGGTCTTCGCGGTGCCTGGCTCGGTCTTCTCTCCCGCGACGAGGGGGACGCACCGGCTCATCCAGGACGGCGCGAAGCTGCTGCACGACCTCGACGACCTCTACGACGAGCTCCCCGACCTGCGCCCGTCGCAATCGTCGACCAGCGCGCCCGCGCCGCCAGCCGAGCCTGCGCTCGCCGCGCTCTGGTCGCGCGTTCCGAGCGACGAGGCGATCCATCCCGATTCGCTCGTCGACGGCGACACCCCTCTTCCCCGCCTTCTCGAGCTGCTGCTCGCGCTCGAGATCGCAGGTCTCGTGAGAAGGGTCGGAGGAGGGCGCTACGTGAGGCGGGAGTGAAGGGGATTGCGGATTGCGAATTTCGGCACCGTGCGGAGGCAGCGGCCCGCAGGGCGACATCCTCATTGATGCGAGCACGTGTCCCGTCATGCGCTGCACGCCCTCAGTGTCGTCCTGAGCGAAGCGAAGGACCTCTCAGGGTTCTACGCACTCGCAACAGGCCGGAAATCGAGGGGCTGAAGACTTCATCGGTAGAACCCTGAGAGGTCCTTCGCTTCGCTCAGGACGACGAGCTCGCGGGTGTAGCGCAAGTCATCGACTGATTCGTAGCACGTTCCGGGCGACACGCCGCGCGCGGCGAGAAAAACAGCGTTCCGCGCTGACCCGCGATCAGTCCCCCGAGATCCCTTCCTCGAGCTCTTCCGCGTCCAGTTCGCAAGCGACGCGGTCGGCCACTTGCTTCGCGACGACCGTCGCGACGCCGACGACGACGGAGAACTGGAGGATGCGCAGAAGCGGCCTGGGCAGCGCGTACCCGAGGACGATGCCGGACGCGACGCCTGCCGCGATGAGCTGCGGCGCGTTTTCTCCGGCAAGGCGGTTGAGATCGAGGTAATCGCGGAGCCTGTCGATGTCCCCGCGGACCTTTCGGTCGAGCGCGTCGACGCTGTCGGCGACTCCCCTGCGTGCGCCGTCGATCGATGCCTTGATCGCGGTCCTCACTTCGTTCGTCGAGCTCATGAGCGTCCTCCTCGTGACTGCGTCTTCGACGGTGGCAGGGCGGGAGACTTTGCTGAAGGCGTGCGCTCCGCGGGAGCCGGCGGCTCGGGAGCGAGCTTTCGCTTCGCGGCCGACGCGGTGAGCGCCGCCGCCACGAAGAGCACGACTGTCACGATCACCGCCGCCCAGCCACTGCCGACCAGCGGCGAGAGGAGAAGCATCATGGCGATCAGGACGAAGACGATTCCCGCGATGGCGAGAAACGCCGCGACGAGAAAGAGGGCGACTGCCGCGCCGGAGCGAGCGACCGTGTCGCGCACCTCCAGCTTCACGAGCGCGATCTCGCCGCGCACCAGCGTTGAGGCCAGCTTCGTGATGTCGCGCACGAGCTCGCCGATCGATGGCTCCCGGTGCTCTGTCTCGTCTCTCTCGGTCATGTGCATTCCGCCTGTGGAATCGCGCATATCATAACGGAGTTATCGCGCAGTCGGGCGGCAGGCCCCACGCCCGGAACCACGATCGGAGTCCCCCTTTCATCATGCAGGTCGAACTCGTCAAGGAATTCCGCTTCGAAGCGGCCCACTACCTCCCGAACGTCCCCGAGGGACACAAGTGCCGGAGGATGCACGGGCATTCGTTTCGCGGCGAAGTCGCGGTGCGCGGCGAGGTCGATCCCGCCACTGGCTGGCTCATCGATTTCGCCGACCTGCAGAAGCTCGTCCGCCCGATGGTCGAGCGGCTCGACCATTACACGCTGAACGAGATCCCCGGGCTCGAGAACCCCACCTCGGAGGTCCTCGCCGCCTGGCTCTGGAACGAGCTGAAGCCGAAGCTCCCGATCCTCGAGCGAATCACGATCGAGGAGACCTGCACGTCGCGCTGCCACTATTTCGGAGGATAGTCTCCGAAGGAGCGGGGCTCGTCATTCTCCCGAACTGCGTTCGCGTTTGTCGGGCCGCACCACGACCTTCGAAAAATACGCTTCCGTGCCGGGCCCGATCCAGAGCGCGACACCACCCGCCACAGGGCCAAGCTTTAGATCGTTGACGATCAGCGCGGGTTGCGTCGCGCCGTTGACGTAAAGACGCGCCTTCACGCCCGAGACTTCGATTTTCACCCTCGTCCATGCTCCCGGCACGAGATCGGCGTACGACTCGTACACTCCGGGCTGCTCCTTTCGCAGCCTGTGCCACGGGAAACCGGGATGCGAGATGTACTGCGTGGAGTGATTCCGTCGCAGCTGATCATCGGCGCGACCGTTCGTCGGGCGGAGGTAAATGCACTCGAACCGGCTCGCATCGGGCGACACGCGGAAGGCGAGGCCGACGAACCCGCGCGCTCCGTCGCCTGCGCCAGCCTCCGGCAAGCCTGCCAGCTCCACCTCGATCACTCCGTCTTCGAAGTCGGACCCCGGGAGGATCGCGACCGAGTGCCCATCACTACCCCGAGCCTGCGCTGCGTCGGGCGCAGGAGTCTCGGTGAGCCTGACCGCCGGTCGTCCGTCGTACACGGCGGCCTCGGCCGCGACATTTCGGAGCAGCAGTCCCGAGGCGGACTTCAGAAGGTACGTGCGTTCGCCGCCGGCCGCCAATGCAGCGCAGGGCGCCAGGATCATGATGCCGGTTGAAATCAGGACCGCCTGAAGCCTGCGCATACGTGACTCCTTCGACGACTCTTCTGCACTTTCCCAACAGAATTGCTGTGGATACAGCGTAAAGCGGCGTCTCCGGACGACCCGTGAAGTAACCGCAAACGTTCGAGCGGCTGCGATTGAGCGGCGTTCCAGAGCCCAATGCTGATAGAGTCCCGGAAGGAGGTTCTCCATGTCGAGAATCAATGGTGAAAGATCCAGAGCAGACATAACCCGTCGCCGACGCACTGCACAGCGCGTCATCGACCGAGCGCTTCGCGCAGCAACGAGCGTGAAGACCGCCACGCCTGCCGCAGCACCGAGCAAGCCCGCAGCCAAGCCAGCCGCAGCCAAGGCCTGACGCTTCAGGCCGGCATTCGGCCGGCGAGCGCCAAGACCGGGTCGCATCACAGCTCACATCCAAAAGACGACCGCAGCTCAGCTCCCGCCGATTCCGCGGGCCGGCAGCTGCGTTGCCTCATTTCGGCGCGAGGAGTAAGCGCGAAGGGCACGGCCTCGCGACCGCCGGCAGGATGCCGGCGATCCAGCCGGCGAGACGCCGGCGCTACGAAGCAAGACGCACGCCTACGACGCCCGACGCAATCGCCACGAAGCCGCCTGCTCTGACCTTTGACCTTTGGCCTCTGGCCTGCTCCTCGCCTTTGGCCTCTCGCCTTTCGCCTCATTGGTAGAATGCCCCCGCATGTCACGACGACAGCTTCACGAAGACGTCCTGAAACTCCTCCGCGAGCGCGGCGCGCGCTACGCGGACCTGCGCGAGTCGACCACGACCGACGAGACGGTCAAGGTTCGCAACGGCAGCGTCGAGAATCTCTCCTCGGGAGTCGACCGTGCCGTCGGTGTCCGCGTGCTCGTCGGCAACGGCTGGGGCTTCGCCGCCGACTCCGACACGAGCGAGGCATCGCTCCGCGCGACGGCGCTCCGCGCGCTCGAGGTCGCGGCCGCGAGCCACGTCGCCACGACGCAGCAGGTCACGCTCAGCCCGGTCGACGCGGTCACCGGCCGCTGGGCGACGTCGTTCGTCACCGATCCCTTTTCGGTCCCGATCGACCGCAAACTCCAGCACCTGTTCGACGCGACCGAACCTCTGCGCGACGACGATCGGATCCACCAGGTCTCGGGCGAGATCACGTCGTACCGGCTCGACAAGGTCTTCGCCTCGACCGAAGCGAGCTGGATCGAGCAGTCGTCGACGGAGATGGGCTGCGGCATCGAGGTGATCGCGCTCGAGGGCGACGAGTTCCAGAAGCGCTCCTACCCGAACTCCGCGGGCGGCGACTTCCAGGCGCGCGGCTGGGAGTTCGTCGAGGAGCAACAGCTCGCGCCCAACGGCCGGCGCATCCACGACGAGGTTCTCGCGCTCCTTGCGGCGCCGAAGGCCCCCGCCGGCGTCTTCGACCTCGTGATCGGCGCGTCGCAGCTCTCGCTCCAGGTCCACGAGTCGTGCGGACACCCGACCGAGCTTGACCGCGCGTTAGGCTGGGAGATCTCGCTCGCGGGCGGCTCGTTCCTCCAGCCGCCGATGCTCGGCACGTTCCGCTACGGCTCGCCGATCGTGAACCTCACCGCCGACGCGACGATCCCCGGCGCGATCGGCTCGTTCGGCTGGGACGACGAGGGCGTGCCGGGCCAGCGCTTCCACCTCGTCGAGAACGGCATCTTCGTGAACTACCTCACGGGGCGCGACACGGCGCCGATCGTCGGACGCTCTTCGAACGGCACGGTGCGCGCCGAGGATGCGTCGGCGCTCCCGATCATCCGAATGACGAACATCAGCCTCGAGCCGGGCGACGCGACGCGCGAGGAGCTCTTCGCCGGCGTCCGGCGCGGCATCTACGTCGAGACGAACAAGTCGTGGTCGATCGACGACCTCCGCCTGAATTTCCAGTTCGGCTGCGAGCTCGCGTACGAGATCGAGAACGGCAAACTCGGCCGCATGCTCAAGAACCCGCTCTACACCGGATCGACACCGAAGTTCTGGGGAGCGTGCGACGCCATCGGCGACCGCTCGACCTGGCGCGTCTGGGGGTTGCCGAATTGCGGCAAGGGCGACCCCATGCAGACGGCGCGCGTGGCGCACGGCGCGCCGCTGGCCCGCTTCCGCGGCGTGGAGATGGGATGAACGGGAACGCGAAACGCGAAACGCGAAACGCGGAACGGGAGGCCATCGCGATTATTGAACGCGCGCTCCGCTTCGCCGAGGGCGACGAGGCGGATGCCGTGGTCTTCATGAGCGACGGGAATCTCACCCGCTTCGCGAACTCGTCGGTGCACCAGAATCTCTCCGAGCGGAGCGGCAGCCTCGCGATTCGCGTCGTCGCCGACGGCAAGCTCGGCGTCGCTTCGACGAGCTCGCTCGACGACGACGGCATCCGCCGCGCAGTCGCGCTCGCGCTCGAGCTCGCGCGCCGCAGCGAGAAGCTCGAAGGTTTCACGGGCCTCTCGCTCGACCTCTCTCCTTCCCCGCGGGTCCCTTCGCTCGACGAGGCGACCGCGGCCCTGGCGCCGATCGCGAAAACGACCGAGCTGCGGTCGCTGTTCGAAGAAGGCGCTCGCGCCGGAGTCACGTTCGCCGGAAACTTTTCGACCGGCGCGACCACCGCGGCCGCGGGCAACAGCCACGGCGTACGGCGCGAAGCCCGCTTCACGACCGCCGAAGCGCTCGTGATCGCGCTCGACGGCCGGCACTCCGGCTACGCGACTCGCTGCTCGCGCCGCGTCTCCGGCGTCGACGTCCGCGCCCTCGGCAGCGAGGCGATCGAGAAGGCGACGCTGCTCCGCGGCACCGAGGAGACGCTTCCTCCCGGCGACTACACCGTCATCCTCGAGCCCGCGGCACTCGCCGAGGCGTTCGAGTGGATGAACATGATCAGCCTCTCAGGGCAGTCGTACGAGGACGGCTCCTCTTTCTTCGCAGGCCATCTCGGTGAGCGCCTGCTCGGTGAGAACGTGACGCTGACCGACGACGCGCTCGACCCGGATTTCATGCCGTTCCCGTTCGACATGGAAGGGCTGCCGAAGCGGCGCTTAGCGCTCGTCGAGCGAGGCGTGCTGCGGACGCCCGCGCTCGACACGATCGCCGCCGCACGCCTCGGCATGGCGCCGACGGCGAGCTCGGTCTCGCTCGAGTCGGCCGAGCACGGCATGGCGATGCATCTCGCGATGGCTCCCGGCGAATCGACCCGCGAGGAGATGATCGCGTCGACGGAGCTCGGCATCTGGGTGACGCGCTTCAACTACGTCAACGGCCTGCTCGACCCGCGCGTCGCGCTCATGACCGGGATGACGCGCGACGGGACGTTCCTCATCCGCGACGGCCGCGTCGCCGCGCGCCTGCCGAACCTGCGCTGGACGCAGTCGATGGTCGCCGCGCTCGCGGACGTCGAGTCGCTCTCCCGCGAGCGCCGCGCCATCGCCACCTGGTGGAACCCCGTCGGCGGAACGCTCGCGCCGACAATCAAGGTGAGGAAGTGGGCGATCACGGGAGTTCAGGGGTAATGCGGATTTCGGAATGCGGAATGCGGAATGAAAGGCAGCCGGCGGCGGATGTTGCGCCGAATCGGCAACTCGAAGCCTCAGAATCGCCAAACTCCGTTCGTTCGCGGTTTCTCATTCCGCATTCCGCATTCCGCATTCCGCATTCATTCCGCATTCCGCATTCATTCCGCATTCCGCATTCCGCAATCCGCATTCAGCGATGACGAACTACTTGCTGCGTCGCCTCGCCCAGGTCGTCCCGATCACGCTCGGGATCGTGACGCTCGTGTTCAGCCTCGTGCACATGATTCCGGGGGATCCGGCGGTGCAGCTCGCGGGCGAGAATGCGCTGCCGGAAGACGTCGCGCGCGTCCGGACGGAGCTCGGCCTCGACCGTCCGGTGCTCGTGCAGTACTTCGGCTATCTCGGAGACCTCGCCCGCCTCGACCTCGGCACGTCGTTCCGCAGCGGAGAACCGGTAGCGAAGCAGCTTGCGACGCGCTACCCGGCGACGCTCGTCCTCGCGCTCGCGGGGATGCTCGTCGCTCTGACGGTCGCGCTGCCGCTCGGAATCATCTCGGCTGTCTGGCGAAACTCCTGGATCGACAACGTCGCGCGCTTCTTCGCCCTGCTCGGCGTTTCGATGCCGTCGTTCTGGCTCGGGCCGCTGCTGATCATCGGGTTCGCGATCCACCTGGAGTGGCTGCCGGTGTCGGGGCGCGAGGAGGGGCTGAAGTCGATCGTGCTGCCGGCGCTCACGCTCGGCCTGCCGCTCGCGGCGATCCTCACGCGCATGATCCGGGTCAGCCTCGCCGACGAGCTCGGCAACCTCTACTTCACGACGGCGCTGTCGAAGGGGATGACGCGCAGGGCGGCAATCCTGCGACACGCGCTGCGCAATGCGATGATCCCGGTGATCACGATCGTCGGCCTGCAGGTCGGCTCGCTCCTGACCGGCGCGATCATCACCGAGCAGATCTTCTCGTGGCCGGGGCTGGGGCGGCTGCTCATCCAGTCGATCGGGGCCCGCGACTATCCGCAGATGCAGGCGTCGGTGCTGCTCATCGCGCTGACCTACATCCTCATCAACCTCATGACCGACGTGGTGTACGCCGTCGTCGATCCGCGGATCGAGCTCGAGTGAAATGAGAAAGCTGCGAACGTTCGGCTTTCTTGCAGGCGCGGCGCTGACGATGCTGCTTTTCACGGCCGCGCTGGCCGCTCCCTTCATCGCGCCGCACGATCCCAGCTTCCAGGACTCGTCGCGGCGCCTCGAGGGCCCGTCGCGCGAGCACGTCTTCGGTCTCGACGATCTCGGGCGCGACGTCTTCTCCCGCGTCGTCTGGGGGGCGCGCGTCTCGCTCCGCGTCGGTCTCTCCGTCGTGGTCGTGTCGTCGCTCACCGGCGTCCTGCTCGGAGCGCTCGCGGGCTACTTCGGCGGCGCGATCGAGACGATCGTGATGCGCGTCTGCGACACGCTGCTCGCGTTCCCCGGCATCCTCCTCGCCATCGCGCTCGTCGCGATGCTCGGGCCGAACCTCGACAACGTCATCATCGCGCTCTCGATCATCGGCTGGGTCGGTTACGCGCGGCTCACGCGGGGCCAGGTTTTGAAAATACGACAAATGGACTACGTCGTCGCGGCGCAGGCGCTGGGCGCCCGGAGCGCGCGCGTGATCGCCAGGCACGTCCTGCCGAACGTCATCAACCCGGTCATCGTCATGGCGACGCTTGGTCTCGCGGGCGCGATCCTCGCCGAGGCGTCGCTGTCGTTCCTCGGTCTTGGCGTCCAGCCTCCGACCCCGTCGTGGGGCGCGATGCTCACATCGGGGCGGCGCTACATCGGTCACGCCGACCACCTCGCGATCTTCCCGGGCCTCGCGATCATGCTTGCGGTCATGGGATTGAACTTCCTCGGCGACGGCCTGATCGACGCGCTCGACCCGAAATACCGGCGAGAGGTGAAGGAGTGAGGTGGTGATGCGCAGACTCGCCTGGATCGCGCTCGTCGTGGGCATCGCGCTCCTCGCCCTGAACCTCGCGGGGATGGTCGTCGGTCTTCGCAGTCCTTCGCTTGCCGGCGATCCGCAGGTTCGGATCCCCGACCCGCTCAGCGTCACTCCCGACGAATTCTGGAAGCGCGCGCGGCGGCAGTCCGGGGAGAGTGATCGCGCGCTCGTGGAGCGGATGACGCACCTCGTCGACGGCTCGGTCGCACACTGGTGGGGAGACGAGCGAGCGATCGCGAAGTACTCGATGCGCGTCCCCGCGCGCGAGAACTTCGTCCTGTGGGGCCTCTCCTGGGCTGCGCCGCGCGTCTACCGCCAGTACGAGTTCTGCAGCGCGAAGAAGGCGGTCGAGCGCGGCCTTGGCCTCTGCTCGCAGGTCTCGATCGTCCTCGTCACCGTCCTCCGCGAGAACGGCGTCGACGCGTCGATCGTCGGCCTCGACGGCCACGTCGTCGTAAGGGCGCGAATCGCTCCCGACCGCTGGATCATCGCCGATGCCGACGCCGGCGTCGTGTTCGATCTCGACCTCGACGGCCTCGAAGCGTCACCCTCGATCGCGCGCGACGCGTACCTCGCAACCGGAATGCCGCAGGAGACCGCGACGACGCTTTCGAACGCCTACTCGCCGGCAGGGAACGTGGTCGTGGGAGGCGTCGAGGAATTCGCGCCTACGGTCTGCACGATCGAGCGCGCGGCGTACGCAATCAAGTGGGTGCTCCCGGCACTGCTCGCGATCGCCGGCCTCGCCGTGCTCCTGCTCCGCCGCTAGCCGTCATCCCGAGCGAAGCGAGACCTGTCATCCCGAGCGAAGCGACGCTTGTCATCCCGAGCGAAGCGAGACCTGTCATCCCGAGTGAAGCGAGGGATCTGCTAAACGATTTCTTCTGACCGCTTCCTCAACAGCAATAGTGATTCCTGGACCGGTTCGAGGTTGCGATAGTAGAGGAATCGGTCACTTTGATGTCTAGCAGATCCCTCGCTTCGCTCGGGATGACAAGCGAGGCGCGATCCCTCGCTACGCTCGCGCCGACAAATCGCCGCGCCCTAACAACTCCCGCAGGAACCGGAGCCCCTTCACCGTTCGCGTGCCGTGCCACGTCGCGAGGTGTCCGGGGAATGGCCCCGCGACCCGGCCACCGGACGCCGCACGCATCTCGAGCACGTCGTCCGCGGTGAACGCGTACGGCTCGTCGGGCAGCAGGATCACGTCCGGCCGCAGGGCGAAAACCTCGCCAGCGTCGATTGCCGGGTAGCGCACCTCGCTGCCAAGCAGGTTCGTTCCGCCGAGCGACTCGACGAGCGCCGAGACGTACGTATCGCCGCCGCACCACATCCACGGCGCCTTCCAGATCGGAACGGCGAAGGAAAAGCGCGCCAGCGGAGCACGCGCGAGCTCGCTCGCAAGCTCCGCTGCCGCAGCCGACGCGGCCTCGCCGACCGCGTGGATCGCGCCGAGCTGCTCGATCAGACCGACGACGTCGCGCGGCGACTTCGGCTCCGTGACGAAGACCGGCGCAAACTCCTCGATCGCGCGCGCGTGCTTCTCGAGGTTCTCCTCCAGATTCATGTGCACGAGATCGGGACGCAGCGCCCGGATCTCCTCGACCCGCGGGTTCTTCGTTCCTCCCACGCGCGGCGCGGCGATTCGCTCCGGAAAGATGCACCAGTCGGTGACGCCGACGATCGACGCCCCCGCGCCGAGATCGAACAGGGTCTCCGTGATCGAGGGAACGAGGGACACCACACGCTCCGGGGGCAGCCCCACCTCGATCTCGCGTCCCCGAACGTCTCTCATGGCGTCCAACAATAGACGAAAGTCGCCGGACGGCGCGCACCAAACCCGTGTGATATTTTGCCCCCCGTGACTTCGCCCGATTACTCCGTCGTTCTCGTTGCCGGAATCCAGCGCGACCGTGCAGGCCTCGCCCTCGCGTCGCTGCTTGCACAGGATGCGATCGACAGGACGGAGATCCTGCTCGTCGACCGCGCCGAGGGCTATCCCGATCTCCCCGGCTCCGACCACCCTTCCGTCCGGCTCGTGCGCGTCCCGAAGTCGACCCTCTTCTCCGAGGCGCGAACCAGGGCTGTGGGGATGGCGAGAGCCCCCTTCGTCGGGTTCCTCGAGGAACACTGCCGCGCCAGGCAGGGCTGGATCACGGCGCTGCTTCGGGCCCACGAAGGCCCCTGGTCCGCTGTCGGAAGCGAAGTCCACCACGGCAACCCAAGCTTCGGGATCAGCAGGCTGATTGGAATCATGAACTACTACCCCTGGCTCGCGCCGACCTCATCCGGACAGCGGACGATGCTGCCAGGCCACAACTCGTCGTTCCGTCGCGACGTGCTGCTCTCGTTCGGCGATGAGCTCGAATCGCTGATGCGTGCCGACGTCGCGTTCTTCCAGAAGCTGGTCGCCGATGGCCACGAACTCTATCTCGAGGCCAGCGCGAAGTTCGAGCACCTGAACGAAACGAGCCTCCTCAGCATCGTGAGGGGCTATTTCTTCTGGCACCGCGGGTACGGCGTCGAGCGGGCGCGCGTTCACAACTGGTCGTTCGCGCGGCGCGCGCTCTACGTCGTCGCCACGCCGCTGATCCCCTTCTACTTCGTTGCGAAGCTCGTGATGCGCCTCCGAAGCATGCGGCCGGATCTCGTCGGCGAAGTGCTTCGCGGAACGCCGCAGATCCTGGTGGCGCAGCTCGCCTCCGCGTCCGGACAGGCGTTCGGCCTCCTCTTCGGGGAAGGGAACACCGAGGCCCGGTTCTCGGACTACGAGCTCAACGAGCCGCGGGCATTCGATCCGCCGAAGGCCTGACGTGAAGAGCGCTCCCAAGGTTGCCGTCGTCATCCCGGCGTGGAATTCGCACCCGACGATCGCCCGCTGCCTCGAGGCGCTCGAGGCGCAGACCTTTCGCGACTTCGAGACGATCGTCGTCGACAGCAGTCCTGGCAGCGAGACGAGCGCGTTCGTACCGTCGCGCTTTCCCGGCGTCAACTACTGGCACTCTCCGACACGCCTCTACCCGCACGCGGCGCGCAACGAGGGAGTGCGGCGCGCGGCGGCGCAGATCCTCGTTTTCACCGACCCCGACATTTACGCGCGTCCCGACTGGCTCGAACAGATGGTCGGCGCCCACGACGAGACCGGGGAAGCGATCGTCGGCGCGATCGAATGCGTCGGACGGCGCTGGCTCGACCGGGGCATTCACATTTCGAAGTTTTCCAAGTGGTTGCCGGGGGGCGAGCGACGCGAAGTCGACATGGGCCCGACCGCGGCACTGCTCGTGCGACGCTCCGACTACGACGCGGCGGGAGGCTTCTGCGGGGATCTGTTTCTCGGCGACGTGGAGTTTTCCTACGCGCTTCGCGCGCGGGGACGCGGGCTGATCTTCGAGCCTCGCGCCATCGTCGAGCACCACCACACGCAGTCGTTAGGCGGCTTCGTCCGCGAGCGATGGCTCCGCGGAATCATGTACGGGAGGCTCCGTGCGACCCACCGCCGCAACGATCGCCTCGAGTTACTCGGCTGGCTCCTCGTAACCGCGCTGCCGGTGCGCCTCGCGCGGAACGCGATGCTCGTCGCGGCACAGTGCTCGAGTGCGGCCCGCCTCGGCGAGCTGGCGGCGACCTCGCCGACCGTCGCCGTCGGCTATGCAGCCTCGCTCGGCGGGGAGGCGCTCGCCTACGCGCAGCTTCTCCTTTCGAAGAGGAGCTGACTCCTCGCGTGCCCACCTCGAATCCTGCTCGCACGCTCACCCGCGACACCGCGCTGAACCTCGTCGGGCAACTCACGCCGCTTGCCATCGCGTTCATCGCGATGCCCGCAACGATTCACGGCCTCGGCACAGCCCGGTTCGGCGTCCTCGGGCTCGCGTGGGCAATCCTCGGCAGTGCCGGGCTGGTCGATCTGGCCCTCGGACGCGCCGTGACGAAGTTCGCCTCGTCAGCGCTTGCACGAGGCGATCGCGCGGCCGCCGCCGTCGCGACCCGCAACGCGGCGCGCGCGCAGATCATCCTCGGCATCGGCGGAGCTCTCGCTCTCGCGCTGCTGACGCCGTGGCTTGTCGACACGATCCTCGACGTTCCCGACGAGCTTGCGGGTGCGACGCGCGCCGTCTTCTGGCTCGTCGCCGCGGGCATTCCGGCGGTTCTGGTCACCGGCTGCTATCGCGGCCTTCTCGAGGCGCTCGGGCGCTTCGACCTCGTGAACGCACAGCGGGTCGTCTACGGCTCGATGACCTTCGCGATTCCGTGGCTCGGGGTCGCGCTCGGATGGAGCCTCCCGGCGATTGCGGCCGCCCTCGTCGCAGCGCGCCTTCTCGCGACCGCGACGCATGCGATCGCCGCGCGCTCGCAACTCGCGGAGCTCCGCTCGGCGCGCGCGGACGGCTCGTTCGGAGAGATCGTTCTATTCGGGGGACACATCACCGCCGCGAG
>JBPPMG010000146.1:0-11525 GCA_051305935.1 Thermoanaerobaculia bacterium
GGAGATCGTGTCGCCGGTCCGCAGGTCGAAGCGGCGGATCTGCGAGGGTGAGACATAGATGTCATCCGGCCCCGGCAGGTAGTTGTACTCGGGAGCGCGCAGGAAGCCGAAGCCATCGGGCAGGCATTCGAGCACGCCCTGTGCGAAGAGGAGTCCCGACTTCACGGTCTGCGCCTGCAGGATCGAGAAGATCAGGTCCTGCTTGCGCATGCCCGCCGCATTCTCGATCCCGTGGTCCTTGGCGACCTTCGTGATGTCGGGGAGTCGCATCTCCTTGAGGACGCGGATGTCGAGCGTCTCTGCGGCCAGTTTCGGTGTCACCGCTGAAGCGACCTCGGACTTCGGCGCCGCGGGCTCCTCGCCCGCCTCGTCGACAGCAGGAGATGCGTCGGCTGCTGCTTCCGCCGGAGCGTCCGCGGCTGCCGCGGCCTCCGCCGGCGCGGCTTCCGCCGCCGCTTCTGCCGCGGCTTCCGCCTTCGCGCTCTTCTTGCGCGCGGGGCGCTCCGGCTTCACCTTCGCTTCCTTCTCCGGCTTCGCCGCATCTGCCTCGTCCGCCACCACTGCCTGCCCGTTTTCGATTTCCTGGTCTGCCATGTTCGCCTCTTCAGCGGCTCGCGCCACATCGCGCGAGCCCGGTTTCGTTTCCCGCGACCGTTACTAGGACGCGGCGCGTACGTTCATGTTTCCGTCGATGATCTTCCAGACCGCCTCGACTCCCCGCCGCGAAATGCTCGAGAAGGGGATGAGCGCCTCGGGATCGATCTCCATCGCCGTGGCGATCGCGCGGCGGCTCTTCGCGAGCTCGTTGCCGGAGAGCTTGTCCGACTTCGTCATCACGATGACGACTCCGACGCCAGCCGAGCGAGCGAGCTCGAGCATCATCGCGTCTTCGTCGGTCGGCTCTCGCCGTGCGTCGAGCAGCAGGAAGAGCGCCCCAAGCGACTGCGCTTCGGCGAAAAAGCCCTCCATCAGCTCCGCCCACTCGGTGCGAGTGGTCTTCGACACCTTCGCGTAGCCGTAGCCGGGGAGATCGACGAGATGGATCCGCTCGTTGACGATGTAGTACTGCACCGCCTGGGTCTTCCCCGGGGTCGAGCTGACGCGCGCGACCCCTTTGCGATTGAGCAGCGTGTTGATGAGCGTCGACTTGCCGACATTCGAGCGGCCAACGAAGGCAAACTGCGGCCTGCCGTCGCGGACGAAATCCTCGGGGCTGTAGGCGGCACGGTGAAATGCGACCGATTGAACCTGCATGACGCTCCGTTTTTGGTTTGGATTGATGTCCCGGAGGAATTGTCCCCGGGTTCAGGGTCAGGACGTATTGCTCGAGAGGGTCTCAGTTTACGCGGGAAAAGCAGAAGTTAGAACGATGAACTGCGTACGTCGAATCCAGACAGGAGCTCCAGGCTCCCTTTCCGGCTTCTTCATTCACCGTTCTACGTTCTCAATTCAATCGTCTCCCCACGCATCCGAGATCCGCTCGGGCGCCCGACGCCGGCCGCCGAGGCAGGAAGCCGCGGCGGTCACCGTCGTGGGGTGGTCTCCGGATCGGGTGCCGACTAATGCGTCAGCGTTCCTTCGCCATCGACCGTCTTCGCCGGTTCGGGGAGCTTGTCCTTGGCTCCCACGGCCGGTGCAATCGTCCCGTCGAGCGCGATGGTGATGACCTCGTCCATCGACTCGACGAGATGGAATTCCATGCTTTCTCTCACGTCTGCCGGGATGTCGTCGAGATCTCTCTCGTTCTCCATCGGGACGATGACGCGGGTGATGCCGCCGCGCGAGGCCGCGAGCACCTTTTCCTTCAGGCCGCCGATCGGAAGGACCTTGCCTCGCAGCGTGATCTCTCCAGTCATGGCGACGTCCTTGTGGATCGGGATCTTCGTGACCGCCGAAAGCAGCGAGGTGGCCATCGTGATTCCGGCCGACGGGCCGTCCTTCGGAATCGCCCCCTCGGGGACGTGGATGTGGATGTCGAGCTTGTCGAGAAGCTCCGGGTCGACCCCGAAGATCTCGAGACGCGAGCGCACATAGGTGAGCGCGGCGCGGGCCGACTCCTGCATGACGTCGCCGAGCTTGCCGGTGAGCGTCAGAGCTCCCTTGCCGCGCGTCAGGGCGACTTCCGTCGAGAGCAACTCGCCTCCGACCTCGGTCCAGGCCAGACCCGTGGCGACACCGATCTCGCTCTGCTCCTCGCGCTTGCGCGAGCGGAACTTCGGCTTGCCGAGGAGAGCCTTGACCATCGCCGCGTCGATCACGGCCGTGTACTCGCCGCCGGACTTCAGGACGCTGCGCGCCACCTTACGGAAGACCGAGCCGATCTCGCGCTCGAGGTTGCGGACTCCCGCCTCACGCGTGTAGTGCTCGACGATCTCGGCGATACCGTCATCGGTCATCGAGATCTTCGCCGGGTCCAGCCCCTGCTCGACGAGCTGCTTCGGCACGAGAAACTGACGTCCGATCTGGAGCTTCTCGACGTGCGTGTAACCCGAGAGGTTGATGATCTCCATCCGGTCTTTGAGCGGCGCCGGAATCGTGTGCGAGACGTTCGACGTCGCGATGAACATCACGCGCGACAGGTCGTACTCGACGTCGAGGTAGTGATCGACGAAGGCGTGATTCTGCTCCGGGTCGAGTACTTCGAGGAGCGCCGCGGACGGATCGCCGCGGAAGTCCATCGACATCTTGTCGACCTCATCGAGCAGGAAGACCGGGTTCACCGTCCCAGCCTTCTTCATCCGCTGGATGATCTGGCCGGGGAAGGCGCCTAGGTAGGTGCGGCGATGACCGCGGATCTCGGCCTCGTCACGGACGCCGCCGAGCGAGAGGCGGACGAACTCGCGCCCCGTCGACTTCGCGATCGACTTGGCGAGAGAGGTCTTGCCCACGCCCGGGGGGCCGACGAAACAGAGGATCGTTCCCTTCGAGCCCTTCACGAGCTGGCGCACCGCGAGGAACTCGAGAATCCGTTCCTTGATCTTCTCGAGGCCGTAGTGGTCCTCGTCGAGGATCTGCTCGGCACGCTCGATGTCCTTGTTCTCCTTGGACGACTTCTTCCAGGGAACCGCCACGAGCCATTCGATGTAATTGCGCGAGACCGTCGCCTCGGCTGACACGCCCGGCATCGTCTCGAGACGCTTGAGCTCCTGAAGGGCCTTTTCCTTGGCTTCCTTCGGCATGCCCGCGGACTCGATCTTCTGCTTGAGCTCCTCCACCTCGTCGGTGCGATCGTCCTTGCGGCCGAGCTCCTGGTGGATCGCCTTGATCTTCTCGTTGAGGTAGTACTCCTTCTGCGCACGCTCCATCTGCTTCTTGACCTTGGAGTTGATGCGCTTGTCGAGATTGATCTTGTCGATCTCGATCTCGAGAAAATCCTGAAGCTTCTGGAGCCGCTCGTACGGGCTCGCCGTCTCGAGCAGCTGCTGCTTCTCGACGGTCGTGATGAGCAGGTGCGAGGCGAGCGTGTCGGCAAAGCGGTCGGGCTCGTCGACCTTCAGGGTCGACATCACCCCTTCGAACGCGAGGTGGTGCGACATCCGCGCGTACTGCTCGAAAGTCTCGAGGATCTTCGAGATGTACTCCGTCACCTCCGGGGTGAGCGGGTAGCTCGAGTCGATCGTCTCGACATCGACCGCGACGAAGCCGTCGACGTCGTTGTGCCCGGTGATGCGGGCACGCTGCAGCCCTTCGACCATCACTTTCACGTTCTGGTTCGGGAGCTTGAGGTTCTGGACGACGGTCGCGATCACGCCGACGTGGTAGATCTCGTCGATCGACGGATCGTCGACCTTCGGGTCCTTCTGCGTGGCAAGGAAGATCCGCTTCTCGGTCGTGGAGAGTGTCGCCTCGAGGGCGAGGATGGAAGCTTTCCGGCCGACGACGAACGGGGCCATGGTCGACGGGAAGACGACCATGTCCCGGAGCGGAACGAGCGGAAGCTGCTTTTCTGAGTTCGTTGGCATTTTTCGTATCGACAGTCACGTCACCCGCGCGGCGACTGCCGCGGGGAACGCAGAAAGAGTTGCGCGAGGCGGCCTATCCCGCCTTGCGGAACAGCTTGATCGGTTGAGTGCGGTTGACGACCGTCTCGCGAGTGATGACGCACTCCGAGACCGAATCATCGGACGGGATCGTGTACATCAACTCGAGCATCAGCTCTTCGATGATGATCTTCAGCCCGCGTGCGCCGACGTTCCGGGTGAGCGCTTCCTCGGCGATCGCCTCGAGTGCGTCATCGGTGAACTTCAGGGACACGTTCTCGAAGCCCATCATCGTCTCGTACTGACGGACGAGCGAGTTCTTCGGTTCCTTGAGGATGTCGACCAGCGCCTGCTTGTCGAGCTCGTCGAGCGTGCCGACCACCGGAAGGCGGCCGACGAACTCGGGGATCAGGCCGAACTTGATCAGGTCTTCCGGGTGCGCCTGCGCGAGCAGCTCACCGACCTTCTTTTCCTTCTTCCCGGTGATCTTCGCGCCGAAGCCCATCGACGACTGCGACAGCCGCCGCTCGATGAGCGAATCGAGCCCGACAAACGCTCCTCCACAGATGAAGAGAATGTTCGTCGTGTCGATCTGGATGAATTCCTGGTGCGGGTGCTTGCGCCCGCCCTGCGGCGGCACGTTCGCGACGGTTCCTTCGAGGATCTTGAGCAGCGCCTGCTGCACCCCCTCGCCCGAGACGTCGCGCGTGATCGACGGGTTGTCGCCTTTGCGGCAGATCTTGTCGACCTCGTCGATGTAGACGATGCCGCGCTGGGTCTTGTCCTTGTCGTTGCCCGCCGCCTGGTAGAGCTTGAGAATGATGTTCTCGACGTCCTCACCGACGTAGCCGGCCTCGGTGAGGGTCGTGGCGTCGACGATCGTGAAGGGAACCGAGAGCATCCTGGCGAGCGTCTGCGCGAGCAGAGTCTTGCCCGTGCCGGTCGGCCCGATGAGCAGGATGTTCGACTTCTGAAGCTCGACCTCCTGCCGGCCGCTCTTCTGCTGGTAGTCGATTCGCTTGTAATGGTTGTAGACCGCTACCGCGAGCTTCTTCTTCGCCCGCTCCTGACCGATCACGTAGAGGTCGAGGAACTCTTTGATTTCGCGCGGCTTCGGAAGCTGCCCGCCCGTCTCGATGGCACCCGTCTCTTCCTTGCGGTCTTCCGCAATGATGTCGAGACAGATATCGACGCATTCGTCGCAGATGTAGACCGTCGGCCCGGCGATGAGCTTCTTCACGTCCCTCTGGGACTTGTTGCAGAAGCTGCAACGCAGGACGTCACCGGTGCTTCCCTTCTTCGACATCGGGCAGATTTCCTCCGGTTGAGATCAATTCTTGTACGCCCCCGAGGGAGTGTCAAGAACTGCCCACTTCGCCCTGACGGAACCTCATGCCCTCGGCGTTCATTCCGAGAGGGATTGGGCGAGTGAGCGGGACACACTCAGGTAACAGTTCCGCATTCCCGGTTCGTCATGGATCGCTTCGCTGTTCGGTTTCTGTGCTCGTTCCGACACCGAAATGCCGAATGAAGAATGACGAACGAACAATTTAGAAGTTCAACTCCCTTCCGCCCGTTGTTGCCTCGTCCGACACGGACCGATCGGGAACCCCCTTCTTCATTCTCCATTCGTCATTCGACATTCTTCATTTCGATTTCGCGAGAGGGGACGAAAGCCGCTTCGGCCGATCACGAATCAAGAAATGCGGGGCACGGCTTCCCGAACCCCGTCGCGCTTGCGATGCCCAGGAGAGCGGCAGCTAGTCCCGACGCGCCATCACCTGGTCGACGATGCCGTACTCGACGGCGTCGGTGGCGTTGAGGATGTAGTCGCGGTCGGTGTCGTTGTTGATCTTCTCGACCGGCTGGCCGGTGTGGTCGGCGAGGATCTGGTTCAGGCGCTGGCGCATCCGCATGATGTCCTTCGCGTGGATGTCGATCTCGCTCGCCTGCCCGCCGAGCCCGTACATCAACGGCTGGTGGATCAGGACGCGCGAGTTCGGCAGGGCGTAGCGCTTGCCCTTGGTCCCCGAGGCCAACAGCACGGCGGCCATCGACGCGGCCTGGCCGATGCAGATCGTGGCGACGTTAGGCTTGACGTACTGCATCACGTCGTAGATCGCCATGCCGGAGGTGATCGATCCGCCCGGGGAGTTGATGTAGAGCCAGATGTCCTTCTCGGGGTTTTCGGCCTCGAGGAAAAGCATCTGCGCGGTGACGACGTTCGCGACCTGGTCCTCGATCGGCTGACCGAGGATGATCACGTTGTCCTTGAGGAGGCGCGAGTAAATGTCGTAGGAACGCTCGCCGCGGCTCGTCTGCTCGACTACGTACGGAATCAGAACCATCTCAGCTCCTCGCCCCCCGTGGGGCACTGGTAGGCAAGGCCTCCGGCCTTGCCCATCTTGCACCGAACATCGTATCCCGCCACGATGCGAAGGCCAGAGGCCTTCGCTACCAGGCCCGCATCGCAGCGAACATCGTACCCGCTACGACGCGAAGGCCGGAGGCCTTCGCTACGACGTCACTTCGCCTTCGCCTCGCCGATCACGAGCTGGAAGGCCTTTTCCTCAGCGACGTGCCTGCGCACTTCGTCGTAAGTTCCGTCATCCTGCAAGCGGCGCTTGAAGGCCGAGAATTCCGAGGCGTTGGACACGCCGCGGCGAATTTCCTCGTCGACCTCGTCGTCGGAGGCCACCAGCCCCTCCTTCTTCGCGACCGCGTCGAGGATCGACGAGAGCTGGACGCGCTTGACTGCGTCGGGGCGAAACTCGTTGCGGAGGTTCTCCCAGTCGATTGGCGCCTTCTCGACGTCGACTCCCTGGTTGGCGAGAAACCGCGCGTAGTTGCGGAGCGCCTTCGTCGTCTCGTCGTCGACGA
Organism: Thermoanaerobaculia bacterium; assembly: GCA_051305935.1. Lineage (GTDB taxonomy): Bacteria > Acidobacteriota > Thermoanaerobaculia > Gp7-AA8 > Gp7-AA8 > JACPDH01. Next base: position 6,861 of record JBPPMG010000146.1, read on the forward strand.
GCGCCTCGGGCACGTCGAACTCGTGCGCCGCGACGAGCGCGTCGCTCAACTGCTTGCGCTTGTCGTTCGCCGCCTCCTGCGCCTTGTGGTTGCGCATGTCGTCTTCGACCTTCTTCTTCAGCTCTTCGACCGACTCGGCAAAGCCGGTGCCGCGCGCGAACTCGTCGTCGAGAGCCGGCAGCTCGCGGACCTGGATCTCCTTGACCGTCACGTCGTAGCGCACCGTCTTGCCGCGCACGTCCTCGTTAGGGGCCTCGTCGTCCCAGCTCTTGTCGAACGACACGCTGTCGCCCGGCGAGCGGCCGAGAAGCGCCGTGCGGAGCTCGGGAAGAACGGTGTCGGGGCCGAGATGGCAGTAGTAACCCTCGGTGGTCTTGGGCTCCATCCCCTCGGCGGTGCTGACGAGGTCGATCACGGCGTAGTCGCCGTCCTCGGCGGGGCGGTCGGTGATGCCACGGAAGGTGCCCGACTGCTCGCGGAAGCGCTCGAGCGTCTTCGCGACGTCGTCGGCCGAGATCTCGACCGGCTTCTCGGTCACTTCGAGCCCTCGGTACTCCCCGAGGGCGACCTCCGGTCGGACCTCGAGCTCCGCGTCGAAGCGGAGAGGCAAGCCTTCGGTGAGATCGCCGATCTGCTTGAGCTCGGGCGTGCCGACCGGCTCGAGGCTCTTCTCGACGATCGCCTCGTGAAGGAAGCGCGGGAGAAGGCGATCGAGCACCTCGCGCTTGATGTCGGACTCGAACTTCGTCCGGACGACGGCGCGGGGAACCTTGCCGGCGCGGAAGCCGGGAATCTGCGCATGCTTCGCGAACTCGTCGAGCACGTGCTTGAACTCATGGTCGACAGCGTCGGAAGGGATCTCCACGCCGACGAACTTCTTCACGGAGGTGACGTCTTTGTATTCAACCAGCATTGGTTTCACTCGTCTCGGTTATGAACTGCGCTGCCGGGAAATGAAGTCCGCATTCAGAAGCGGAAGTGAGAACGCAGACCGATGAATTGAGAATCCAGAAAGGGACGGGACTCTTTCCTGGATTCTCAATTCATCGTTCTGCATTCAGCATTCTCCCTCCTCCCGCCGTCGAGGAAGGCTCTGTTGTTTGGTGCGAAAGGGGGGACTCGAACCCCCACGGCGATAAAGCCACTGGATCCTAAGTCCAGCGCGTCTGCCAATTCCGCCACTTTCGCAAACATCGAGGACCGGGAACCGGGCATTCGGTCGCCCGTCTCCCGGTCCTCGGAACTGCGAATCGGATTTGGTGCCTCCACTAGGACTCGAACCTAGAACCAACGGATTAAGAGTCCGCTGCTCTACCAATTGAGCTATGGAGGCAGGGAGCCTACGAAACCACTCATCGCAGAGTCGTATTTCCCGCGGTGGCGGATTGTAGGAGTTTGCCATTCGAGCGTCAATGAGGAAATCCCGCGTCACGCGGAAGCCACGTGCTCGTCGAGTAAAAGTCGCGCGCGACGGACGTATCCGAGCCCGGAGTAAAGCGTGGCGCCGAGCGCGAGGAGAGTGAGCGGCGGAAGCAGAGTGAGGCCCACCGGTGCGAGCGCGCCGTTCGCCGCCATCGCGGCCGCGAGCGTGCAGATCTGAATGACCGTCGACGCCTTCCCTGCAAAGGATGGAGGGAAACGGCGCACGTGGGTGCGCGTGAACAGCAGGTAGGCGAAGGCCGCGATCATCAGGTCGCGCAGGAAAATCGTGAGCGTCAACCAGACCGGAAGACGATGCACGATCGACCCGACGACGGTGTAGATGATGTAGGCCGAGAACATCATGAGCTTGTCGGCCGCCGGATCGAGCACCGCGCCGATCGACGACTTCTGGTTGAAGCGCCGCGCGATCCATCCGTCAAAGATGTCGGTGATTCCCGCCGTGACGAACAGAGTGAAGGCGAGGGTGTGACGGCCCGTGAGCGCCGCGGCGACGAAGAACGGGATGAGCCCGAGCCTCCCGACCGAGATCATGTTCGGAATCGTCAGCACACGGCGGCGCCGCTGCGGGACCGGAGCCTCCGGGTTCACGACCACGCCAGCATCTTCCGCGCTCATGACGCCTCGCGGAACTTGCGGAGCGCCTCACGACGCAGATAGATCGTCTTGCCCTCGGAGAGGAGCAGGCCCTGCTCCATGAGCTCGTGGATGAGGCGCGAGACGGTTTCGCGCGAGGTGCCGATCGTGTTGGCGATCGCCTGGTGCGTCGGCCGCGTTACGGCCACGTAGCCGTCCGGAGCTTCCCGCCCCTGGTCGATCGCGAGCTCGAGAAGGTAACGGGCGAGCCGGCCGTAGACGTCCATGGTCGCAAGCGACTCGATGCGCGAGGACGCGTCGCGCAATCGCTTCGACATCTCGGCGAGCAGCCTGTGGGTGATCGCAAAGTTCTGCTTGAGCAGTTCCAGGAAGTCGCTGCGCCAGATCGTGAGCACTTCGAGCTTCTCCGTCGCGATCACGCTCGCCGAACGCGGCTCATCGTCCAGCAGCGCCATCTCACCGAAGAACTCGCCCGGCCCGAGCGTCGAGAGGATGATCTCCTTCCCTTCGGGAGAGGTCATCGAAATCTTCACCCGACCCTGCTTGATGAGGCAGAGGACGTCGCCTCGCTCGTCTTCGCGGATGACGACCTCGTCGCGAGAATAACGTCGAGGCCTGGCAACCTCCGCCACGAGCGCGAGATCCGCGTCGTCGAGCTCGGCGAAGAGGGAAAAGCGGCGGAACAGCTCGTAGGGCATCGTTCGGGCGGCCATTCTATCGAGGATTGGGGTGCGGCGGGCAAGCCGTCCCGAATCGAGAATGAAGATTCGAGAATTGAAAGATGGCGAGGTACGCGTGCGCCGGCCCTCGTCGGAACTCCCCGTGGCGGCAGGGCCGAAACTCCGAATCCGGCCATCTCTCAGATCTCCATTCCAAAGTCTCGATTCGCGTCGCGCGGAGCAGCGCTCTAACATACAATCCGGATCGCCCTCGCCGGGCGCGCGGCGCAAAACCTCCATGAAGCGCATCATCCCTGTCAGTTCAGGCAAAGGGGGCGTCGGCAAGACGACGTTCGCGACGAATTTCGCCCTCTCGCTCGCCCGCCACGGGAAGACCGTGCTCGTCGACCTCGACACCGGCACGTCGGCGATCCGCCACGCGATCGACACCCCGGTCACCCGCGATCTGTACCATTTTTTTCGCAAGGGTGAGCCTCTCGGCAACTGCGTCACGCAGATCGATTCGAAACTCGACCCCGAAGGGGCGTACCGCAACTTCGGGTTCATCGCCGCTCCCCTTCATCTGATCGACGAGATCACGAACTTCGGCCCACAACACAAGTCGCACCTGATCGACGCGATCAACTCGCTCGACGCGAACTTCATCATCCTCGACATGCGCGCCGGGCTCGACTCGACCGTGATCGACTTCCTCCCGGTCTCGAACTCCGGGATTCTCGTCTTCACCCCTCACCTCCCGAGCGCGACGCTCGCGGCGTCGGACATCGTCAAGGCGATCCTCTTCCGAAAGCTCCGGCTCATCTTCGGCAAGAACTCCCCGTTCTACGACACGGTCGAAGGCCGGCTCGACTTCTTCCGCCTCACGAACGAGCTGATCGACCGCGTCGAGGACGTCTACGACTCGTCGATGGCGAATCTCGATGCGTTCGCCGACGATCTGCGAGCATCGATCGGCGACCATCCGATCACCCGCACCGTGCAGTCGACCCTCGACACGTTCCGCGTCCACTTCGTACTCAACCTGTTCCACGGCGTCGACGAGTCGTACCAGACCGCGATCCGCCCGTTCATCGAGAACCTCACGCGAAACGTCTCGAGTCACAGCGGCATCTCGAATCTCGGCTGGGTGACCAAGAGCGATGCGATCCACAAGGCGAACTGCCGGAGCATCCCCGCGCTGCTCGCATCCGATTCGGAACGGCGAAAGCCGAAGGACCGGGTGACCCAGGAGCTCGAGGATCTCCGCGTGACCGCGATCGGCCTCGAACCGCCGAAGAAGAAACACCACGCGTCGAAGCACGAGAAGGCAGGCGATCCGGGCGACCACCTCAGCGCGCAACTCGACACGCTCTCGGCCATGTTCGAGCAGCGGCGCTCCGACGACTACCGCGCGAACTTCGAGTACATCACGCAACGCGCTCTCTTCACGATGAAGACCCGCCGCTCGAGCGAGTTCGGCGACACGCGCATCTATCGCCCGAACGAGATGCTCGACGCGATCTTCGCAAAGTCAGCGCATCCGTAAGGCAGGCCGAACGGCAGGCCAGAGGCCAAAGGTCAAAGGCCAAAGCAGGCGGCGAATTGCGTTAGGCCCGGGTGCGTCGCGAACGCCATATCGAAGAGCAGGCAGCACTCGCGGTCGCTCGCCACGTGTGATCGCAGTGTAGGGCGGGTCCGCTGAAGGCTTCGTTTCGAAAACCAAGCCGACGAGCTGCACCTTCTGCACCACACGAATCGCTGGGTGCTGCCGGGCGCATAGGTAACAAAGAAACCGGGCGCATAGGTTACACGGACTGGTTTATTTTGTGCGGGCGAACACCGCAGCGCCTTTGCTGTTCGTCTCTGTCTCTGGGCCTCTCGTCGCCGGCCCTGTGGGAATGTGGGAAACGCAGCTTCATCGCGTTTTCCACATTTCCATCAGGGCTTTTCCCTTTCTTTCTTTTTGCTA
>JBPPMG010000147.1:0-6463 GCA_051305935.1 Thermoanaerobaculia bacterium
GGAAATCCGAACAGGGACGGACAACGCATGACGATGACTTTCAGAATCCGCTGGCACGCGAAACGCGGCTACTACGAAGCCCGCTTTCGCGACACCGTGACCGACGCCGACCGGAAGCTCCGCGTTCCCGACCACGTCTGGTTCGACCGCGGCCTCACGATCGTGCCGACGAAGCCAAGCCCCCAGGCCGAGGCGATCGCCTGGCAGTGGGCCTCGAAGGAGGCGGAGCGGGGAGAAGCGCTCCCCGGCACGACCAGGACCGCGAAGCTGAAGGCAACGCTCGCCGAGGTCTACGCGCTGATGATCGAGAAGAACCCGAACCTCTCCACACCGGCGACGATCGCGCGATGGGGCGTCGACCAGAAGCACCTGATCCGCATCCTCGGCGCCGACTGCAACCTCGCCGAGATCGACAACGGAACCGCCATCGACTACCGGAACACGCGGATGCAAGAGAAGTGCGGAAAGAGCAGAGGCAAAGGGGAAGGCCGGCCGGTTCGCGCCCGCACGATCCTCGGGGAGCTGCAGTTCCTTCGGCAGCTCTGCCGCTTCGCGATCGACTTCCCCAGGGAGACGGGAATCCGCTCCGTCTGCTTCACGAAGTTCCCGGTGATGGACGGGGAAGAGTCGATGCGCCGCGCTCTGTCACGCGACGAGGTGATGAAGCTCCTCGAGACGCGCTGGTTCAACCATGACCGAAACGTCCAGGTGCTCGTCGTCGGCCTCACAACGATGCTCCGCCGCGCGAATCTGGTCGGCCTCCGCTGGGAGTGGATTGACCGGAAGGAGAAGCGCCTCCGGATCCCGAAGGAGTTTATGAAGGGCCGGCGCCGGGACAAGCGCGCACTCGACGTGCCTCTCGCAGAGGTCGTGCTCGCGATGCTTCCCGCACGCGCCGGGACGTTTGCCTGGGAGAGCGCGGAGTCCGCGACAGGACACGTTAGTTGGATCGACGACGGGCTGAAGCGCTGGGCAAAGGCCGCGGGAATCGCGCCGTTCACCCTTCACGATCTCCGCGTCACGGGCAACACCTGGCTCGCAGAGGAAGGCGTGCCGATCGAGTTCCGTGACCTTCTTATGGGGCACAGCCTGGGCGGAGAATCGACGCTCCGCCAGGGGCGAAACGTGAACCAGATCTACACGAAGATCTCCGACGAGAAGCTCCGCGAAACGGTCGCGGTATTCGACCGGATCCTCGCTCCGCTCCTGAGCGCGTGGAACATGGTGGAACATCCGGAACCGAAGCGGAGGCAAGTTGCTGAAAGGAAAGGGAGGAAGTGGCGTCCCCAACGGGATTCGAACCCGTGTCGCCGCCGTGAAAGGGCGGTGTCCTAGGCCACTAGACGATGGGGACGTAGAGAGGAATTGAGAATTGGAGAATTGAGACTTGAGAGATGAAAAGCGGGTGGACCGACCATCTCTCAATTCTCAATTCTTCATTCTCGATTCGGCCTCTCTGGTGAGCCGGGCAGGGATCGAACCTGCGACCAATTGGTTAAAAGCCAACTGCTCTACCACTGAGCTACCGGCCCGGATCGGAGACTTCAAGGAGCTTTCCGGCGGGGCGCAACCCCCGCGGAGGCTGCACGATACGGGCGAAGCCCGGAGGTGTCAACCGCCGCGCCGGAGAACGGGAGGAGGGCGCGCTCTATTTCCCCCGAACGGCAGGAAGGCGGCAGGAGAATGCAGGTGAGAGAATGGGAGGCGGCATGGCACCGCTCGCCCTCTCCACCCGACGCGTTCCGACCCCGATCCTGCTCGCGTTCACGCTGTCGTTCATCGCGCTCGTCGGGTTCGTCGACATGGCAACCGGCCCGGTCGCCATGTCGCTCCTCTACTACATCCCGATCCTGGCCGCGGCCTGGCTTGCCGGCCTTTGGCCCGGCGTCCTCTCAGCGCTCGCCTCCGGCGCGTCGCTGATCTCGGTGGCCTTGATGCAGGCCGAGCACGCGAGCTCGATCATCTATTGGAACTCGTTCACCCGGGTAGCCACGTTCGTGGCTCTCGGAGTGTTCGTCGCGTTGCTACGCCGCGACCGCGACCAGCTGGACGAGATGAACCGCAGGCTCAACGCCGCGCTCGAGAACGAAGCCGGCCTCGCCCGTACCGACGCGCTGACCGGGCTCGCGAACGGTCGCGCGTTTCGCGAGACACTCGCTCGGGAGTTGACCCGCTCGCAGCGCGAAGGCGGGGCGATCGCCGTCGCTTACCTGGATCTCGACAATTTCAAGAAGATCAACGACGCCTACGGTCACGATGAGGGCGACCACGTTCTCCGTCGCACGGGTGTTGCGCTGACGGAAAGCGTGCGCGCGATCGATCTCGTCGCGCGAATGGGCGGAGACGAATTCGTGGTCGCCATCGTCCATCCCGGCGAGGCGACGTGCGACACGGTGGGTTCGAGAATCCTCGAAAAGATGCAGGTGCTGGCCGCCGACTATCCTGGAACGGGTTTCGGCGCGACGATCGGTTTCGCGTCCTTCAACGCCCCTCCGCCGAACGTCGAGGAGCTTCTCAAGCGCGCGGACGATGCGATGTACGAAGTGAAGGCCCGAGGCAAGGGGAGCTTCGCCGTCGTTCACTGCTGATCGAGGGCGAGTTTCCCAGCGCAATCAGCGCCCGAAGAGCGAAGCCTGCCGCTCGCTGCCCACGTCGCGGACTCGGGCTCCCTCGAGCCCCAGCAGGAACCGCTTGATCGCGATGCCGCCGCCGTAGCCGGTGAGCGAGCCGTCGCGGCCGATCACGCGGTGACACGGGATGATGATCGGGATCGGGTTCGCGCCGTTCGCGGCGCCGACGGCGCGCACCGCCGCCGCGCGGCCGATGCTCCGGGCGATCTCGCCATAGGTCGTCGTGGCTCCGTAGGGCAGCGCGAGCAGCGCGCTCCAGACGTCGTGCTGAAACGCGGTTCCTTCCGGCGCCAGAGGGACGGTGAACTCGCGCAGCGTCCCGCGAAAGTAGTCGTCGAGCTGTCGCTTCGCGAGCGCCAGGATCGGCGCAGGCTTTCTGCCGCCAGGCCCGGCGCTCGTTCCACCGAAGTCGATCCTGGTCAACGCGTCCTCCGAGGCGACGAGAAGAAGCGGGCCGACCGGTGAGTCGATCCCGAGCTCGTGGAACGGCGCCATGACGTCCGCCTCCCTCACTCCTCGACCCTTCGAACCTGGCCCGTCGACAGGAAGTGGTTCATCGACGCCTCCCACTCCTTCATGAACGCCTCGTAGAACTCGTCGGTGAAGCCGTCGACGAAGTCGCGGCCCGCGTCGCTCAGCGCCGTGTGCTGGTAGGTGACGTCGGCAGCCGTGCCGCCCGGCTCCGCCGCGAGCTTCACGGTGATGTGGCCAACCGTCACGCCCGGCGTGACCTTGACGAACTCGATCGTCCAGGACGAAGGATCGAATCGGGTCACAACCCAGATGGCATCGCGCCCTCGATCGGACGTGAGAAAGACGCAGTCCGATTCGGCCACGCCCGAGGAACTGACGACGAGTGCCGGGTCCCAGTCCTGCACCCACTCGCTCTCGCGAACGGGACAGAGCAGCGGAAAGACCTTCTCGGGCGGAGCGACGAGGTGCTGACGGTACGTCCGGCGAACCCGGTGAGGTGCGACGATCTTCATGCGGAAAGGATACCCGGGGAAACGCGGAATGCGGAATGCGGAATGGGGAATGCGACGAGCGACCGATGTGGCGCAGGCACTCCTGCCTGCGCGTCGCCGAAGGCGACCATTCACCCGGGTGCGAGGCGCGAATCTCGGGGGGCGACGCTTCGCGTCGCGCGCAGGCAGGACTGCCTGCGCCACACAGACCGGTGAGACTTGCGCCCGCAATGATTCGGGCGCAGCGCTCAGCCGAGCAGGCCGAGCGCGTGCGCAGCGCGAAAGGCGACGACGCGCAGGTGGCCGTCGAGCAGGTCGGCCTCTGCGGCGACCAGCTCGCGTAACTTCACCCAGTGGAGGTTCGGCGGTGGCGCTCGAAGCTCCTCCACCGCGATCGCGAGCGGGTAGACCGCCTCAGGAGTTAGGCCGGGCGTCGGATGGTAGCGCCCTCCGAGCTCCCATACGGTCGTGCCGCGAAGAGCGTAGTCGGCCTCGAGTCGCTCGAGCACCCACGAGTGCATCGCCCGCGGAGACGCGACCGTGAACGGGAGCCGCCACGCGGGCGCGACGAGCAGCTCGCTGTTCCCGTTGAACGACTGCGCCGCGGGGAGGTCATCGTCATCGAGGGCGATGAAGACGTCGTCGCCCGAGCGTCGCAGCAGTGCGACGGCGGCGCTGTTCGCGCTGAGCGTCCGCGGCACGACGAACTCGAGCGCCCGCTCGACGAGAGTCTCGCCCGATGCGCCGACCTCGCGAAACCGCACGCACTCGATCGAGAGAAACCCGCTCGAAGACGAGGCGGGCGCTCGCGAGAAGAGACGACGCGCGTCGCGGCGACGAAGCGCGTCGAGCGCGATGGCCGCCGGCGGGTTTGCGTCAGGAAGCGAGATCGCCTCGCCGATCCAGTCGCCGTGCGGAATGCCGAGCCGCAGCAACAGCTCGTGGACATTCATCTCGAGGCGCGCGTCGGGAAGGCCGCCAACCTGCGCCGCGCGAAGGAGCTGTTGCGCATCGATGGAGCGGACCACGCCCGACGTGCTGAAGCCGGAGAGCGAGGCGTGCGGACGATGCACGACGAGCGGGGCGATCTCGACGAAGACCGACCGAACTTCCTCGCGGATGCCGCCGGGAGAGGGGTAGTAGACGCTGCCCGCGCGCATGCCGCGGATCGTCGCGGCGTCGATCGCGGCGAAGCGGGCGAGCGCCTGCTCGACGCTCTCGCCGAGCGGCTCGGCGCCCTGCAGCAGCGTGAGAGGCTCGGTGACGTAGTCGATCGGACGCGCGCCGTCGATTCTCGCGCTCCCGCGGGCATCACACTGCAGGATCGGCCGCGGATAGCTGCGCCGCGCGAGGACCTGCACGTCGTCGTCCACGCGGAACCACGGGATGATGTCGATCGTAGGGTGCGGCCGGCAGACGAGATCCATCACACGACCGGTCCGCGTGTTCACGAACTGCTCCATCGAAAGGAAACCGAGCGGTTCGTGTGTGCCCGCTTCCTCGAATCGCACTCCCTCGCCCACGGGCACTTTCTCTCCGACGACGAGGTAGTTCGTCGGAGGGAACTCGATCGGGTGGCCCTCTGTGTCGCGCAGCTCGACCTTTCCCTCGAAGCGATTGCGGACGATCCACGGGTTGCGGATCGGCGCCGAGGCGAGAAGGCGGAGGCCGAGGCGCGCGCAGATCGCCTCGAATTCGTACTGCGTGAAATAGGTGTACTCCTCCATCACCTCCGTCGACCAGTCGGCGCGGTAGTCCTTGCGGAGGATGAACTCCGCGGCGAGCTTCAGCGTGAGTGCGAAGCGGCGAAAGCCGGGGCGGACAGGGCAGTCGGGAGCTCCGGACACTTCCTCGAAGGAGAAGCCCGGCGTGAGCGGAGGAGCGGCGAGCTGGCGGAACTCGCGCGCGAAGCGCCGGAGCAGCGCAGCGCTCGAGCAGCGTGACGGGTCGTCGGAGTCGTCACCGTCATCGTCGCGAAGGTCGAGCAGCACGTCGCCCTCGCCGGGGTCGACGAAGTCGCGGACGATCAGCACGCCGTGGTCGCGGAGCTGGCATGCCTGCACCTCTAGTGCCCGCGCGGCGGCTTCGTGGTCGTAGCCGTTGAAGGTCGTCACGTGATGGAGCACGGAGGAGTCGAAGATTCCGTCGAGCGACGCGTCGTCGAAGCAGCGCGCGGCGATGTCGCCCGTGACGAAGGAGAGATTAGGCAGCGCGTACTTCTTCGAAGCGAGCTCGACCATCGTCGGATTGATGTCGACGCCGACGACGTCGAGCGAGGGGTAGAGCGCGGCGAGCGCCTCGCTCCCCGTGCCGGAGCCCATTCCCATGTCGGCGACGCGTCCCGTCGACAGCAGGTGCGCCGCGGTCAGCGCGATCTTCTGTTTCATCGACGCGTCCATGCCGCGGAGGTAGCGGTCGTACGCCGCCGCGTCGCCTCGGCGCTGAGGGGAGTAGTCACGCGAGTGCATGTGGGAAGGATAGACGCATGAGGAGGGAGGCTAAAGGCCAAAGGCCAGAGGCCAGAGCAGGCAGACGCTCGGCGATCAGCAAGCGTGGGATCGACAGCCCGGACTGCGGAACACCTGAAATCAGTAGAGGAAGCGCGTCACCTTGCGACCCCCTGGAGTTTCTCCACCTGGGTACGAAGTACATGTTTGCTTGGTGCTGCCGGGCGCATAGGTAACAAAGAAACCGGGCGCATAGGTTACACGGACTGGTTGATTTTGTGCGGTCGAAGACCGCAGCGCCTTTGCTGTTCGTCTCTGTCTCTGGGCCTCTCGTCGCCGGCCCTGTGGGAATGTGGGAAACGCAGCTTCATCGCGTTTTCCACATTTCCATCAGGGCTTTTCCCTTTCTTTCTTTTTGCTA
>JBPPMG010000242.1:0-3225 GCA_051305935.1 Thermoanaerobaculia bacterium
AAATCCGCTAAGATCCGCGCTCGATGATTCGCCGGATCGGACGCCGGTTGCGCCGGCTGGCCGGTGCGCCTCTCGTGCCACTCCGCCCGGTCGCGCGCGAGCTGCTCCTCTCAACGCGCGGCGTGCTCCGCGTCCTCGCGACCCTCCTCGCCGCGGCGAAGGGGATCCCGAAGAACGGCCGTATCCGGGTCGGAGTGGACGTGCGTCCGTTCTACGAACCGCTGACTGGCGTGGGATGGTACCTCTTCTTCCTGCTCGAGGAACTGGCCAGGCTCGAGGACCTGGATCTGGTCTACTTCGGAAATTCGGTTCTCGCGGACGGATCTCCCCCACTCAATGTCTCCCTTCCAGGTTCGCGACCGATCGAGGCGTTCGATCTGAAAGGGCTGCCCGTCGTCCGGCTCACGCGGGTCGCCGCGCGCGCGGCGTATCCCGCGCTCGTCTGGCTGCGCCGCTGCGACGTCTTTTTCGCGGCGAATTACTTCCTTCCCCGCTCCATCTCGGCGGCGGCGACCAACCGGGTGTGCACCGTTCACGACCTGACGTGGCGCCGCTACCCCGAGCTTCTGCAGAAGGAAACGCTCGCGAACCTCGAGCGGGAGATGCTGCGCGAACTGACCCGGTCGAGCGCCGTGATTTGCGTTTCCGAGGCGACTCGCCGTGATCTGGTGGAGCTTTACCCGGTCGAGCCGCGGAAGGCGCACGCGATTCTCTCGGGTCCCCCGCCGTCGCGTCCCTCCGCGGAACTGCGCCTCGAGCTTCCCTCCCGCTACATCCTGTTCGTATCCACCATCGAGCCGCGGAAAAACCTCGACGTCCTGATCGAGGCGTTCGAGCGGCTCAGGGACGGGGGATGGAGTGGTGACCTGGTGATCGCAGGAAAGACAGGATGGAAGTCGGAGCCGACCCTCCGCCTCATGGCGAAGAGCCGCTGGCGCGATGGCATCCGAAGACTCGACTACGTCGATCGCGACCAGCTTCCGTGGCTCTACCGGAAGGCTGAGGCGTTCGTCCTCCCGTCCCGTTACGAGGGTTTCGGCTTTCCGATCCTCGAGGCGATGGCCGAAGGAACTCCCGTCATCGCCGCGCGCAATTCCTCGTTGCCCGAGGTCGGCGGGGATGCGGCGCTCTATTTCGACGCCGACGATCCGGGCGAGCTCGCAAGGCTTCTCTCGATCGTGCTCGAAGACAGGGACGAACGCGCGCGGCTGATTGCCAGAGGGGAAGCGAACCTCTCCCGTTTCTCGTGGGCGCGAGCAGCAGCCGAGACCGCCGACGTCTTCCGAAAGGTCGCGCGATGAGGCCTCCGATGAGGATCGTGATCGACGGGCGTCCCCTGGTCGGCGAGCGAAGCGGCATCGGCGTTCATACGGCCGAAATCGCCTCGCGGCTCGATCCGCGGCCGCTGCTCGCCGCCCATGCACCGATCGCCGACACGACCGGAATCGGCGATCTCGAGGTCCGAGTCGACCGCGCTCCCCTCGGCGTGATCTGGCAGCAGGCGACCCTTCCGCGAGTCCTCGAAGAAGAGAAAGCCGACGTGCTCTGGGCGCCGCACGGAACGATTCCTCTCCGGTCCCGCATCCCCGCCGTCGTCACCATGCACGACCTCACGTCGATCACGGCCCCTTTTCGCCACAAGCCGAGCACCGTGCTTTCCTTCAATCTCTTCATCGGAAGAAGCCTCGCCACCGCGGAGAAGATTGCGGCCGTCTCACGATTCACGGCCACGCAGGTCGCCCGCGGTTTCGGAATCGACTTTCGCCGAATCGAGGTCGTTCCAAATGGCGTGGGGGCGGAGTTCCGCGTTTCCTCCGAGCCTCTCGACCTTCCGGACGGGCTCCAGCCCGGCGGCTACGTTCTCTTCACGGGAACGATGGAGCCGCGCAAGGGTCTCGATGAGTTGCTCGAGGCGTGGAGACGACTCGCTCCGCGACCCCGTCTCGTGATCGCGGGAGGCAGAGGCTGGGGGCTCGACCGGCTCAGGAAGTCGCTGGAGCAGTACGAAGCAGGCGGCGAGATCGTGGTCACCGGCTACGTTCCGACCTCGCGGCTCGCCGATCTTTACAGGGGCGCGGCGCTGTTCGTCTATCCCTCCCGGGATGAGGGGTTCGGCCTTCCTCCTCTCGAGGCGATGGCGTGCGGAGCGCCCGTCGTCGCCACGCGAGCTGGAGCGATTCCCGAGGTCACCGGAGAGGCCGCGCTTCTCGTTCCTCCGGCCGATCCCGACGCGCTTCATCAAGCCATGAGGCGCGCTCTCGAGAGCGACGCGCTCCGTCATGAGCTCCGTGCAACCGGCCTCGCGCGCGCCGCGATGTTCTCGTGGGAGCGGAGCGCGCATCTCATGAGCGAGCTTCTCGCGCGCGCCGCTTTCCGCTGATTCGTCTATTCTTGAAACGTGCGGATCGGAATCGACTGCCGGAAGATCGCGGACTTCGGCATCGGCACCTACGTCCGTGAGCTCCTTCGCGCGATGGCGGCGATTGCTCCGGACGAGACGTTCGTCGCCTTCGGTCCGCGCTCGATCGAATCCCACCTTCCTTCTTCAGGGCCGATCGAGCGGGTCGAGGTCGATGCCCCGCACTACTCGATTCGCGAGCTCGGCACGATCGGCAGAGCCGCCAACGGCGCGAAACTCGACCTCTTCCACGCGCCTCACTACGTCATCCCGCTGGTCCGCGGCCCGGTGGTCGTGACGATTCACGACCTGATTCACCTCCAGGTGCGCCACGCGAATCCTCTCCGGCTCCTCTATGCGCGCGGGATGCTCCGCCGCGCCACCCGCAGACCGGCTCGCATCATCACCGTGACCGAAGCCGTCGCCCGGACGATCGCGCGCGCATATCCCGATGCCGCGTCGAAGGTCCGCTCCGTCCACAACGGGGTCGAAGATCGCTTTTTCGGGGCCAGCGTTCCCTCCCCCGCTGCCCGCCGGTACTTTCTCTGGATCGGCAACGACAAGCCCCACAAGAATCTCGCCGGGCTGATCGCCGCCTGGCGCAAGGTGGCGCCCTCGCTGCCCGACTGCGACCTCGTGCTCGCGGGAGCGCCGCCCGAGGCACTTCGCGGCGAGCCTCAGGTTCGCATCGCCGGTTTCGTCCCCGCCGAGGAGCTCCCCTCCCTGCTCGCCGGTGCAGTCGCCCTCATCCTCCCCAGTTTTCTCGAGGGCTTCGGCCTTCCGGTCGCCGAAGCGATGGCGGCCGGCTGCCCCGTGATCGCCTCAGC
>JBPPMG010000201.1:0-2758 GCA_051305935.1 Thermoanaerobaculia bacterium
GCCGCCCGGGTGTGCGGCGCCGCCGCCGACCTGGCGGAACTCCTCGAAGATCAGCTCGCGGTCTTCGTCGCGGATGCCGGGCCCCTGGTCGGAGACCGCGAGCTCGAACGAATCGACGCGGAGGAGCGACCGCGAGGCCGGCAGCGTCGACACCGACACTTCGACGACGTCTCCCGACTTCGAGAACTTGACCGCGTTCGAGAGCAGGTTCAGCAGGATCTGCTTGAACTTCGGGATGTCGACCATCACCTCGGGGAGGTCGTCGGTGACGCGCGCTACGACCTCGATCTCGCGATCCTTCGAGTAGCCCTGCACGATCTCGCAGGTGCTTTCTACGAAGTCGGCGACGTTGATCCGCTCGGGGAAGACCTCGGCGCGGCCCGCCTCGATCTTCGAGAGGTCCAGGAGATTGTTGATGAGCAGCAGGAGGTAACGCCCGCTGGTCTGGATGTTGGAGAGGAAGCGGAACTCGCGCAGCCCGACCTTCGGCTCGAGCGCTGGGACGAGCACGTCGGAGAACCCGATGATCGAGTTGAGCGGCGTGCGGAGCTCGTGGCTCATGTTCGCGAGGAACTCGCTCTTGACGCGATCGGCCTCGCGGATCCGGGCGTTCGCGCGGTCGAGCGCACGGGAGTGCTCCTCGAGAGCGCGGGCGTAACGGCGCAGGTCCTCGGTCCGCTCGTCGACCGCGTCCTCGAGCTGCCTGTTGCGCCGGTTGATCTGGTAGACGCGCGCGCGGTAGCCGCCGAAGAGCAGTAGCGCGAATCCGGCGATTGCGCCGGCGAGGAAGCTACGGGTCTGCCACCAGGCGGGAGCGATCTCGAAGTCGAAAGTGGTGGGGGCGCCCCACGCGTTAGGCCGCGTCGACGCGCGCACGGCGAGCCGGTATTTCTTCGGGTCGAGGTTCGTGTACTCCTTGAACGCTTCGGCCGTCGGCTCCGACCAGTCGGCGTCGAATCCCTCGAGCCTCACCTGGTAACGGAGCCGGCTCGTCTCGCGGAACGCGAGGCCGCGGAAATCGATGCGGAGGCTCGTCAGGCGCGGCGGCAGCCGCAGCGATTCTTCGCCGAGCCATCCGGCGAACTCCTGTCCCTCGACGATCTGCGTGAAGGGCGCGCGCCAGAACTGGCCGGGAATGCGGAGCGACTCGATCGTCACTTGGGGCGGCGCTGGCGCGTCCTGCGCGAGCGCGGGGTCGTAACGGGTCGCGCCGCCTGCCGTCCCGATCCAGAGCCCTCCGTCGCGATCGGTGGCGAACACGTTCACCTCGTTCGCGATGAGCCCGGCCTGCTTGTCGACCTTCAGCACGATCGACTCGGATGGTCCCGCCTTCGAGGGATCGAACAGGAAGATGCCGTCGGTCGCGCCGATCCAGAGCCTGCCCTCCCGGTCGGGCTCGATGGCGGCGACCGCGTCGGGAACGCCTTCGTCGGACCCGAACACCGTGAAGCGGAGAGGGGCGCTCGAGCCGCGCGGGGGAGGCGTGAAACGGGCGAGGCCGCCGCCGTTGGTGCCGATCCACGCCGTGCCGGTCAGATCGAAATGGATCGCGTTCACCTCGTTGAGCGGCACCCCGTCCTTCGTCGTGTACTGCTGCACCTGCTCGCCGTCGATCCGCGTCAGGCCCTGGTCGCTGCCGACCCAGATGCGCCCCTCGCCGTCCTCCGCGACGGCGAAGGCATAGCTCCCTCCGAGACCTTCCTTGACCGTCACGTTGCGGATCTGCGGCTTGGTGCCCGGGCTCGCGTAGCGAACGATCGACAATCCTTCCGCTCCGGTGACGAGCAGCGTGCCGTCACGCGTCTCGGCGAGCGTGAAGAGCTCGCTGCTCGAAAGCCCATCTGACTTGTCGATCACGTCGATGCAGCCGCGCGACGCCTCGAAGAGGCAGAGCCCCGCCTCGGTTGCGACCCAGAGCCGCCCCCGCTGGTCGCGATGGATGTCCCAGACCTGCTTGCCCGGGAGGTTCTCCGTCCACGTGTCGAACTTCGTGGGCGAGCCGGGATCCGTGCTGCTGCGCACGCGCACCAGCCCGCCGAGCGTTCCGATCCAGACTGAGCCGTCGTCGTCGGGCTGAAGCGCGTAGACGACCTTGTTGGGGAGGCCGCTCCCGAGTGCATAGCTCGCCATCCGGTCGCTTGCGATGCGCGTGAGCCCGCTCTGGAAGCCGACCCACAAGGCGTGGTCTCGGCCTTCGTAGATCGTGAGGACGGCATTGTCCGGGAGCCCGTTGGCCATGTTGAAGGTGCGGCACGAGGAGAAGTCGGGCGTGCAGATGCTGACTCCGTTGTTGAGCGTGCCGATCACCAGGTCGCCGCGGACGTTGACGAGCATCGCGTAGATGTCGTTCTCGGCGAGCCCGTTTGCGGTCGTGTAGGTCGTGATCCGCGTCCCGTCCCACTTCGAGATTCCGCCGCCACGCGTTCCGAAGAAGACCGCCCCGTCGCGCGACTCGACGATTGCGCGCACCTCGTCGTGCGCAAGGCCCTCGGCCTTCGTGTAGCGCCGGCAGTCCTTGACTCCTTTGACGCGGTCGGCGGCGCAGCGGGTAACTCCAGCGCCGCGGTGCCCGAACCAGAGGTTTCCCTTCGAGTCGGCGAGCATCGCATAGACGTACTCGCCGCCGAGCCCTTCCTTCGTGCTGAACGAGCGGAAGCGCTTCCCTTCGAGCATGCTCGCCCCGCCGTACTGGGTGCCAAACCAGAGTCGGCCGAACTGGTCCCGAACGCTCGCCCAGATGATTCCCTTCCCGAGCCCG
>JBPPMG010000301.1:0-2317 GCA_051305935.1 Thermoanaerobaculia bacterium
CGCTTCGCGGCCTTCACCTCCGGCTATCCGCCAGTCGCGCCTTCGGCGCTTTCCCCCGCCCGCACCGCCGCCCCGAGGGGAGCGGCGGTTCCGCGGAATGCGAAAGTTGCGTATCAGGTCCGGAAAGCCAACTTTTCGGCCTCCTGCAAGAGTTGATATTCCAGACCCTCAGGTATTCGAGACTCAAACGCTTCGCCTATAATCACGCCATCACCGGGCCGGATCATGCGCCCTTTACCCACGCTCCCCAACTGCCGTCCATTCACGCCCGGCGCGTGTGAGTCGGTCCGCCGGCGCCCGGCGCGCCAACCTGAAGGAGGATCCATGTCCCGCTTTCTTTCCCCGCTCGCCGCAGTGATGATTCTGTTCTCTCTGTCGTGCGCGACGGCGCCGCCGCCCCCGGCCGCGCCCGCCACGGCGTCCTCATCGAGCTATCTCGATCGCCTGCCGCCGCTAATCGATCGCACGCTCTTCTTCGACGATCCGAAGATCGCGAGCGCGCAGATCTCCCCCGACGGGCGCTTCATCTCGTTCCGGAAGCCCTACAACGACGTGATGAACATCTGGGTCAAGGGGGTGAACGAGCCGTTCGAGGCGGCGCGCCCGATCACGGCCGACACGGCCCTCCCCGTCCCGGCGTACTTCTGGTCCGAGGACGGTTCCTTCATCCTGTACGTGCAGGACAAGGGAGGAAACGAGAACTACCACGTGTACGCCGTCGATCCGGCGGCGCCGGCCGACTCGGCGACGGGGGTTCCTCCCTCCCGGAATCTGACGCCGTTCGAGAACGTCCGCGCGATGATCTACGCGGTCCCCGAAGGGACGCCGAACGAGATCCTGGTCGGACTCAACGATCGCGATGCGGCGCTCCACGACGTTCACCGGCTCGACATCCGGACGGGCGCGCATCAGATGATCATCCGGAACGAGCAGAACGTCGCGGCGTGGGTCGCCGACCTGAACGGCCATGTCGGTCTCGCGTGGCGCCAGACGCCCGACGGCGGTTCCGAGATGGTCCGTGTCGAGGACGGCGCGCTCGGGCGCGTGCTCTATTCGTGCTCGTTCGAAGAGACGTGCCAGCCGATCCGGTTCCACAAGAACGCCCGCGAGGTCTACATCATCAGCGACAAGGGCGCGGACGTGAATTTCTCGCGCCTGATGTTGCTCGATCTCGAGAGCGGCGCGACGACCCTCGTCGAGGGCGACCCGGAGAATCAGGTCGATTTCGGCCAGCCGATCTTCTCGGATCGGACCGAGGAACTGATCGGAACCGCGTACATCGGAGATCGCGTGCGCATCTATCCCCGCGATGACGAGTTCGCACGGGTTCTCGCCGACCTTCGCTCGAAGCTGCCGGACGGCGAGCTCGGGTTCAGCTCGTCCACCGAAGATGAGCGCCTCCTGACGGTCTCGGTCAGCCGAGACGTCAATCCGGGATCGGTCTACCTTTACGACACGAGCTCCGGGGCGCTCGAGAAGCTCTACGATTCGCGCCCCGAGCTCCCCTCGGAGAGCCTGGCGCCGATGCAGCCGGTGCGCTACCGGGCGCGCGACGGGCGCGAGATCCCGGCGTACCTGACGGTGCCAAAGGGCGTCGACGCGAAGAACCTTCCGGTGGTCATCCTGCCGCACGGAGGGCCGTGGGCGCGCGATGTCTGGGGATACAACTCGTTCGCGCAGTTCCTCGCAAACCGCGGCTATGCGGTCATGCAGATCAACTTCCGCGGCTCCACGGGATACGGCAAGTCACACCTGAATGCGGGGAACGACGAGTGGGGCACCGGCGCGATGCAGCACGACATCACGGACGGCGTCCGTTGGCTCGTCGAGCAGGGGATCGCCGATCCGAAGCGCGTCGGCATCATGGGCGGTTCCTACGGCGGCTACGCGACGCTTGCCGGCCTGACGTTCACTCCCGATCTGTACGCCGCGGGCGTCGATATCGTCGGCCCCTCGAACCTCATCACGCTTCTGAACTCGATCCCGGCGTACTGGGGGCCGATCCGCAAGATCTTCACGATGCGCATGGGCGACCCGGAGATCCCGGAGGAGAAGGCACGCCTCGAGGCGCAGTCGCCGCTCTTCCGCGCAGCGGAGATCAAAGCGCCGCTGCTCGTCATCCAGGGAGCGAACGACCCCCGGGTGAAGAAAGCGGAGGCGGATCAGATCGTGATCGCGCTCCGTGATCTCGGCCGGCCGACCGAGTACCTCGTCGCGCCGGATGAAGGGCACGGGTTCGCCGGCCGCGAGAACCGGCTCGCCATGTTCGCGCGCATCGAAGAGTTCCTCTCGAAGCACCTCGGCGGCCGCTATCAGG
>JBPPMG010000304.1:0-3268 GCA_051305935.1 Thermoanaerobaculia bacterium
CCACATCAGCACCCGCTCGCGTTGTAGACTCTCGGCTTCCCGAGAATTGGCCTCCAATCGAACGAAAGGCGGATGCGATGGACCAGCAGATCATCGACCTGTACGACGAGTTCACTCACGGCGGATCGACGCGACGCGAGTTCATGCAGCGTCTGGCAATGGTCGCGGGCGGCATGCCTGCCGCGATGGCGCTGCTCCAGAGCCTCGAGAACGACTACACGAAGGCGGTTCGCGTCGCCGAGGATGATGTGAGGATCCGCGCATCGAGAATCACCTACAAGGGTTCGTCGGGAGAGATGAAGGCGTACTTCGCTGCGCCGGTCGGCGAGCGGAAGCGCGCGACCGTGATCGTGATCCACGAGAACCGCGGCCTCAACGCGCACATCGAGGACGTCGCGCGCCGGGTGGCAATCGCAGGCTTCCAGGCGATCGCGCCCGACGCGCTCTCGCCGTTCGGCGGCACGCCCGCGGACCAGGACGAAGCTCGCGAGAAGATCGGCAAGCTCGACTCCGAAACGACGGCAGGTGACTTCGTCGCGGCGGCCACGTTCGCGAAGTCACATCCGGGCTCGACCGGCAAAGTCGGATGCGTCGGCTTCTGCTGGGGCGGCGCGATGGCGAACCAGCTCGCCGTACGCTGTCCGGACCTCGGTGCCGCGGTCGCGTTCTACGGGCGTCAGGCCGCGGTCGCGGACGCATCGAAGATCAAGGCCGCCATCCAGTTTCACTACGCGGGCCTCGACGAGCGGATCAACGGCGGGATCGCGGAGTACGAGGCCGCGCTCGAGGCAGCGGGCGTTCGCTTCGACAGCCACATGTACGACGGCAAGAACCACGCGTTCCACAACGACACGTCGCCGAATCGGTATGACGCGGAAGCGGCGGCGCTCGCGTGGAAGCGGACGATCGAGTTCTTCGAGAAGCACCTCGCATGACGCCGTCGGACGCCGATTCGTCCTGCGCCGCTACGCGGCGCTGATTTCATACGGGCTCGTGACCCCCGGTGGCCGACCATGAAGCCGGTCGGCCACCGGGGGCTAAGCTCCGTCGCCGCTCCGCGGCGAGGCAGCGGTGCGTCGCGTTCGGACGAGGCTCCGCGGCACAACCGCGTGCGTCGCGTTCAATCGCGGCTCTGCGGCACAACCGCGCGCGTCGCGTCGGACACGCCTCCGCGGCGCAACCGCGCACGTCGCGTCGGACGAACCCGTGAGCGTCGCGTAGCGACGGCCGAGCTTAGCCCCCGGTCGAAGACCGGGGGAACACGATGTGAGGATGGGCCGCGCCGCGTAGCGGCGCTGGAAGACGGCATTCGATACAATGCCCTTCGAGTCAGCCGGCCGCGGGCCCGCGCCTTCGCGCGCCGGGGCCCACGACTCGGCGACGCGCCCTAACCCGACCACGACCAGGAGCAACCCGATGGCCGAACTGCCCGGAATCGAACGCGAGACTCTCGACATGGATGTCGTCATCGTCGGCGGAGGCCCCGGCGGGCTCGCCGCCGCGCTTCATCTCGCGCGCCTCATCCATGACCACAACGAATCAGGAAAGGGCACGAAACTCGAAGGGCTCTCGATTGCGGTGCTCGAGAAGGGCAAGGAGATCGGTGCGCACGGCATCTCCGGCGCGGTTATGGATCCGCGCGCGCTCGACGAGCTGATCCCCGACTGGCGCAAGAAGGACTGTCCCGCCGTCCCGGTCGGCGGCGACGAGATGTGGCTGCTCACCGAGTCGGGGAAGATCAAGGCGCCGATCATGCCCCCGCCGTTGCAGAACCACGGCAACTTCGTCATCTCACTCTCCGAGCTCGTCCGCTGGATGGAGCCGTTCGTCGCGGAAGCGCCGGAGATGAACATCTTCCCCGAGTTCCCGGCAGCCCGCGTCCTCGTCGAAGACGGCAAGGTCGTCGGTGTCCGCACTGCCGACAAGGGAATCGACAAGAACGGCGAGGCGAAGGGCAACTTCGAGCCTGGGATCGACATCCGCTCGAAGATCGTGATCCTCGCCGAAGGGCCGCGCGGCACGCTCACCAAGCAGTTGCACGAGATGTTCGACCTCGGGAAGGGAAAGAACCCGCAGGTCTACGCGCTCGGCGTGAAGGAGATCTGGGAGGTGCCCGAAGGGCGGATGAAACCCGGGCACGTCATCCACACGATGGGCTGGCCGCTCGACACCGACACGTTCGGCGGCGCGTTCATCTACGGGATGAAAGACAACCTCGTCGACCTCGGACTCGTCGTCGGACTCGACTCCCGCAACCCGACGATGGACTCGCACAACGAGTTGCAGCGCCTCAAGACGCACCCGTCGATCCGCGCGATTCTCGAAGGCGGCAAGCTCGTCGCCGCGGGCGCGAAGGCGATCCCCGAGGGGGGCTACTTCTCGATGCCGAAGATGTGGGGCGACGGCTTCATGATCATCGGCGACTCGGCGAGCTACCTCAACGGCGCGCGACTCAAAGGCGTTCACCTGGCGATGAAGTCGGGAATGCTCGCGGCCGAGGCCGCATTCGAGGCGCTCGTCGCCAGCGACTTCTCCGATGCGAAACTCGCCGTGTACGAACGGAAGTTCGAGGCGTCGTGGGCGAAGACGGAGCTCTGGAAGGATCGCAACTTCCACCAGGGCTTCGAGCACGGCCTCTTTGCCGGCATGATCAACGCGGGGCTCTCGATGGTCACGGGAGGCCGCGGCTTCGGCGTCGCCAATCGTCTCGATGCGAAGGCGGGACACGAGCGGATGGAGCGGATCAAGCGTTACTTCATGAACGACCACCCGCATCCGCCCGAGAAGGTGAAGTTCGACGGCAAGCTGACGTTCGACAAGGTCACCGACGTCTACTACGGCGGAGTCGTACACGAGGAGAACCAGCCGGCGCACCTGCTGATCAGCGACACCGAGGTCTGCATCACAAAGTGCACCGAGGAGTACGGAAACCCCTGCCTACATTTCTGCCCGGCGAACGTCTACGAGCCGCGCCCCACCGAGGACGGACGAGGGAAAGTGCCGTTCCTGAACTTCACGAACTGTTTCCACTGCAAGACCTGCGACATCGTCGATCCTTACCAGGTGATTACCTGGGTTCCGCCCGAGGGGGGCGGAGGGCCGAATTACAAAAAGCTGTAGGCGAAGAGGCGAGAAGCAGGCCAGAGGCCAGAGGCCAGAGGCCAAAGGGTATGAACCGGGCGGATAGGTAACAAAGAAACCGGGCGGATGGGTTACACGGCACCTCGACGATGAGTCGAGGGGGAATCGTGGCCTGGAAGGAGACCGA
>JBPPMG010000317.1:0-2073 GCA_051305935.1 Thermoanaerobaculia bacterium
ACCTGGTCGCGATGAACGCGTACCTCCCATTTGGCGGCGAAATCCCTGACGGTGAGCTCGATGGCGAGCGGCACAAGTTCACGGGCCATGAGCGCGACAATCTCGGGAACGGCGCCAACGCTCTCGATTACCTGCATGCCCGGTACTACAACCCCAATCTGGGTAGGTTCCTCAGCGTTGATCCGGGAAGCGACTGGGATCAGTCGCAAGCGCAGAGTTGGAATCTCTATGCATACGCACGGAACAACCCAGTCAACAACCTCGATGCTGATGGACGCAGGGGCGAGAGCGCGATTAAGTACTTCGTGAAGATGGTTTCTGGAGCCTACCGTCGCGTAACTCGCGATGTCGCCGTGCGAGTCGCTGAAAACGGCGCGCAACACGGCGTGAAGGTCACTGGTCGCGGTGCGTCGCGTGAGGCGAAGGGCATCGTCAAAGAAGCATTCGATGGCGACGATGTCCTTCACCACGCGGCGCATGCGGGTCCTGGCGAACGACTACCGCACTACCAACCGAAGCGGGCAACCGGTGGACAGGTCGGCTATGAGTTAGGGATGTTGGCGCTAGGCTTCGTCCCGGTCGTCGGCTGGGTTTCGGATGCTCAAGCCGTGAATCCGGATAACGACGAACAAATGGCCGGCGTCCGTGCGCAGGCGGAGACCGTGGCCCAAGAGACCTATGGCAAATCGTTTTCGCAGTTGTCCGAGAAGGAGAAAGCAGAAGTCTGGGGTGAGGTAACCGGCCTAACTCCTGTCCCGAAGAAGGAGGAAGTCTCCGACCCCAAAAGGGATGAAGGATGTGACGCCGGTTGCAGCTAGTGACGCTGGCCTCTGAAAGGGTGCATGTTGTTGTGGAAATCAAAATCGCGCGCAGAGCCCGTGCACCGCTATGCAGTGCTGATTCACGCGCGAAATTTACTCATTCCTGACGAGGATGGCTCCGACCGTATCGGCGGTGCCTATGCTTGGAAGTGTGTTGATGCTTCGGACGCCGAGTCGGCCGGAGGGTTAGCCGTCAAGTTGCTTGTGGAATCTTCGACTTTCGCTGACGAGATACGCAACACGAAGGATTTCCCTCCGGATGTTGTCGCCGAGGAGATCCATCTGTTGAAGCCGGGACGAGAAGGCCGTGAAACTGGTGTTGTTTTCTATGTCGACACTGAGGACGAAGCATAGCTGGCGCGGGAAGGCCTACGATCAAAGCGGGGGGCCTGGGGTTTACCATCGGATTTGTGGCAGTTAGGGGGCCGAGACCGGTGGAGCGCAGAGTAGAAGGGGCCGGAGCTTCTGATTTCTGTTTCGGGAGGGCCAAGCGTGCCGGGCTCTCAGATTTCTGTTTCGGAAGCTCCAGCTGCGCAATCTGCCACTCGTAGAATTCAGAACTCCGAAGCTCTGGCCCCCGGCGCTCGTCGTCGGGATGCCCTTCGTCGCGAGGAGATCCTTCACGCCGTAGGGAATGCCGTGCAGCGGCCCGCGCCACTTGCCCTTCGCGATCTCCGCGTCGGCGCGTCGAGCTTCCGACTCGGCGCGCTCGCGCGTCACCGTGACGACCGCGCCCAGCGCGTCCCCGTGCTTCTCGAGGCGATCGAGGTAGAAGCGGGTCAGCTCCAGCGAGGAGATCTCCCGCTTCCGGAGCGCCTCGCCGAGCTCGGCGAGCGTCGCAAAGGGGCTCACGCTCATCGCGGGCCTCCTTCGGCGAAGAAGATGCTGTCGGGCTCGTCGGCGTTGGTGAGCGCGACCGCGTGCATCGACTTCATGTAGCCGGCGGTGCCGTCGAGGTCCTTCTCGATCGTTCGTGTGTCTTCGGCGGTCAGGTGCTTTCCGTAGCGCGCGCGGAGCAGCGCGGTTTGCGCTTCCGACTGGCGGAGCGCGTCGGAGCCGGGCGGAGGAGGTGCGGGTGCGGGCGCGGAGGGCGCAGTCTGCGCCGTCGCGTCGGAGACGATGAGCGGCGCCGCCGCGATCGCTGTCGCGGCGAGTTTCGCGAAATCACGGCGTGTGCGTTTCATGGGGAGAGATTGTCCCGCAATGTGGAGTGCGAAAGCGAAGCTTTCGCGACGGCGCGAAGCGCCGCAGG
>JBPPMG010000332.1:0-2963 GCA_051305935.1 Thermoanaerobaculia bacterium
GGGGGAAGGACTCCGGACGTGGCAAGGTGGATGGCAGCGGCGAGCGCCTGCCGCCCCGACGTCAGAGCCGATTGAAAAGAGCCGGGGCTCACCCCACTGGTTGCGAGGAAGTCCGGCAGCGCCTGGAGAACGGAGACGACGATTCCCCCGAGCACACCGAGGAGTACGTGTTGCCCGACCAGCGGATCTCTCCACCCCCCGGCCAGCAACCGACTCCAGGACACGAGGAGTGTCGGCCAGCGCCGCCTGAGGTACGGCTCGATGGCGAGGTAAAGGATGGCGATGGTCGCTGCTCGGAACCCGGCGAGCCCGATCCGCTCGGTGATGATGTCCCAGACGTGCGGCAGACCGCCGACCAGGTCCGCTCGAAGGAGAGACGCCGCCGAGAGAGCGAGAAAAACCGCGATCCATAGGCGCATCGCACCGCGCCGGTCGCCCCGTCCGCGGCGCAGATTGCGTCGCGCGACCCAGAGTCCGCCGAGGAGCGCCGCGATGATGAGCCCCGTGACGATCACGTCCGCGGGATTTGAAACGACGTTTGCGGTGGTGAGCCGATCGCCGCTCCATCCCTGCCGCCATGGAGGAACTACATCGAACCAGACGATCTGCCCTCCGAGAACTGCCGCGTCGACACGGGCCGTCCGGTCCGGCATTTCGGTGTATGGCGCCATCCACGAGATCCGCTGGTCCGAACCCACCGGCGCCGGCACGTCCGGTTCTACGACTGTCGCGGCGCCGAGATCGAGGCCGGCTTTTTCGAACATCAGATCCCATCGCGGCTCTTGCGCTGACTGCAGGTCCTCAGAGCGGGGAACGATCAACAGGCTGCTGAGGTACCCCTCCGGGGAGAGGATGACGCGCGCCATGCCCGGCAAGGTGTGAGGAGGATCGTACGGCAGGATGCGATGGTCGCCGAAATGCCCCCGCAGCGGAACGAGAACTTCCGGGCTCTGCCGGTAATGGAAAACCATCGGCGAGGGGTGAATACTCGTCGTGTCGAAGTCCGGGCGGGCTGACGAAGACCGCTGGTCGAGTCCGAGGTAGAAGCTGCTGTCGCGGCGGGGAGCGTCGAACCCGGTGAGCTCGAGGACTTCTCGAGCTTCCGCTTCGAGGACGCGGGGATGATTCGGCAAAGGCCGGACGCCGTAGAGTTCCGTCCGCTGCTTGAGCCATACCGCCGCGACGAGTATGAGAATCCCAGCGAGCACCAGCGCGGCGACGGACCGAACGGGGAGCTCTCCGCTTCTGCCGGCGGCGGCCACCATCGCGGGTGAAGGCGTTTCGCCGGCGTCGAGTGCGGCCTGCAGAGGGTCGGCGCCAGGGAGCGCCGCGATCACGGAGTGGATCGAACGAGGGCGCTCGCCCGGATCGTGCTCGAGGCAACGGAGGACGACCTGCTGGATCACCGGATCGATCGACTTCGTCTCCCGCGAGATCGAGCTCGGATCGTCGCTCTCATGGAGCTGCCGGATCTCGGCGACCGACCGTCCTTCGTACCTGCGGCGCCCGGTGAACATCTCGTACAGGATGAGACCGAGCGCGTAGAGATCGGACTTGTGCGTGACTTCGCCGCCGTGGAGCTGTTCCGGCGCCATGTACTCGGGCGTTCCCGCGGTCTCGCTCCGCCCTTCCAGCTCCTCGGCGAGAGCGGCGAGGCCAAAGTCGGTGATGATCGCGTGCCCACGCCCGTCGATCATGATGTTTGCCGGCTTGAGGTCGCGATGGACGACGCCGATCCCGTGCGCTGCAGCGAGCCCCGCGCAGATGTTCTGCGCAAGCTCGACGGCCTTTCCGCGCGGAAGCTCCCCGATCCGGCGAAGCAGCGACGCGAGATCCTCGCCGTCGATGTACTCCATCGTCACGAAGTGATTGCCCTTCCACTCGCCGATGTCGTACAGGCGGCAGACGTTCGGATGGGAGATCCTGCGGCCGAGTCGCACCTCGGAGTAGAGCCTCTCGAGCGCGGCCGGGTGGAAGACATCGTGCGGAAGGAACTTGAGCGCGACCGGCTGACCGAGCTTGAGATCGTCGGCGCGGTAGACCTCTCCCATCCCCCCTTTGCCGAGGAGCGCGACGATCCGGTATCGCTCGTCGAGAACGTCACCGGGAGAGAAGCGCTCGTACGAGGGAAGGGGGGTGCGCGGATCGCGGGCGACGGTCTTATCGCCGGCAGTCCACGAGCCCGATTTGTCGGTCATGAATCAATCATAACGGTTGAGCCTGAGGGGTGTCTCATCGGCGAGATCGCGGTCACGACCTCGCTCGCGGACGACCTCCTGCTCCGCGAAGCCCTTCTCGAGACCTGGCCGAGACGTCTCGCATATGAGCGTCCTCGTCGTATGATGCGGGACGATGGCGAGCTCAGAGGGAACTTCCTCACCTCACGACGCGGCATTTTTCGGCCATCCTCGCGGCCTGGCCACTCTCTTTTTCACCGAGATGTGGGAGCGGTTCAGCTTCTACGGGATGCGCGCCCTCCTCATTCTCTACATGACGGCCGCCGTCTCGGCGGGAGGTCTGGCCTACGACGCCGCGAAGGCCGGAGCCATCTACGCTCTCTACACATCGTCGGTCTATCTGCTCGGGCTTCCCGGCGGATGGCTCGCCGATCGCCTGCTCGGCCAGCGCCGCGCCATCCTCTGGGGCGGCATCATCATCGCCGCCGGCCACTTCTGTATGGCCGTCCCGCTCCAGGGAACCTTCCTCATTGGCCTCGTCCTCATCGTTCTCGGCACCGGGCTCCTCAAACCAAATATCAGCTCCGTCGTCGGCCAGTTGTACGCGACCGAGGACGAGCGGCGCGACGCCGGGTTCTCGATCTTCTACATGGGAATCAACATCGGCGCGTTCGCCGCGCCCATCATCTGCGGATGGCTCGGGGAGCGCGTCGACTGGCACCTCGGGTTCGGCGCGGCCGGGCTGGGCATGGTTTTCGGCCTCATTCAATATGTGCGCGGCTACAA
>JBPPMG010000263.1:0-4924 GCA_051305935.1 Thermoanaerobaculia bacterium
GCGCTGCATGGCGTTCGGCAGATGCCGAACCGAACGATCGTCTCCGGCGACGCGCAGACAGGAGTGCCTGCGCCACGAACGGCAGCTCGTCCGCCGTGCTGGTGAGCACCCACGACGCCCGCGCCCATCCCCGACCGCGACCAATTTCCCGGGATCTGTACTAAGATTCGACGCGGCCCGATGATCGACATCAGCAAGCTTGCCGAGCCTGGATCGGCCGAAGAGGGTCTCCTCCAGCGGATCGACCTGGGCAAGCTCCCGCGTCACGTCGCCGTGATCATGGACGGCAACGGGCGGTGGGCCAAGGCTCGCAACCTGCTCCGCGTCGAAGGCCACCGCGCAGGAATCGCCTCGGTGCGCGAGATCGTCGAAACGTGCGCGCGCCTGGAGATCCAGGTCGTCACCCTTTACGCCTTCTCGGTCGAGAACTGGAAGCGACCCCGGTACGAAGTCGCGACTTTGATGATGCTCCTCAAGGAGTACATCCGGCGCGAAATCGGCACGCTCCGGGAGAACAACATCCGCTTCGTCCCCATCGGGCGACTGGAGGGGCTCGACACGTCGGTGCAACGCGAGCTCGCATGGGCGCGTGAGCAGACCGCGCAGAACACCGGGCTGATCTTCCAGATCGCGCTGAACTACGGTGGCCGCGCGGAGATCGTCGACACCGTCAACCGCATCAATGATCTCTTGCGCGAGAAAGGTCTCCACGACTTTCGGGTCGACGAGGACTTCTTCTCGAGCCACCTTTACACGGCAAACACTCCCGACCCCGACCTGCTCATCCGAACGAGCGGCGAGCTCCGGATCTCGAACTTCCTGCTCTGGCAGGTCGCCTACGCCGAGATTCACGTGACGAAGACGCTCTGGCCCGATTTCCGGCGCTGCAACCTGTACGAGGCGATCCTCGATTTTCAGGGACGCGAGCGCCGCTACGGCGGCATCGACGAGAACGATGCCGAAATGTTCGTCGAGGCGGGCGAGATGCCGCTCGAAGAGTAAGGGCGCGACGCCGCGATGAGCGACACCGCCCTTCCTACTCCCCGCCGCTTCACGCGCGAGCTCACGAGCCTCGCCGCGGCGCCCCTGCTGATCTGGTTCATCGGCTGGGTCCCGCTCGCGATGGTGGCTACGATCGCCATCGCCGGAATCCTGGCTCTCTGGGAGTTCCTCGCCCTTGGCAAGGCGAAGGGATACCCGATCCTCCGCTGGGCGCCGATGAGCCTCGGCGTCGTGCTGGTAGCGTCGTTCCTGCTCCCGGCGAATGCCGTGCTGGTGGCGATCTTCCTGGTGCTGCTGGTGATTCCCGCGGTCTATTCGCTCTCCTCGATCGAGCTCGCGGACGCGTTGCCGGCCTGCGCCGTGTCCGCGTTCGGCGTGCTCTACGTCGGGCTCACGGTCGGCGCGTCGATGCGACTCCGGCTCGACTTCGAGCCTCACGGCGGCGATCTGGTCTTCTTCCTTCTCCTGGTCGTCTGGCTCAACGATGCCGGCGCGTATTACGTAGGACGGAACTTCGGCAAGACGAAGATGTCGCCGCGCGTGAGCCCGAAGAAGACGGTCGAAGGTCTCGTCGGCGGCCTCGTCACCGCGATGATCACGGCGGCTGCCGTGCACTACACGTTCTTTCCGGAGTTCCCGTTGCCGCACGCGATGGCGGCAGCGCTGCTTCTCGCACTCGCCGGAGTGGTCGGCGACCTGGCGGAATCGGTCTGGAAGCGCTCGGCCGGGATCAAGGACTCAGGCACGCTCATCCCCGGGCACGGCGGATTTCTCGACCGGCTCGATTCCATCCTCTTCACGGCGCCGATCCTGTACATTTACTGGGCTCTCCTGACCGAAGGGCTCGACTGGCTGAAATGACGCATCGGATCTCGATTCTGGGTAGCACCGGCTCCGTCGGCTGTTCGACGCTTGCGGTCGTCGACGCCTTCAGCGAACGGCTGGAAGTGGTCGCCATGGCGGCCGGCTCGAACGTCGAGCTGATGGCCGAGCAGATTCGCCGCTACCGCCCGAAGCTCGTCTCGGTGCGGAGCGCCGACGACGCGAAGACGCTCCGTTCCCTCCTCTCGGGTCCCACGCCCGAGATCCACTGGGGCAACGAGGGGAACATCGCAGTCGCCGAGCACCCCGACGCCGAGACCGTGGTCGCGGCGATCGTGGGAGCCGCCGGAACGCCTCCGGTGCACGCTGCGCTACTCCGCGGCAAGCGCGTCTCGATCGCGAACAAAGAAGTGCTCGTCGCCGCGGGAGACGTAATGGCCGCGGCCGCGCGCGAGCACGGCGGCGAGATCCTTCCTATCGACTCGGAGCACTGTGCCGTCCACCAGGCGCTCCGCTGCGGCGAGCCCGGCGAGGTGGAACGGATCATCCTCACAGCCTCGGGCGGCCCGTTTCTGCGGCGCGATCCGGCCACCTTCGCAAGCATCACGATCGGCGACGCGCTCGCGCATCCGACCTGGAAGATGGGCAACAAGATCAGCATCGACTCCGCAACGATGATGAACAAGGGGCTCGAGGTCATCGAGGCCCACCATCTGTTCGCGATGCCGGCGGAGAAGATCGACATCATCGTCCATCCGCAGTCGATCGTTCATTCGATGGTCGAATACATCGATGGCTCGATCATGGCGCAACTGTCGACCACCGACATGAAGTTCCCGGTGCAGTACGCCGTCCTCTATCCCGAACGCGCACGGGCACCGTTCGCGCGGCTCGACCTGGCGGCGATCCGCAACCTCGAGTTCCTCGAGATCGACCACGTCCGCTTCCCGGCGGTTGCGCTCGCCTACGAAGCCTGCCGCACCGGCGGCTCGATGCCCGCGGTGCTCAACGCCGCCAACGAGATCGCCGTCGAACGCTTCCTCGCCGGACAGATCCCCTTCATGGCGATCGTGGAAATCGTCCGACGCGTCATGGACCTGCATGCCGGCGGGGTTACGCCGGTGAAAACGCTCGAGGACGTCGGCTACTGGGACGGCTGGGCCCGCAATGCGGCGCGCGAGACCGTTGTTTCATCGACCACAGCTGCCGGCAGGGCCTGAGCCCCTCCTGCACCGAGCGAATCGATGTTCTATAACCTTGCCACCAATCTCGCCGCCTTCGTCATCGTCCTCGGCTTTCTCATCTTCGTGCACGAGGCGGGACATTTCCTTGTCGCGAAACTCTTCCGCGTCCGCGTGCTGGTCTTCTCGTTCGGCTTCGGACGCCGCCTCTTCGGATTTCAGCGCGGGGACACCGACTACCGGCTCTCGCTGATCCCGCTGGGCGGCTACGTGCGGATGGCGGGCGACATGCCCGAGGAAGGGCAGGCGCCAGCGCCGGACGAATTTCTTGGCAGGCCGAAGTGGCAGCGATTCCTGATCCTCTTCGCCGGCCCCGCGATGAACGTCCTGGTTGCCATCCTCTTCCTGACATGGCTCAACATGGCGGGGATCGAAGTGCTCAAGGAAGACGGCCCCGTGCTCGGCGCCGTGATCGAAGGCCGGCCGGCCGACAAGGCGGGGCTGAAGGTCGGCGACGAGATCCTCGAAGCAAACGGCCAGCGGATCGACACGTGGGACGACCTCAGGCTGGCGATCAGCCTGCACCCCAACACGCCCGTGCGACTTCGCGTCCAGCGCGGCGCGGACGAGCTGACGACCGTCGTCGTTCCGGAAAAGCAGACGACCGAATACGGAATCACCGGGGTCGCCGGAGTGCAGAAGTTCCTGTCGACCACGGTCGGGCGGGTAGTCGAGGGGAGTCCGGCCGCGCTCGGCGGACTCCGATCGGGCGACGTGATCATCAGCGTGAACGGGCGTGAAGTCAGACAACTCGTCGACCTGCAGGACCAACTCGAGAAGGCGGGGCCGAAGCCGGTCTCGGTGGGAGTCGAGCGCGCCGGAGCAGTGCTCGCGCTGACGCTCCCGGAGGCAAAGCCGAGCGACCCGCTGCGCGGCATCTTCCCTCCGACGACCGTGAGGAAGCTCCCGCTCATTCCTGCGATTCGCGACAGCATCGACCAGAACATCAAGATGGTGCGGTATGCCTGGGTCGTGCTCTCGCGCATGTTCAAGATGCAGGGCAGCGTGAAGGAGTTCAGCGGCCCGATCGACATCGCGCGGATCTCCGGCGAGATGCTCCGGACCGGCTGGAAGGCGGTGGTCTACCTGATGGCCGGAATCTCACTGCAACTGGGGATCATGAACCTGCTTCCGATCCCGGTGCTCGACGGCGGGCACATCGCCATCCTGGCGGTGGAGGGAGTGGCCCGGCGCGACCTGTCTATGGCGGTCAAAGAGCGGATTCAGCAGATTGGCTTCGCGATGCTCGCGGCACTGATGCTGGTAGTTCTCTACAACGATGTGATCAAGAACCTGTTGCTGCTGCGACAGTAAGGGGCGGAAGGGGAAGCGAAAAAGGAGAAGAGAAGCCGTCGTCTCGTAGCTCGGGTGCGACACCGATCGAGCCGACTGGGATGCCGTTCCGGCGTTCTGCGGCCCGAATCCTTTCTCCTTGTTCCTTTCTCCTTTCTCCCTGTAGACTGCGCGCGCGGACGATTGGCCTGAACGGCCTGGCCGCAGAAAGAGAGAGTTTGATGGCTTCAAAGTTGTTTGTCGGCAACCTCGCGTTCGACACCACGCGCGAAGAGCTCGAGGCGTTGTTCAAAGAGGTAGGGCCGCTCAAGGACGTTTTCCTTCCACTCGACCGCGAAACGCGCCGTCCGCGCGGATTCGCGTTCGTCGAGTTCGAAAACGAGGACGACGCCCAGAAGGCAATCGAGAAATACAACGGATACGAGCTGGCGGGTCGCGCGCTCCGCGTGAACGTCTCTGATGATCGTCCCCGGAAACCAAACGTCGGCTTCGGCGGCGGCCCCCCGCGATTCGACTCGCGTGGCGGCGGCGGCGGTGGCGGTTACGGTGGTGGCGGTGGTGGTGGC
>JBPPMG010000384.1:0-4193 GCA_051305935.1 Thermoanaerobaculia bacterium
CGCAAATACCGAGTACTTCGTGAGCGATTTCATCGTTGTCGTCTCCTTGTGCGTTGCGCCTGGAGCATGCCGGCTGCTGCTTCCTGACGTTCGCTGAATTGGACGCCGGGGCGCGGCCCGTGTTTACAGCCACCCGACAAAAAAAGCGGACCCCGAGAAACAGGGTCCGCGAAGTGGAGGCGAAGCGAGATCAGCGCACGCCCGCTCCGGCAAGCTCGCGCGCGGCGACCGGCTCGAACCGGGCGGTGAAGTGACGAAGCGCCCGAGGCGACTGCGTGATCCGCAGCCCGGTGAGCGACTCTTTCTTCTTCGCGACTTCGATCGTCGCTTCGGCCACGTAATCGATGTGCGACTGCGTGTAGAGCCGTCGCGGCACCGCGAGACGTACGAGATCCATCGGCGCTGCGGTC
Source organism: Thermoanaerobaculia bacterium (assembly GCA_051305935.1). Classification (GTDB taxonomy): domain Bacteria; phylum Acidobacteriota; class Thermoanaerobaculia; order Gp7-AA8; family Gp7-AA8; genus JACPDH01. The sequence goes on from JBPPMG010000384.1 coordinate 411, forward strand.
TCGGTCCCGTCGGCGTGGAGCCCGAACATGACGGTCCCGATCTCCACGCAGCGGATTCCGCCCTCGAGATAGAGCGCGTTCACGAGCGCGATGCCGGGATACTCGAGCGGTGGAATGTGCGGAAGCATCGCGCGCGCGTCGATGTAGACGGCGTGACCGCCCGAGGGCTTGACGATCGGAATCCCGGCTCCGTCGAGCTTCTCGGCAAGGTACTTGATCGACTGGATGCGGTAGCGGAGGTACGGCTCCTCGACCACTTCCTCCAGCCCCTGCGCAATCGCTTCGAGGTCGTATCCCGCAAGGCCGCCGTAGGTGGGAAACCCTTCGGTGAGGATCAGCAGGTTGCGGCACGACTCGGCCCAGCGGTCGTCATTCATCGCGAGGAAGCCGCCGATGTTCGCGAGCCCGTCTTTCTTCGCCGACATCGTGCAGCCGTCGGCCAGCCGGAAGATCTCCTGCGCGATCTCTTTCGGCGTGCGGTCCTCCTGTCCCGGTTCCCGCATCTTCACGAGGTACGCGTTCTCGGCGAAGCGGCAGGCGTCGAGGAAGAACGGCTTCTTGAACGTGTCGCAGAGAGCGCGGACGCCTCGGAGGTTCTCGATCGAGACGGGCTGGCCGCCGCCGGAGTTGTTCGTGATCGTCACCATCACGAGGCGGACGCGGTCGCCGTCCTCGCGCAGCGTCTTTTCGAGCGCGACGAGATCGACGTTTCCCTTGAACGGAAGCAGCGCTCCCGGGATCCGCCCCTCGGCGATGACCAGGTCGCGCGCCTCGGCTCCCTCGACCTCGATGTTGGCGCGGGTGGTGTCGAAGTGCGTGTTGTTGAGGACGATGTCGCCCGGCTGCAGGATGTTGTGGAAGAGGATTCGCTCCGCGGCCCGCCCCTGGTGCGTGGGGATGATGTGCTTGAAGCCGGTGAGCTCGCGCACGACGTTTTCGAAGCGGTAGTACGAGCGGCTGCCGGCATACGACTCGTCGCCCTGCATGATCGCGCCCCACTGCGCCGCCGACATCGCGCCGGTCCCGGAGTCGGTGAGCAGATCGATGAGGACGTTGTCTGCGTGGAGCAGGAAGACGTTCCGTCCGGCCTCGTCGAGCGCCTTCTCGCGCTGCTCGCGGGTGGTGAATTGAATCGGTTCGACAGACTTGATGCGGAACGGCTCGATGATCGTTCTCATGGGTGATGGCTCCTTCGGCTCTCCGGGCGATTGAATCGCCCGGCGTGGACATCGGGCTGTGCGGGGCATCACGAAGCGGGGTGACGGGAGAGCGGCCCTTCGATCTCGATTGCGAATGGTGCCTGAAATCGGTTCGAGGCAAGGCGGTAGTGCCGAGCCTGCGCCCGGCCGCTACACGGTCTGGCGAAGCGGGAGGCTCGCCGCTTCCACGTCGCCGTTGTTCGCACGGTACAATCCCGGGATCGCCGCCATGCCGAATCCGGAGATCGTCGTTTATCCCCCCGGGGAGGAGCCAATTCGCCGCACTCTCATGGGCGACTCGGTGACGATGGGGCGCTCGCCTGATTGCAGCCTTCAGATTCACGACCGCTTCCTCTCGCGCAAGCACATCGAGCTTCGCGATGACGGCGAGAAGTGGTTTCTGGTCGACTGCGGCAGCGCGAACGGGACCTGGCTGAACGGAGTGCCGGTCAAGGCGCCCGTGCCGCTTCGCCCCGGAGACTCGATCCGGCTCGGCGAGACGGAGGTCCTTTTTGGCGTGACGCGCACCGACCGGCTCCTTGCGGTCGAGGCGACGACGCAGAAGACCACGAATTCGATGCGCCTTCGGGACGCTCTGGCTGAGGGGATGTCGTCCCAGACCGCGTTCGAGCGCGCGCAGGCGATCAACAAGCTCGCCATGGAACTGCTCGAGGACCGACCGCTCGGAGAGCTCTTCGACTTCATCCTCGACCGGATGGTCGAGATGCTCCAGCCCTCGCGCGCGGCGCTCGCGCTCTTCGGCCGCAGCCGTACCTCCTTCGACACGATCAAGGTCCGTCGGAGCGACGAGGACGACCTCGCCGACCTCGTGCTGAGCCGCACGCTGCTCAACGAGGTCGTCGAGGAAAAGAGGATCGTGTCGCTGCTCGACGCCGGCGACAACGAGAAGCTCTCGCAGGCGCAGTCGATCATCGGCCAGCGGATCCGCTCCGCTCTCTGCGCTCCGTTGCTGGTCGACGACACGGTCCTCGGCGTCATCTACGTCGACTTCCTCATGGGTCAGCGCGACGTTGGCGAGGACGACGTCCGGCTCGTCGGGCAGATCGCGCGCTTCGCCGCGACGAAACTCGACACGACCCGCCTCCGCGAGGAGGCGCAGCTCAAGCAACGAATCGACGAAGAGCTGCGCACCGCGTACGTGGTGCAGAGCAGGATTCTGCCGACGGAAGCTCCTGCCGTTCCCGGATATCGCCTCGCGGGACTGAATCGTCCAGCGCGCATGGTGAGCGGTGACTACTACGACTTCGTCGTGCGCCCCGGCGGCCGGGTTTACTTCGTCATCGCGGACGTGAGCGGCAAAGGGATCACCGCGGCACTGCTGATGTCGAGCCTCGCGATGGCTTTCAACATCTATGCCGCGGACGATCCGTCGCCGTCGGAGCTCGTCACGAGGCTCAACGGCATCCTCGCGCCGAGGCTCGGCCCGGCGAAGTTCGTGACGCTTTTTGCCGGCCTGATCGATCCCGCGACTCCCGGCGAGATCCACTTCGCGAATGCTGGTCACCTGCCGCCGCTCCTGTTCAATCCTTCCGGCGTCGTCGAAGCAGGGGACACCGACATCGTGATGGGAGTTTTTCCCAACTCGGCGTATCGGGACCAGTCTCTTCGGCTCGGCGTGGGCGACTCGCTCGTCCTGTTCACCGACGGTGTCGTCGAGGCAGAGAACTCCACCGGAGATCTACTGGGATCGGACGGGATTGCGAAGGCGCTGCGCGGACGACAATTCAAGGGTGCCGACGAGATCGTCGCCGCCGTCGACATGGCGGTCTCCTCGTTCCTGTCCGGAGCCGAGCAGCACGACGACGTCACGATCCTCGCAATCACGCGGCAGGCGCTCGGCACTTTACCCAGCCCTCAGAACGGATAAACTCCGGCTTTCGGACGAGTCAGGGAGAGGCAATGGCTTCCAGCGAAGAACAGAGAAAGCAGCAGCTGATCGACTCCCTCGCCAGGCAGGCGAGGATGCGTGTTTCTCAGGCGGAAGCGGTTGACGCCGAAGAGTGGATCCGGCAGTACTACCGGCTGGTCGCTCCGGACGACATGGTCTACACCCAACCGGAGACGCTGCTGGGCGGCGCGATGACGCTCTGGGAGCTCGCCGCGGAGCGCAAGCCGGGCGAGGCAGCCGTCCGCATCTTCAATCCCTCGCATGACCGCGAGGGTTGGTCGCTGAATCACACGGTCGTCGAGATCGTGAACGACGACATGCCGTTCCTCGTCGATTCCGTTACGGCCGAGTTCAGCCGACTCGACCGCAACGTGCATGTCGTGATCCACCCGGTCTTCTCGATCTATCGCGATGCGGAGGGCCGCCGCGTCGGCCTCGCGCGCGAGGGCGCCATCCCTCCGGCGGGAGCGGTCGCCGTGGTGGAGTCGTACATGCACGTCGAGATCGACCAGGAGACCTCCGAGGCCGACCTTGCCGCGATTCGACGCGACGTCGAATCGGTTCTTGCCGACGTTCGCGCGGCCGTCACCGATTGGAGGCCGATGCGCCAGCGCCTCCTCGAGGTGCTCGAAGATATCGAGAAAGGACATGCGCCCACGCCGAAGGACGAGCTCG
>JBPPMG010000448.1:0-15421 GCA_051305935.1 Thermoanaerobaculia bacterium
AAGATCCTCGTCGCGCTGCGGAAGAAAGTCATCAGCGCGCTCGTCTATCCCGCCGTTCTGCTGCTGCTGATGACCGGGATGATCGTCGTGATGCTGACGACCGTCATCCCGAAGTTCGCCGAGTTCTACGAGGGCTTCGATCAGGAGCTGCCGGCACCGACGGCGTTCACCATCGCGCTGTCGAACTTCGTGACGTCGAACATTCTCGCCGCGATTGCCGTGGTCGCCGGCCTGGTGGCCGCCTGGAAGATCGTCGCGCGATCGGACAACGGACGGCTGGTGATCGACCGTTTCAAGCTCCGGATTCCCTTCGTCGGCGGCATCTTCGCCGACTTCTCGGTCATGCAGTTCACGCAGTCGATCGGGACGCTGCTGGCCGGCGGCACGCCGATGGTGCCGGCGATCGAGATCGCGGCCAACGCGGTGACGAACCGCTACGTGGCCGCCCGGATCGGGTCGATCGCGCAGCGGGTTCGCGAGGGCGAGCCGGTCTGGCGGTCGCTCGAGGACACGGGCGTGATGTCCGACCTGGCGATCGAGATGATCAAGGTCGGCGAGTCGACCGGCGCGATCGTTGAAATGCTGGCGAACACAAGCGAGTTTTACGACGAGGTCATCGAGGCAAAGCTTTCCCGAATGGTCGCCCTGATCGAGCCGGTGATTCTCGTCGTGCTCGGCGCGGTCATCGCGGGACTTCTCTACGCCTTCTATCTCCCCATCCTGCAGCTCTCATCGAAGGTCAATGGCTGACGAAATCCTATACCGTTCCACGGACGCGGCCCGCGAGGCCCAGAAGGCGCAAGACATCGCCGAGAGGTACGGGTTCGAGTACGTCGAGCTCGACAACTTCCACGTCGATCCCTCGCTCTTTCAGGAGATCCCGCTCGACCTGATGATTCGCTACCAGTTCCTCCCGGAGCGGAGGGACGACGGCCATGTGCTGATCGTCGTGGCCGACCCGACCGAGGTGCTGCGCCTCGACGAGCTGGAGCTGCTGCTCGGCGCGCCTCTGCGACTGAAGATCGCCTCGGCGCCGGCGATCCGCGAGAAGCTGCAGAAGTCGGAATCGACCCAGCGGGTGCTCGACCAGGCGACCGAAGGCTTCAAGCTGCAGATCATCGGCGAGGACGAAGAGGGCGGCGAGACGCTGACGATCGACACGATCACCAACGCCGAGCAGTCGCCGATCATCAAGCTCGTCGACTCGATCGTCTTCAACGCGATCCAGCGGCGCGCGTCGGACATCCACATCGAGACGCGCGACGCCGAAGTGGTCGTCAAGTACCGGATCGACGGCGTGCTCTACCAGGCGCTCGACCCGATCGACAAGAAGCACCACTCGACGATCATCTCGCGCATCAAGGTCATGTCGGAGCTCGACATCGCGGAGAAGCGCGTGCCGCAGGACGGCCGCTTCAAGCTGCGCATCACGGGGCGCACGATCGACTTCCGTGTCTCGATCGTGCCGACGGTCCACGGCGAGGACTCGGTCATCCGAATCCTCGACAAGGAATCGATGAACTCGGAGTTCAAGAACCTCCGGCTCGACGTGCTCGGCTTCGACGGCGAGATCCTTCAGAAGTTACGGAAGTTCATCCGCGAGCCGTACGGCATGGTCCTCGTGACCGGCCCGACCGGCTCCGGCAAGACGACGACGCTCTACGCGGCGCTCTCCGAGATCCAGACCTCCGAGGACAAGATCATCACGATCGAGGACCCGGTCGAGTACCAGCTCAAGGGGATCACGCAGATTCCGGTCAACGAGCGGAAGGGGCTGACCTTCGCGCGCGGCCTGCGGTCGATTCTCCGCCACGATCCCGACAAGATCATGGTCGGCGAGATCCGTGACGAGGAGACGGCGCAGATCGCGGTGCAGTCGGCGCTCACCGGCCACCTCGTCTTCACGACGGTCCACGCGAACAACGTCGTCGACGTGTTAGGCCGCTTTCTCAACATGAAGGTCGAGCTCTACAATTTCGTGTCGGCGCTCAACTGCATCCTCGCGCAGCGGCTCGTCCGGAAGATCTGCGAGTCGTGCCGGCAGGAAGTGCGGCACACCGCGCAGGAGCTGGCGGATTCGGGGCTGCCGACCGAGCTCGCCGACCGCGTCTTTTACGAAGGGGCAGGCTGCCTCGAGTGCAACGGGACCGGCTTCCACGGGCGGCTTGCCATCGCGGAGCTGATGGACCTCTCCGACAGGATCCGGAGCATGATTCTCGAGCGCCGTCCCGCCTCGGAGATCAAGAAAGCGGCCAAGGAAGAAGGAATGGAGTTCCTCCGCGAGGCGGCCGTCGAGCGGGTGCTCGAGGGAAAGACCACGCTGCGCGAGATCAACAAGGTGACGTTCGTCGACTGACATGGGCAAACGCGCGCAACACGACATCGTAATTCTCGACGCCGGCTCGCTGCTCTTCGCGCGCCTCGACGCCACCTCGCCGCGTCCCCGCCTCTCGATGCTGGGATCGTGGCGGCTGGCAGGAGGGACGTTCGGCTCGGGGACACTGACCCCGCCGCTCGACGACCCGCAATCGCTCATCGACGCGATCGGAAAGATGAAGCTCGAGGCAGGGAGGGTGGAGCGCGTGTCGCTGCTTCTCCCCGACTCCTGGTTCCGCATCAGCATCATCGAGGTCGGCACCCTGCCGCGCAATCACGCCGACGCCGACGAGGTCGTGCGCTGGACGCTCAAGCGGACGACGCCGTTCAATCCCGCCGAACTGCGCACGGCGTGGCTCGCTCTTCCGACCCGGACGGTCAACGGAACGCGGGTGCTCGTCGTCTCGGCGATGGAGCGGTCGCTCGCTGCGATCGAAGGCGCGTTCCGCTCGGCAGGCGTAGCGGTAGGCTCGATCGAGTCGAGCGGCCTGAGCGCGTGGAACGCGGTCGTCACCGCGGAGGCTCCCGCCGACGGGCGCGTGCTGATCTATCTGCGCGAGGGTGACTTCACGACGGCGGTCTTCCACGGAACGGAGCCGGTCTTCATCCGCTCCCGCAGCCTCGTGGCCGATCGCAGGATCGAACAGGAGATCCGGCTCTCCGCGTCGTACCTTCAGAAGCTGCTCGAGGCGACCCCGGTTCGCCGCTGCTACGTCGTCGGCGACGGACAGGTCACGCAAAGCGTGCTCGACGCGATCGGCACGGAGTTCTCGAGCGAGGTCGAGGTGCTCTCGGGCTCGAGGTTCGCGGACACCTCGGGGCTGCAGAACGCAGGCCATCTCGACGCGGAGATCATCGCGTGCAGGGGCGCGCTCACCGCATGAAAACGATCCACCTCAATCTCGCATCGAGGCCGTACCGCGACTACCGCACACTCTACGCGATTCTCGGCATTGCCGGACTGGCCGCCGTCGTGCTGCTGGTCTACAACGGGCTGACCGCGTACCGGTACCTGGTCGACACGAAGGAGACGCGCGCGGAGATCGCCGCGATCGACGAGGAAGCCGCGAGACAGCGCGCGCTCGCCGAAACGATGGAGAAGCGCATCGCCGCGATCGACGCCGCGTCGCTCGACAAGCAGGCCCGATTCATCAACGCGCAGATCCAAGAGCGCGCCTTCTCCTGGAGCGCGATGATGAGCCGCCTCGAGTCGCTCCTGCCGGGCGACGTCCGCCTGACGAACCTGAATCCCACGGTCGACGAGGACGGCAACGTGCAGTTGAGCCTTCAGTGCAAGTCTCGTCGCAAGGACGGGCTCATCGTGCTGCTCGACCGGCTCTACGCGAGCCCCGACTTCAAGAAGTCGTTTCCCGCCTACGACGCCATCGAGGCCGACGGCCTTTACCGGCTCTCCATCCAGACCGTCTACCTTCCCAACGCCGGGGAGGTGAAGAAATGATGGCGATCTGGCGCGAGAGACGCTGGTGGATCCTGGCGATCGGGATTCTCCTCACGCTGAATACGATCTTCTTCTTCACGTACCGCGTTCGTTACGAGCAGCGTGTCGACGAGGCGCACGCGCGTCTCGACCAGTCAAAGAAGCAGCTCGCCGTGGCGACGGCGCGGAGAACCGACTACCAGAGTCAGCTCGATGCGCACAAGAAGCTGCTCGCGACGATCTCTACGGTGTACGACGACTGGTGGTCGACCCCCGAGAAGCGGCTCACGGCCGTGATCGTCGAGGTGCGGTCGCTCGTGGAGAAGAGTGGGCTGGCGCTGCAGGCGCTCAACTTCTCGCAGAACGAGACGAACGACGGCAGCGGCACAACGACCGTCGACATCTCCTTCACGGTTCGTGGCAACTACATGCAACTCCGACAGGTCGTGAACCTGCTCGAGCTTTCTGACCAGTTCGTGATCATTGACGCGATCTCGTTCGCCGGCGATCAGCAGGACGGCACGATCGGGCTGAACCTCCGGCTTCGGACGCTGTTCAAGGGCGAGAAGAAAGTCGTCCGCGCGAAGGCGGCCCTATGAGCGCGCGCCGGCAGTCACTCTTCCAGCTAACCGGCGCCGCGGCGCTGGCGATGGCGCTCACGCTTCCGGGGGGAGCGCAGAGCACGGACGCGATCGAAGGCGACGCGCCGCCCGTGGTCGAAACGACCCGATCGGCGCGGCAGCGCGCTGCGGCCGCGAAGAAGCAGCCATCGCTCCGCGGCATCTCGCCGATCGAGACGGAGCTCCTCACGCGTGAAGGGGCAACCTTCAAGAGCACGAGGAACATCTTCGCGTTCGTCGAGCCACCTCCGCCTCCGCCGCCTCCCCCACCGCTGCCTCCTCCCGACAAGGACAAGGACGGCGTTCCGGACTTTCGCGACAACTGCCCGACGGTGTTCAATCCGGACCAGTCGGACATCGATCAGGACGGCATCGGCACCGCGTGCGAGACCGAGCTCCCCGAGATTGCGCCACCGCCACCGCCACCGCCAAAACCGAGGCCGCCGGCCTTCAACTACTCCGTGCTCGGGACGTTCGGCCGTCCGGACCACTTACTTGCGGTATTCTCCAAAGACGGCGAGATCGTGAACGTCGCAGTCGGCGACAGCTTCGGCCCGAGGAAGGAGTTCATTCTCCGGCGGATCGGGATCGAGTCGGTCGAGATCGGCTTCGCCAATTTCCCTCCGGGCGAGTTCACTCGCGTGAGAGTCGGCAAATGAGCGTGACGAATTGCTGCGCTGTTTCGTAAGCAGAGAAACGAAAGAATGACGACAACGATGAATTCCATGACCCCATTGACGCGCGCGGTGATCCTCCTCGCAACGCTCTCCCTCGCCTCGTGCACGAGCTACACCGCGTACCGCAAGGGACAGGAGCTGATAAAGACCGGGCAGTACGACACGGCCGTCACCGAGTTCGAGAAGGCTCTCAACGTAGACCCCGACAACGCCGTCTACAAGCTCGCGCTCGACAACGCGAGGCTCGAGGCCTCGCGCCAGCACTTCGAGAAGGGCAAGCTGCTCGCCGGGGCCGGCCAGCTCGAAATGGCGGCGACCGAATTCGAGCTCGCTGCCAGGCTCGACGGCACGAATCAGTACGCTGCGGTCGAACTGCTCAAGGCGCAGAGGAAAATCCAGGAGTTGCGGCTGCGCGAGCGGGGCACCTTCGAGGACGTCAAGAAGCAGGCGAAGGCGCTCGGCAAGGCGCAACCTCCGCAGCTCGACCCCGGGTCGTCCGATCCGATCTCCCTCTCTTTCCCGACGGAAACCAACATCAAGGACATCTACAAGGCGCTAGGCAACGCGTTCGGAATCAATATCCTCTTCGACCAGGCGGTCAAGGACGACCGGATCTCGATCGAGCTCCGTGACGTCACGGCGCAGCAGGCGCTCGAGCGCGTCATGCAGGCGGGCAACCAGTTCTACAAGGTTCTCGACGAGAAGACGCTCATCGTCATCCCCGACAACCCACAGTCCCGCCGTGATTACGAGGACCTCGTCATCCAGACGTTCTATCTCTCGAACGGCGACGCGGAGCAGGTGACCAACGTCGTGCGGACCATGATCGAGGCGCGCAACGTCTTCCCGCTGAAGGCGCTCAACGCGATCACGATCCGCGACACCGCCGACAAGGTTCGCATCGCCGAGAAGATCATCGAGGCGAACGACAAGGCGAAGGCCGAGGTCGTGATCCAGGTCGAGCTGTTGCAGGTCGACGCGTCGAAGCTGCAGGAGATCGGCGCGGCAGCGAGCCTCCAGGGGCGCGTACTCCCCGTAGATGACGCCGGTAACGTCCTCGTGCAGGAACCAATGGACGTGATCCAGTCGCTGACGTCCGACAACCTGACGTTTACCCTCCCGACCGCCACCTACGCGTTCACGAAGAGTCGCACGAACGCAAAACTGCTGGCGAAGCCGCAACTGCGAATTTCTGAAGGGGAAAAGGCGACTCTGCACATCGGCCAGAAGCAGCCGATCCCCGTCTCGACCCTCTTCACGTCGTCGGTGCCAGGGCAGAATCAGGGGCCGATCACGTCCTACCAGTACCAGGACATCGGCATCAAGATCTCCATCGAGCCGCGTGTCCACCACAACCGTGAGATCACGCTGAAGCTCACGGTGGAGGTTTCGAACATCGCCGGAGCGGTGCCGGGCGATGGCAACTCCCCCGACCAGCCGATCATCGGCACACGCACGATCGAATCGACCATCCGGCTGCAGGATGGCGAGACGAACTTCCTCGCGGGCCTCTATCGCCAGGACGACTCGTCGACCAAGAAGATCACCCCATTCCTCGGCGACCTCCCCTTGATTGGAAGGCTCTTCACACAGGAGGGAACCACCTACCTGACGACCGACCTCGTCCTGACGATGACGCCTCATATCATCAGGATTCCGGACGTCACGGCCGACGATCTTGCGCCGATGTGGGTCGGCACGCAGAACAACCTCTCCTTCCGCGGTGTCTCGCCGCGTCTCGAGTCGCCGACGCAGGGAGACCCGTTCAACAGCTTCCCGCGCCAGCAGGCCCCGCCGTCGACCGAACAGCCGCCGCCACCGCCACCAGAGACCGATCCGAACACGTCGCAGCCGAACCCGAACGTGCCCTCCGGTGGCGGGCCGAGCAACCCGTTCGTCGGCGTGCCGAGGCCGATCACGCCTCCGCCGCCGAACTCCGGAGGAAGCGACGAGAAGCGCCTGGTGGTCGGTCAGGATCCGGTCGTTTCGTTCTCCACGCCGCGTATCGGCCTCGAGCCGCCACAGCTTCCGATTGGATTTGGCACGGAGCAGACCTGGCGCGTGGTCGGCATGGACCTCGACGGGCTCGTCACGGAGTCGCTGGAGATCCTGTACGACAACGCGACGCTCGACATCGCCGACGTCGTCTTCGGCAGCGCGCTGGTCATCGACCCGGTCGTTCCGCCTGCCATCACCGTCGATCGCGCAGCGGGCAGAATTCGGGTCGCCTCGACGGACGCGACCGTGCCGCTCAGTTTCAAAGCGGGCGGCGAGATTCTGGTGCTCAGGGTCCGCGGTCTTGCGCCAGGTGACGGCTTCGTGATGCTCGACGGGCTCGTGCTGCGTGGAGCCGATGGACGCCGGACGCCGGTGGCGCTTGCCGGAGGACGTTCCGCGGTACGGTAGGAGACGATGCGTCGCAACGGATTCACTGTAGCCGAGCTGATCACGGTAGTCGCCATCATCGGGCTGCTGGCGACGCTCGTCATCCCGGTCGCTCGCTTCGGCATCCGGCGGCAGAAGGAGATCGAGCTGCGCGACCGGATCCGGAAGATCACGGTCGCGATCGATCAGTACCACGACTACAAGGTCCGGAACCTGCTCAAGGATCCGGGCGACGTGACGCAAGGCGAATATCCGAAGGAACTGGAGGATCTCGTCGAGGGCATCGAGCTGCTCGACGGGCGCACGGTGAAGCTCCTCCGGGAGCGTGACCTCGTCGACCCGATGACGGGGCGCAAGGAATGGGCGACACGCTCGTCGACCGACGACCCCGACTCGTCGTTCTCCGACGAGAACAACGTGTTCGACGTGCACTCGACATCGTCGGCGATGGCGCTCGATGGGAAGACGAGATACAACGAATGGTGACCGCGCGCAAACAGCAGAGGGGCTTTACCCTCATCGAGCTTCTCATCGTCGTCACGATCGTCGGCATTCTGGCCGGCATCGCCGTGGTCAACGTGAGGCACGCCAAACGCAAGGCCTCCGAGGCGGTGCTCAAGGCGAACCTCACGCTGATGCGAAAGGGAATCGACGACTACTACGCCGACAAGCAGAAGTTCCCGGCAAGCCTTCAGGAGCTCGTTGACGCCAAGTACATGCGAAAGCTCCCCCCCGACCCGATCACCGAGTCGCCCGACACGTGGATCGAGATTCGCGAGGAGATGCTCGATCAGCTCGACCAGCAGACCGACTTCGGGGCCGACGTCGTCGAGCCCGGCATCGTCGACGTCCAGAGCGGAGCGGAAGGCTCGACGCTGGAAGGAACGCCGTACGCCGATCTGTAGACGGCGGAATTGAGACTTGAGAATTGAGAATTGAGAGATCAGAAACGCAGAGATCCGTGAGCTCGCAACCGACACCGAGAGCGATCTCGCAATTCTCGACCCTCAGCTCTCAATTCCGCAACGCGGAGCGCGGCTACACCCTCGCCGCGCTGCTCGTGATTCTCACCGTCATCGCGGTCGTCGTGTCGTTCAGCGTGCCGCGAATGTGGTCCGACGTGATGAAGCGCGAGCGCGAGATTCACACGGTCTTCGTAATGAAGCAGTACGCGCAGGCGATCGCCGACTACGAGCGGCTCAAAGGCGGGCTTCCCACGAAGCTCGAGCAGCTCGAAAAACAGACGATGCCGCGTGTGCTTCGTGCGACCTACGTGAATCCCCTTTCCGGCGAGCTCGACTGGATACTCGTCCCGCAGGGAACCGTCACCCCGGGCCAGGCGCAACCGGTTCCCGGCGTGCCGCAGGGAGGTCTGCCCGGAGGACTGCCCGCGTCGGGCACGCCGGCGCCGGGACAGACGGGTACGCAGGGCCAGGACCGGCAGCCTCCTCCGAACCCGCGGGAGTTCAGCGGCCCGTTCATCGGAGTGAGGCCGCCGCAGACCGGCCCGAGCATCATCGAGCTCAACGGTCAGTCGACCTACGAGAACTGGATGTACACGATCAACGAGCTTCGAGCCGCGCAGAACCCCGGCGGCACGGGCGTGGTCGGAACACCCCGGCCCAATTGACGCGGCCCGCGTCAATTCTCAATTCTTCGCTCCCACTTCGCCTAAAATGGCCCCCAATGAAAAACCCTCCGATCGTCCGTGAGGTGCTTCCCTGCGGCCTCACCGTGGTCGTGGAGCCGATTCCCCATGTTCGCTCCGCGGCCCTCGGGTTCTACCTCCGCAGCGGCTCGGCTGCCGAGTCGGCGGAGAACAGCGGCGCGTCGCACTTCCTCGAACACCTCGTCTTCAAGGGAACGGCGAAACGCTCCGTCTCCGACATCGCGCTCATCGTCGACGAGCTCGGCGGAGACGTCGACGCGTTCACGGGCAAGGAGTACACCTCGTTCTACGCGCACGTGCTCGACGAGCAGGCCGAGACCGCGCTCGACCTGCTGACCGACCTCGTTCTCAATCCCAGGTTCACCGACGGCGACATGGAGATGGAGCGGAGCGTCATCCTGGAAGAGATCAAGATGGTCGAGGACACGCCCGACGACCTCGTAAACGAGATCTTCCTCGACACCTTCTGGCCCGGCCATCCCCTGGGCCGCCCGATCCTGGGCACGGACGAGACGGTCGGACGCCTCAACCGCGCGAACATCGAGTCGCACTACGCCGAGACGTTCCACCCGGAGAACATGATCTTCGTCGCCTCCGGAAACGTGCGCGCCACGAAAATCGTGAAGTTCCTCGACGACGCGTTCCGCCGCGTCGAGGGCAGCGCGAAGCGTTACGAGTGGTCGACGCCGACTCCGAACCAGCACGTCGTGCTGCGTCGGAAGAAGGAGCTCGAGCAGGTTCACCTCCTCCTCGGGTCGCGCGGGCTTCCGCAGCAGTCGGCGCGCCGTTTCGCCGCGGCGATCTACAACACCATTCTCGGCGGCGGGATGTCGTCGCGCCTCTTCCAGAAGGTGCGCGAGAAGGAAGGGCTCGCCTACGCCATCGCCTCGTATCACAACGGATACCAGAATGGCGGGTACCAGGCCGTGTACGCAGCCACGAATCCGAAGAATCTCAAGCGCCTTCTCCAGGTCGTCTTCGAAGAGATGCGCACGATCCGCCGGGACGGCGTCACGACGGAAGAGCTCGCCCTCGCGAAGCGGTCGCTCAAGACGTCGATCCTGCTCTCGCTCGAGTCGACCGTCAGCAGAATGTCGGGCATCGGCCGCCAGGAGTACTACTTCGGGACGCATTTCAGTCCCGACGAGATCATCGCGCACATCGAGGAAGTCACCGCCGACGACGTCCGCGCCGTCGCCGGCCTCACGGTCGACCCCGACTCGATCTCCCTCACGCTCCTCGGCAACATGAAGGGCCCCGGGATCACGGTTGATGCGTTGAGGGAGGCGGTGGCGTGAAAGGAATGACCTGCGACATTTCGGATTGCGGATTGCGGATTGCGGATTTGGAGGCAAACGCTCCGCGTGGGATTTCCGGAATGCGGATGCCAAATCCGCATTCCGCATTCCGCAATCCGCAATCTGCACCTCATCGCTCATGCTCACATACCTGAAGGTCCGCAACCTCGCCATCGTCGAGGAGTTCGAGATCGAGCCTGGCCCGGGATTCAACGTCCTGACGGGCGAGACGGGCGCGGGAAAATCCCTGCTCATCGATTCGCTCGAGTTCCTTTCCGGCGCGCGAGGCACGACCGAATCGATCCGCGGCGGCGCGGATCGGATGTCGGCCGAGGCGATCTTTCAACTTCCGAAACGCGCCGCGGCGACGTTCGAGGAGATCGGAGTCGAGGTCGACGTCGCGAACGGCGCGGGCGAGGTGATCGTCCGGCGAGAGCTCGCGTCCACGGGCCGTGGACGGGTTTCGATCAACGGATCGCTCCTGGCGGTTCGAGAGCTGCAGCGCGGGATGGATCCGATCCTCGAGATTCACGGCCAGCAGGCGTCGCACGACCGGATCGCCGGGCAGGGATTCCGGGAGTTGCTCGACGCCTACGCGGGGGTCGCGGATGTGCTCGCCCGCGCTCGCGAGGCCCACGCGGCGTGGAAGGAAGCGCATGCCGAGCTCGATCGGCTTCGCGGCGCGGAGAAGGACCGCGCCCTGCGGCTCGACCTCCTCCGATTCCAGATCGACGAGATTTCTTCCGCGCGGCTCGAGCCCGCGGAAGAAGACGAGATTCGGGCCGAGCGAGCGATGCTGGCGAACGCGCAGCAACTGACGGAGGCAACCGTCACCGCGTTCGCGGCGCTCGATGACGACGAGGACTCCGCGCTCGCGCGCATCGCGCGCGCGGAACAGACGCTGGAGCCGTTAGGGCGGGGAATCGAGGAGATTCGGCGCATCGCCGCGGAGCTCGCCGACATTCGCTACCGACTGCAGGAGACGACGCGCGACATCGGCCACTTTGCCGGCACGGTCCGCCACGATCCCGTGCGGCTCGACACCATCGAAGAACGACTCGCGACGATCGACCGGTTGAAGCGAAAGTATGGCGCGACGATCGCCGCGGTCCTCGAGCACTTTGAAGCAATTCGCAAGGAACACGATCAACTCACCGACTACGAGGCGGCGACCGGAAAGCTTGCCGCGGCCGAGGAGTCGCGGTTCGCGGCGTACCGCGCGATCGCCTCGGAGCTCTCGGAAGCGCGATCGAAGGCCGCGAAGCGATTCGAGCGGGAGATCGAGGACGAGCTTCGCGATCTCGCGATGGAGCGCACCTCGGTGCGGCTCTCGATCGCGACACACGAGTCGGCGTCGTCGCGGCTTCAGATCGACGGGCGCGGGATCGCTTTCGGCCCCGAAGGCTGGGACGCTGTCGATGTGCTGATCTCACCGAATCGCGGAGAAGAGCTGCGACCGATGGCGCGCATCGCCTCGGGCGGCGAGCTCTCGCGCATCCAGCTCGCCATCGCGGCCGCGCTCTTCAATCACTCGAAGACCTCGGATGCGACGCTCGTCTTCGACGAGGTGGACCAGGGGGTCGGCGGGCGTGTCGCGGAAGTCGTCGGAAGAAAGCTGCAGGAGCTCGCGCGCTCGAACCAGGTGATCTGCGTGACGCACCTCCCGCAGATCGCCGGGCTAGCGGGAACGCACTTCCGTGTCTGGAAAGAAGACATTGCGGGCCGCACCGTGGCGCGGATAGCGCGACTCGACGAGCGGGAAGAGCGGGTATCCGAGATCGCGCGGATGCTGGCTGGAGTCGAGGTCTCGGAGTCGGCGCGCGCGCACGCCGCGGAGCTCTTGTCCGCGGGGGAAGCTGCGCCTCGCCGGAAGGGCGCGCCGCGCCGCGCGAACTGAGCGATGCGCGAACCGCTCCGCTGGCGCTTCGAAGGCGCTCCGTCGCGCGCCACGCTGGACGAGATCGCAAGTGTGATCCGCGCAGGCGGAGTCGTCATCCTTCCGACAGACACCTTGTACGGTCTGCACGCCGACGCACGCAACGCGGTCGCGATCGCGCGGATCCAGGCCTGTAAGAGCCGCGAAGGGGCGAAGCCGCTGCTCGTGCTCTGCTCGTCGCCCGGGCAGGCGCGTGACCTGGGCGTCTCGATGCCTGCCGCGACAGAAGCCGCGCTCGACGCGATCTGGCCTGCTCCTCTCACCGCGATTCTCCCACTCCGCGAGCCGGTCGCGGCGAGCGCGGGAGCCGCAACGATCGGAGTTCGCGTTCCGGCGATCGGCTGGCTGCGCGAGCTCGCGGAGGTCACCGGCCCGATCGCCTCGACGAGCGTGAACTATGCGGGTCAGCCGCCCGCAACCGGTACGGAGCTCGTTCCGCGGGAGATCGAAGAGGCGGTCGACGGCATCGCGGACGCAGGCACGCTCGAAGGGAGTCCTTCGACGATCGTCGACCTGACGACCTCGACTCCGAAAGTCCTTCGCCTGGGCGCCTTCGACTTTACACAGGAACTGTGGAAAACCGTGCGGAAATCGCTGTGAAAATCACCGGAAGCGCACAGATTCGGTCAAGCGGAGCGACTTGCACAACGAGTTGGGCAAGTAAGGCAACTCCTGTATATGCAAAGGTTTGATTCTTCGGCCGCCTCACTCGAACCCGTAACCGTATGCAGACCATGCACTTGTTCTTCACACGCGCGAACGACAACGCATTGACGTTTAAAAGTCCAAATCGCCCAGCCCTCGAAGTCAAGCTCCAGAACCCACCAAAAGCTGAAACCTGGGGCCCGGAAATCGAGCCACGCGACGAAACCAATTCGAGGCGCGTCGCGGGCCCCCGCGGAGCCGGCCGACAACGCACTCGGCGTGCCCTGAGGGAAGGACCAGCGCTCCCCCGGACCTCTGGCCCGGCGGCGCTCTGCTAGAATCGCCCCCTGTTCCTGTGGGCGGGAGAGGATGAAGATGGACGCAAAAGCACTCATCGAGGAAGCAACGAAGGGACGCGAGCATGCCTCCGCTCCCTTCTCGAAGTTCAAAGTGGGCGCGGCCCTCCTCACTGCCGGCGGCAAGGTCTTCCGCGGCTGCAATGTGGAAAACTGCACCTACGCTCTGACGGTCTGCGCCGAGCGCGTCGCACTGCTCTCCGCGATCGCGGCCGGCGAGCGCAAGTTCACCGCCATCGCGGTCGTCAGCCAGAGCGCGAGTCCTGCCAGTCCCTGCGGCCCCTGCCGCCAGTTGCTTTGGGAGTACTGCGGCGACATCGACGTGACGATCGCGAATCTGGAAGGGGTGACCGAGACGATGAAGCTCTCGGAGCTTCTTCCGAGGCCGTTCACGTTCAGCCTGGAGGACTGATGAAGCGCGCCGGACTGCTGCTTTTCGTACTTCTCGTTTCTGCCTTTCCCGCTCCTGGCGGCGGCCAGCCGGTTCCAGAAAAGCGCTCGGCCGACCTCGTGGTTCGTGGCGGCACAGTGCTTACGATGGCGGGACCGAACATTGAGAACGGCGCCGTAGCGGTGAGCGGCAACACGATCGTGGCAGTGGGAACAGCCGCCGAGATCGAAGCCGCGTGGACGGCGACTACTGTCGTCGACGCACGCGGAGGGGCGATTCTCCCCGGCTTCGTGAACGCGCATACCCATGCGCCGATGACGCTGCTCCGCGGGATCGCGGACGACCGCGACCTGATGGACTGGCTCCAGAACTTCATCTTTCCAGCGGAGGCGAAGAACGTCGACCGCGAGTTCGTCCGCGTCGGCACGCGACTCGCGGCCGCCGAGATGATCCTGTCGGGAACCACGACCTTCGCCGACATGTACTACTTCGAAGCCGACATCGCGCGCGAGGCGAAGGCCGCCGGACTGCGCTGCGTCGCCGGCGAGACCCTCATCGATTTCCCTGCGCCCGACAACAAGACGTGGGAAGAGGGCATGGCGTACATGAAGAAATTCGTCGCAGAGTTCAAGGACGACCCGCTCGTCATCGCGGCGATTGCGCCTCACGCCCCCTACACCGTTTCAGAAGCGCACCTCCGTGAGGTTCGCGCGTTCGCAACCGAGACCGGCACGCCGATCCTGATTCACCTGGCGGAGACCGAGGACGAGCTCGCGCAGATTGCCAAGGCGCACGACGGGAAGACACCCGGTCACTACCTCGAGTCGATCGGATTCCTCGGCGACGACGTCATCGCCGCGCACGGGATCTGGCTCACGGCGGAAGAGTCCGCCACGCTTGCGAAGCACGGCACCAGCGTAGTGCACTGCCCCGAGAGCAACATGATGCTCGCCTCGGGGGTCTCGCCGATCAAGCAGCACCTCGCCGCTGGTGTCGATGTCGGACTCGGCACGGACGGCCCCGCGGGGTCGAACAACAACCTCGACATGATCGAGGAGATGGCCAGCGCGGCCCGGCTTCAGAAGATCACCTGGAAGGACCCGAAAGCGCTCTCGGCGCGCGACGCGCTGGAGATGGCGACGATCGACGGCGCCAAAGCGCTCAATCTGGGCGACAGGATCGGATCGCTGGAAGCAGGCAAGCGTGCCGACATCATCGTCATCGACCTCTCCTCACCGAGCATCCGGCCGATCTACTCGATCGAGTCGGCCATCGTCTACGCCGCGTCGGGCGACGACGTCGTCACGACCATCGTCGACGGCAAGGTGCTGATGCTCGACCGCAAGGTGAAGACCGTCGACGTGAAGAAAGCGGTTGCCGAAGCCGACGCGGTTAGGGCGCGGGTGGTGGAGAGCCTGAAGGCGAAGTAGCGATGAATCGGAGTTGGGAATTGAGAGTTGAGAATTGGGAATGACCGACAAGTCGATGGTTTGCGCTGCACCGCCGAGCTTGTCGTCCTGAGCGAAGCGAAGGACCTCGCAGGCTTGTACTCTCGTGCAACCCTGCCGGAGTTCTTCGGCTGGCGACTTCCGCTGTACCAGCCTGAGAGGTCCTTCGCTTCGCTCAGGAC
>JBPPMG010000451.1:0-8270 GCA_051305935.1 Thermoanaerobaculia bacterium
TCAGGCTCTTTCCCGCCGTGGCCGTGGTGCATGGCCGACTGCCCGCCCCCTGCGCCGCCGTATGAGGCGACGGTCTGGTGAGGCTCGGTCAGTTCTTCTCCAAGCGCCTCGATCATCGTTCGCGGGACTCCTTCGGCCGGCTCGATCTCGCTCAGGCTGTCACGATTACCCTCGAAGAGCCTGATCGCCTTTCGATTCACGGCGAGAACCTGGTAGCGGTCGGCGGACTGAAGGATACGGATCAGCGGCTTGGTGTGGAAGCTGTCCGCGACGACAGCCAGTTCGGCCACCGGCCGCGGAAGCGTGTAAACGCGAAAGATGCCGTTCGCACCCAGCACGGCGAGCCCGTCGAGAGTGTGATTCCAGAACTCGCGATCGTCCGCCAACTCGAGGAACGGCTTCAGAAGGGGCCGGATCTCGTCGGCCGAGAACTGCTGCAGGAGCGATTTCTCCAGCGATTTCACGAGGTTCCTGAACCGGATCGGGTCCTGCTGATTATCCGGGTGGCGCCGATGTGTCGGCTGATAGAGCGAAAGGCATGGGGGGGCATGGTTATCCAGGATTCCCGCAGCGTAGTCCCTGTCGAGTGTGTTCACGTGGTCTCCTCCTTGCTACGTGCTGTGCGTGCTATGCGTACATTCGATCGCATGCGTGACGACGACTGCGCCAGCCGCCGTTGCGACCGGCATTTCAGATCTGAATGCTCCGCGGTGACTCGACCTCGAATCGTGGAGGCACCGGCTCAGAACCGGCGAAGCGCGCCCGTGGGGAGGCGGCTCGCGCGCGCCAGGTGACAGCGAACCCGGCGTGCTCCTTCGACCGTGTGACGCAACGGAGCTCTGCGTCGGTGCAACTGACGTCTCGATCTCGATGCCACAAAGATTCAGACGATCAGTCGGGTGAGAGGTTTCGGCCGGGCCAGCCCCGCCGATTCGAATGTGGCCGCCTAACACACACGCACCAGGCGTGTAGTGACGGGCCTCAATCAGCGTACCACGGTTCGCGAGCGCGGGGCCGAATACCGGAACAGGGAGGCGTCGGAATCCGGTTGCGCGCCGCCCGGGTCGCTCGCCCACGTTGAACGTTCCAGCCAAAAAGGACCCCAACTTCGTCGCGACGATAGAATGGCGCGATGAGGGAGCGCGGATTCACGCTGATCGAGACGCTCGCGGGGCTTCTGATCCTCGCGTTCGTCCTCACGACCTCGCTCCTCATCTTCACGCAGCGGCAGCAACGCCTGCGCGAGGCGGACGAGATGATCGTCGCGTGGCAGGCGCTGTCGAACGAGGCGGAGTTCGTCCGCCTCGAGTCGTACGCCTCTCTCGCCCCGGGAACGACGCGCCCCTTCGAGGCAGGCTCGTCGCTCCTCGCCTCGCTCGATCGCGCGACGACTTCGGTCGCGGTTGCCGACTGGAAGCCGGGCGTCAAGCGTGTCGTCCTCACCGTTTCCTGGAACGACGGCGCCCGGAACGCGAGCCTGACCGTCGTGCGCTCGGCGACACCCGGAGGGCAGTTCTGGTGAGGCGGCAGGCGGGAGGCGAGAGGCGAGAGGCGAGCAGAAGGCCAGATGCCACCGGACCAAGGCCAGAGGCCAAAGGACTAAGGCCAGAGGCCAAAGGACTAAGGCCAGAGGCCAAAGGCCAGAGGCCAGAGCAGGCGCCGGCCGGCGCGCTCCGGCCGTTGATTCCGCATTCCGCATTCCGCATTCCGCATTCCCTGAGTGCCGGCTTCTCGCTCGTGGAGATGCTCGTTTCCCTCGCCGTGTTCGGCATTTTTCTCGTCGTTCTCGTCGGGCTCCAGCGCGAGTTTCACCGCTTCGACGGCGAGATGCGCGTGGCGCTCTTCTCTCACCCGGCGCCGCTCTCCGTCCTGGCACGCCTGCGCCGCGACGTTCTCGACTCGCGCGGTTACCCGGCTTCCGAGGGAGAGTGGGCGCAGTCGCCGTCCACGCTGATACTCGACACGGTCGGAGACGAAGGACAGCCGCTCGTGGTCGTGTGGGATTTCTCGAAACCGCTGATCGCGCGGCGGATCGAGCTCGACAAGAGCCAGACCGTCTCCGCGTGGGAGGCGCGAGCGGTTCCGGCATTCCGCATCGACAGCTGGGAAGCGCCCGACGGACGCACGGGAGTCCTCGTCACCGCGAAGGACGGAGAAGGCAATGTGGTCGTCGACCAGATCGTCACGCCGCGCGCACGCTGACGGGGAGCGCGGCTACGCGCTCGTCGCTTCGCTGGTGCTCGCCGTCCTCTTCTTCGCGTTGATGACGCTCGTCCTCCTGGAGTCGACGATGCGCTATCGCGGGGCGCAGCGCTACCGCGCGCGCATCGTCGCGCAGACGCTCGCCGAGAATGCCGCGGAGCTCGCCGCGAAGGGGCTCGGCGACGGCTCGTCGCTGATCGCCTCCGCCGAGACCGACGAAGGGACGATGAAGGCGACAGGCGAGGTCGCAACCGACCTCGACGGGGTCGTGCGGTTCAAGATCGAGGCCGAGGGAGAGACCCGCGGAGTCCAGCGCGTCCGCGCGACCGTCACCGTCTGGGGGCGCGTCGACGCCGGCGGAGTCAGGGTGACGCGGACGAAGCATAGCCAGTAACCAAAGGCCAGAGCAGGCGGAAGGGCAGGTCACGCACCGATACGGTTCCGTGGTCGCATCGGAATCGCGCCGCCCTGTTTGCTTTGGCCTCTGGCCTCTGGCCTTTGGCCTCGTCTCTGGCCTCTGATCTTTGGCCTGTTTTTCAATTTGCCGCTATCATTCGCCCCGCCAACAGACCATGTCCAACTACGACTCCTCAGCGATTGAAGTTCTCACGGGACTCGAGCCGGTCCGCAAGCGGCCCGGGATGTACACGACGACCGACCGGCCGAACCACCTGGCCCAGGAGGTCATCGACAACGCCGTCGACGAGGCGATCGCGGGGTTCGCACGCCAGATCGACGTGACGCTGCACGAGGACGGATCCCTCTCGGTCAGCGACGACGGCCGCGGGATGCCGGTCGACAAGCACAAGAAGGAAGGGGTCTCGGGCGTCGAGGTGATCCTCACCCGCCTCCACTCCGGCGCGAAGTTCTCCGAGAAGAACTACCGCTTCTCCGGCGGCCTTCACGGCGTCGGCGTTTCGGTCGTCAACGCACTCTCGACGAAGCTTCAGGTCTGGGTCCGCCGCGACGGCAACGAGTACACGATGTCGTTCGCGAGCGGGAAGAAGAAGCAGGAGCTGAAGGTCGCCGGCACGGTCGGAAAGCGCAACACCGGCACGACGGTCCGCTTCTGGCCCGACCCGGTCTTCTTCGACACGCCGAAGTTCAGCGTGCCGCGCCTCAAGCACGGGATGCGCGCGAAGGCCGTGCTCTGCCCGAAGCTGAAGATCCGCTTCGTGAGCGAAGAGAACGCGGCCGACAACGAGGAGTGGTACTTCGAGGACGGCCTAACCGAGTATCTCGTGAGCGAGATGAAGGACACGGAGCTCGTCCCCGAGCCTCCGTTCGTCCAGCACTTCAAAGGCGCCCAGGACGAGGTCGACTGGGCCGTTGCGTGGGTCGCCGAGGATGGCGAACCGCTCGCGGAGAGCTACGTCAACCTGATCCCGACGCCGCAGGGAGGAACGCACGTCAACGGGTTCCGCACCGGCCTAACCGAGGCGATCCGGGAGTTCTGCGAGTTCCGGGACCTGCTTCCGCGCGGCGTGAAGATCGCCCCGGAGGACGTCTGGTCGCGCTGCGCGTACGTGCTGAGCGTCCGGATGAACAATCCGCAGTTCCTGGGGCAGACGAAGGACCGCCTCTCGTCGCGCGAGTCCGCGGCGTTCGTCTCCGGGGTCGCGCAGGACGCCTTCTCTCTCTGGCTCAACCAGAACACGGCGGCCGCCGCGAAGATCGCACAGCTCGCGATCGACAGCGCGATGGTCCGCCTGCGCGCGGTGAAGAAGATCGAGCGGAAGAAGCTGACGAGCGGCCCCGCGCTGCCCGGCAAGCTCGCCGACTGCACCTCGCAGGACCTCTCGCGCACAGAGCTCTTCCTCGTCGAGGGCGACTCGGCCGGCGGATCGGCCAAGCAGGCGCGCGATCGCGAGTTCCAGGCGATCATGCCGCTGCGCGGCAAGATTCTGAACACGTGGGAAGTCCAGTCCGCCGAAGTGCTCGGCTCGCAGGAGGTCCACGACATCGCGGTTGCGTTAGGCGTGGATCCGGGATCGTCGAACGTCGAGGGGCTGCGCTACGGCAAGCTCTGCATCCTCGCCGATGCCGACTCCGACGGCGCCCACATCGCGACGCTGCTCTGCGCCCTCTTCGTGAAGCACTTCCCGAAGCTGGTCGAGCACGGGCGGATCCACATCGCGATGCCGCCGCTGTTCCGGATCGACGTGGGCAAGAGCGTCTACTACGCGCTCGACGAGGCGGAGAAGCAGGGAATCCTCGAGCGGATCAAGGCCGAGGGGATTCGCGGCAAGGTGAACATCCAGCGCTTCAAGGGGCTCGGCGAGATGAATCCGCTGCAGCTCCGCGAGACGACCATGTCGCCCGACACCCGCCGGCTCGTGCAGCTCGTCCTCCCGCCCGGCGAGGGCACGGAGAACATGATGGCCATGCTTCTCTCCAAGAACCGCGCTCCCGATCGAAAGACCTGGCTGATGGAAAAGGGCGATCGGGCGGATGTGGTTTGAGGCAGGCGAGAGGCGAAAGGCGAGAGGCGATGAGCAGGCGGGGATCGGTGCTGAGTCCTGAGTGCTGAGTCCTGAGTCCTGAGTCGCTTCGTGTTGAGAATCGAATCACGCTACGGCCGCGGAAGCGGCCGTTTCTGATTAGCCCAGCGCGTGAGCGCTGGGTCGTCGCGATCACGATCTTACGAGCCGCGTAAGCGGCGGCACGTACCTCTTTCGCCGCTCACGCGGCTCTTGAATCTTTTCTACATCGCTCTCCCAGCGCTGACGCGCTGGGCTATCCAGAAAACGCCGCTGCCGCGGCTCAGCACACAGCACTGCCCCCGCCTGCTCATCGCCTCGTCGCCTCATCGCCTCTCGCCTCTCGCCTCGTCGCCTCTCGCCTCGTCGCCTCGTCATATACAATTCCCGCGCTCTCGCGAGACCTTCGTTACCGATGACTGAAACTGTCGAACGCCCGTCTGATGGCATCGGCTCGAAGGCCGGCTCTGTCGCGCTGCTCCTTCTCGGCTCCGGGCTCTGCTCGCTCGTCTACCAGACGGTCTGGCTGCGCGAGATGCGTGGCGTGTTCGGCTCGTCGACCTCGGCGACCGCCGCGGTGATCGGGATCTTCATGGGGGGGCTCGGCCTCGGCGGATTCCTGCTCGGGCGCGTCGCCGACCGCAGCCGCAATCCTCTCCGTCTCTACGCGAACCTCGAGATCGGCGTGGCGCTCTCGGCTCTCGCGACCATTCCGCTCGGGCGACTCGTGGAGGTTCTCTACTTTGCGAGCGGCGGCTCGCCGGCGCTGGGGCTCTTCGGAGCGACGCTGCTGCGGCTGCTTCTGGCGATTCTCCTGCTCGGCGTGCCGACGGTGCTCATGGGCGGCACGCTGCCGGCCGTTGCGCGCGCGGTCGTCGGCGAGGGCGATCTCAAGCGGCGCGCCATCGCGCTGCTCTATGGCGTGAACACGATCGGCGCGGTCGCGGGGACCGTCGGCTCGACCTTCTTCGCGCTCGAACGGTTCGGAAACCAGAAGACCCTCGTACTGGCGGCCCTTCTCAATCTGCTCGTGGCCATCACGGCGCGAGCGATGTCGCGACGCGAAGGATTCGAGCGCGAGCCGGACGCCGACGTCCCGGTCGCCGCCGCGACGAGCGACGAGGGCGCGATTCCGCCGCTCTTCACCTGGACCGCGGCCGCCGTCGCAGGCTTCTCGTTCCTCCTGCTCGAGCTCGTCTGGTACCGGATGCTCGGGCCGATCCTGGGAGGGTCGACGTTCACGTTCGGACTGATTCTCGCGATGGCGCTGCTCGGCATCGGCCTCGGCGGAATCCTGTACGCGCTCGTCGCCGGCAATCGTCCCGCAACGCTCCGGCTCTTCGCGGTCGTCTGCGGGCTCGAGGCTCTGGCGATCGTCGTTCCCTTCGCCCTCGGAGACCGGCTCGCGCTCCTCGCGGCGCTGTTGCGGCCGCTGGAGGCGCTAGGCTTCGGCGGCAACATCCTCGCGTGGTCGATCATCTGCGCGATCGTCGTCGTCCCGGCAGCGCTCGTTTCCGGGTTCCAGTTCCCGGCACTCATCGCGCTCGCGGGACGCGGAAGCGAACACGTCGGAGTCGACGTCGGGCGCGTCTACGCGTTCAACACGCTCGGCGCGATCGCCGGCTCGCTCGCCGGCGGCTTCGGCCTGATGCCGCTTCTCACCGCGACCGGCTGCTGGAAGCTCGCGGGATGGCTGATGATCGCGCTCTCGGCCGCAACCGCGATGATGGGTGCAACACGGCGACGCGTGGCGCTCGCCGGTCCCGCGATCGCGATCGCGGCAGCGCTGCTGCTGATCGTTCCTACGGGGCCGACGGCAGCCTGGCGGCACGCGCCGATCGGAGCGGGACGGGTCGACCTCAAAGGCAAAACACCGAACGAGATCGTCGACTGGCAGCGGCGTCAGCGCCGGACCGTCGTGCGCGAAGCGGAAGGTGTCGAGAGCAGCGTCGCCGTGATGAGCGACGACGGCTACGCGTTCTTCGTCAACGGCAAGTCGGACGGACACTCGATCGGTGACGCCGGAACGCAGATCATGGGAGGGCTCGTCGGCGCGATGCTCCACCCCCACCCGACGCGCAGCCTCGTCGTGGGCCTCGGCACGGGCAGCACCGCCGGCTGGCTCGGGAAGGTCCCGGGAATGGAGCGCGTCGACGTGGCCGAGCTCGAGCCGGCGATCCGCGAGGTCGCACTCGACTGCGCGCCCGTGAATCAGAACGTCCTCGAACAGAAGAATGTGCACGTCTTCTACGGCGACGCGAGAGAGCTGCTGCTCGTCACGCGCAACCGGTACGACGTGGTCTTCTCCGAGCCGTCGAACCCGTACCGCGCCGGCATCGCAGGGCTCTTCACCACCGAGTTCTACCAGGCGGTCTCCGAGAGACTCGACGAGCGCGGGATCTTTCTTCAGTGGGTGCAGGCCTACGAGATCGACGGACTGACGGTGGAGACGATCCTGCGGACGATGCAGGGGGTCTTCCCGCACGTCCAGGTCTGGGCCACGATCGAGAAGGACATGCTGCTCGTCGCGACACGCGAGCCGCTTGCCGTCGATGCGGATCTCCTCCGCCGGCGTGTCGCCCTGGAGCCCTACCGCTCCGCGCTGCGGCAGGCGTGGAAGACCGAATCGGTCGAGGGAGTGCTCGCCCACATGGTGGCCGACGATGCATTCGCGGAGCTCGTCGCGCGCAAGACGACCGCGCCGGTCAACACCGACGACACCAACTCGGTCGAGTTCGGCTTCGCGCGCAGCGTCGGAAACACCCGCGCGGACTCGCTCGCCGAATTGCGGGGATTCGCCACGGCGCTCGGGATGCGCGACCGGTCGATTCGCGGGAGCTTCGACGCGGGGCTGGTGCAGCGCTTTCGCGCGAGCTCGCCGCTCCTCTCCGTTTCCGATTCGTTCTCGAACAAAGAGCTCGTGCTTGCGATGAACGCATACAAGCAGGGAAAGTTCGGAGAGACGGTGAGCGCGTGGGAGCGGTCGGGACTCGAGCCGCTTTCGCACCACGAGACGCTCGCCTTCGCGGAGGCGCTTGCGCAGGCGGGAGACGCGCGCTGTCTCGGGCTGCTCGAGAAGCTGCGCGGCTTCGATCCCGGCGACGCTCTCCTGGTCGAAGGGATCTACCGCTTCAACGCCGGTGATACCGACGGCGCGGTCGACGCTCTCGCGCGCGGTTTCGAGCTGCACCGCGACTGGCCGTGGACCAACCGGAATCTCGCGACGCGCGCGACCGTGGTCGCCGAGATGATCCTGCGTATGGGAGACGACGCGAGCGTGAACCGGCTCGGTCAGGCATTCGCGCGACCGTTCGCTCTCGGTCAGATGGCCGAGCGGAGCCGCTACTTCCTGTTCAACGCATCGAGGCGGCTCGAGCGCGCCGGCTGCGGCCCGCGCACGCTCGCCTCACTCGAGCTCTTCGAGCCACACACGCCCTGGCAGCGTGACCTGTTGCAGAGCCGGGCATTCTGCTACGCCGCGATCGGCCATCCGCTCGCGCAGCTCGCGAAAGACGATCTGGAGCGCTTCGAATCGCGCGAGTCCCCGCCCTTCGGCTCCAGCTTCGAGAGCCCGAAGTAGCGCGGCGC
>JBPPMG010000282.1:0-15872 GCA_051305935.1 Thermoanaerobaculia bacterium
CTGGCTCGTCAGGGCGTTCACTCGCTGGTGACCGAGAACTCGATTGTCATCGCAACGTCAAATCCTGCACTCGAGGGAGCGACCGTGACCATGACCCGGGATGGCGCGACGAGAATCGAGAACGATGGCGTGATGATCCTGCTCAAAGAGCCGTCCATCCGATCACCTTTCGGAGGCGAACGGGACCAGACGCGCGTCTTTCTTCTCCCGAGCGAGACCGATCATCTGGAGATCACGGTTGATTCAGAAGCGGGGCTGCTCCGACCCATTCAACGATGGATCATTGTGGTGATCGCGCTCGGAGCGCTGGCCGGGATCGCGCTTGCGTTCGGACTGGCCCGCAGGGTGACCGGCCCGCTCGAAGAGCTGACGCGTGCGGTACGAAAGATGGAGTCGGGCGACCTGACCGTACGTGTGGCTGTTTCAACCAGGGACGAGGTGGCGGCGCTCGGCGAGGCATTCAACGCACTGGCGACGAGGCTGGAGAGTGTCGAGCATCTGCGACAGGAAATGGTCTCGGACATCGCTCACGAACTGCGCGGACCCATCACCAGCATGCGCTGCGAAATCGAATCGGTTCAGGATGGTGTCCGTCCCCTGGATTACGAACGCATCGATCAGCTTCACCGAGAGACGCTTGCACTGGGTCGATTGGTCGATGACCTTCAGGAACTCGCTCTCGCTGATGCAGGCCAGTTGCGACTCGAGTTCATACGATTCGATCTGATGCGTGCGGTCTCACGACTCGCGGATGGAATTCGGGCTTCGGCGAGTGAGCGCAAGGTCCGGATCGAAGTCCAGGGTCAAGCCGGCGAAGTCATCGCGGACGAGCGCCGGCTCCTTCAGGTAGTCCGGAATCTACTGATCAATGCCATCGCCCATGCGCCTGAGGACTCGGTCGTTTCCGTCAGCGCCTCGAGGCGGTCCGGATTCGCACGTGTCGAGATCACCGATCATGGCCCCGGGATTCCGATCGAAGAGCGTGAGCGAATCTTCGATCGGTTTCACCGGCTGGACCCTTCCCGGTCGCGGGCCACCGGTGGTACCGGACTCGGGCTGACGATCGCAAAGACGATCGTCGATGCGCATGGAGGATCGATCGGACTTACCGATACCGCGGGCGGCGGTGCCACATTCTGGTTCACGCTCCCGACCGAAGTCTCTACGTCGAGTGCCTGACCCCGGAGATTGTGGACGAGAATCGTCGAAGCCATTCGGCCGCCGGCCGTTGGGGTCACCGTTGGGGTCAAGGCTTCGTTTTTCGGAAGGCGCGGTCTGGCAGGCGGTGGGAGGGGAGGAATCCACGAGTGGAAGATTCATTGGCGTTCGCGCTCCGAGCCGCAGGCGGGTGCGGGGTCGGAGCTTCTGATTTCCGCTCGGGATTCGAGCGTCGGGTAACTCGATTCACCGGCAGAAGAGCGGCGAATCGTTCGTCGCAAAGCCGCCGTCGCACGAACAGAAATCAGAAGCTCTGACCCTGAGTCCTCTGCCGAGTCCTCTGAGTCCTGCTGAGTCCTGACCCGGGATCCATCTCGCGCGGTGCTGGACCAGTTTTCCCGGTTCCCCGTCACGCGGTAAGCCAGAGCTCGAGCTGCCCGGCCTTGCGATGCTCGCGCTCCATGGTTGCGTCACCCCCTCCTCCCTCCAGCGCGAGCAGCGCGCGCTTGATCCCGACCCCGCCGGCGTAGCCGGTGAGACTGCCGTTGGCGCCGATCACGCGGTGGCACGGAATCACGACTGCGATCGGGTTGCGGCCGTTCGCGGCGCCGACGGCGCGCGAGGCCGCGGGCGCTCCGACGCGTGCTGCGATCTCGCCGTACGATCTCGTCTCGCCGTACGGGATCTCCCGCAGCGCATCCCATACGCGCCGCTGGAATGCGGTGCCCTCCGGAGCGAGCGGAAGATCGAAGGTGGTGCGCTCGCCGGCGAAATACTCGCGCAGTTGCGCGGCGGCGCCGGCCAGCGCGGCTGCGTCCTCCATGGCGTCCACCGGCGGGAACGGCCGCCTCTCGGACTCGAACTGCAACGCGGTGATTCCCTCCTCGTTCGCCACGATGCAGATCCTGCCCATCGGTGTGCCCATCGTCACGTATCGCATCCCGACTCCTCCAGCCTTCGACGGTCCCCTCCGCCTCATTGCAGACTTCCCCACAACAACATCGCCGCGTACGCGCGCCATGGGCGCCATCCCTCGGCTCGACGCAACACGCTCCGCTCGCCGGGCAGCGCGCCATTGTCCGCGAGTGCTTTCCGCACGCCGAGATCGCTCGCCGGGAACGCGTCGGGCTCGCCCATGGCGCGCATGGCGATGTAGTGCGCCGTCCACGGGCCGATGCCTTCGATCGACGTCATCGCGGTGACGGCCGCGTCGAGCGAGCTTGCGGAGTCGAGGCGAAGCTCATGCGTCGCCATCGCAGAGGCGAAGCGGCGGATGGTCGCCGCGCGCGCGACCGTGAGCCCGACGTCGTCGAGCCTGCTCCTGGCCACGGTCTCCGAGGAAGGGAAGACGCGGTCGAGCCGTTCGTCGCCGCTCTCGACCGCCGGACCGAGCGAGCGCACGAGTCGCGCTGCGAGCGTCGACGCTCCTTTCACGCTGACCTGTTGCCCCAGGATCGCTCGCACCGCGAGCTCGAACGGATCCCAGCAGCCCGGCACGCGCCGCCCCGGATTTCGCTTCACGAGTCGTGCGAGGAAGGGATCGCGCGAAAGAGCCGCGCCGATCGCGACCGGATCGGCGTCGAGGTCGAAGAGGCGGCGCGCCCGTCGTGCGATCGCGCCGAGATCGCGCGCGAAGTCGATCGGAACGGAAAGGCGCAGCGCCGGCGCGGTGCCGTCAGGCCGGATTTCGACGACGCCCGCGGCATCGCCGTGGCGGACCGTCCGGCGGTAGACGTTCCCCTCGATGAGCTCGACGCCCGCGATGGCGCGGGCTCGCAGAAATCCGAGGAGCCCGTCCCAGTCGAACGGCTCGCGGTAGCCGAGCGTCAACTCAATGACACCGCGCGATGCGCCCGGCGCGCGGCGGCGCACGGAGGTTGGAGCCATGCGCCACGCCTTCACCGCCGCGTCGTTGAAGCGGCGAAGCGAGGAGAAGCCTGCGCTGAACGCGACCTCGGTCATCGGAAGGGTCGTGTCGGTGAGAAGGCGCCGCGCAAAGTGGAGCCGCCGCGTGAGCGCGACGGAGATCGGCGACGCGCCGAGGTGCTCTTCGAAGAGGCGGCGCAGATGGCGCGAACTGACTCCGAGCCGCGTGGCGAGATGGTCGATGCCGCCGTCGTCGAGCGCGCCGTCGTCGATCAGCCGCAGCGCGCGTGCGACCGTGGTCGATGATCCGTCCCATGCCGGCGTGCCCGGCGCCGTCTCGGGCCGGCATCGCAGGCAGGGGCGGAAACCCGCCTCCTCCGCCGCGGCGGCGCACGGAAAGTAGGTCGCGTTCTCGCGTCGCGGCGCCCGCGCGGGACAGACCGGGCGGCAGTAGATTCCGGTCGTGCGCACGCCGGTGAAGAAGCGGCCGTCGAACCTGCGATCGCGGCTGAGCATGGCGCGGTAGCACTGTGACTCGTCCATCTGCATGGCGAGCAGTATCGGTCGGCGCACCGCGGGGCGCTCGCCATTTTCGGACGTCGACGCGAAACCTCGATCGGGAGCGCTGCGCTACCCGACGCCGCAGCGCGACGTAGACCGGCACCTTCGAGGTCCTCGTCCGAGGAGTCCGAGGGGTCAGAGCCGAAATGCGAACTTTGGGACCGCGGCCAACGGCTTGCTCGCGGCTCCAGAGTTTGTACCTCGGCCCTGATCTCAACCCACCGTCTACGAGCGGGCAAACGAAAGGCGCGGCCTTGCAGCCGCGCCTCGTTGCTGTCGACTGAGAGGGGAGCTACCCGACGAGCTTCGCTTTCAGGCTGATCGGCGTCGCGGCCAGCGCCTTCGAGACGGGACAGCCCTTCTTGGCGCTCTCGGCGAACTCCTGGAAGGTCGCGTCATCGATGCCCGGAACCTCCGCCTCGGTCTCGAGCTCGATCTGAGTGATGCCGAAGCCTCCCTCGACCGGGCCGAGGTGGACCTTCGCCGTCGTCGAGACGCGCGTCGGATTGTGGCCTCCCTTACCGAGCCCTGCGGAGAGGGCCATGGAGAAGCAGCCGGCGTGCGCCGCGGCGATCAGCTCCTCGGGGTTCGTGCCGGTTCCATCCTCGAAGCGGCTGGGAAAGGAGTACTTGCCTTCCCAGGCGCCCCCGCCGAGACGCATCGTGCCACTGCCTTCCTTGAGTGTTCCGTTCCAGAGCGCGGTTGAATGTCGTACAGGCATTGAAGCCTCTTTTTGAAGTAGGTGATTTGGTCTCCCGCTTTCGCGTCGAGGTTTGCACGATGGC
Organism: Thermoanaerobaculia bacterium; assembly: GCA_051305935.1. Taxonomy (GTDB): domain Bacteria; phylum Acidobacteriota; class Thermoanaerobaculia; order Gp7-AA8; family Gp7-AA8; genus JACPDH01. The sequence goes on from JBPPMG010000282.1 coordinate 4,371, forward strand.
CGAAGGTGTTTGGAAGGTCAAGAGCCGGAATGTCACAGATCACATTCGACAGTGAGGCGGCGATATAGCATGTCCGGTGCAAGCCCTCCGGGGCGCAGGTTCCGGCGTAGTCCGGTTCCGCGGCCCGGCAGCGCCGGCGGCATGGAGTGTGGAGATGAACGGGACAAGAAGCCTGCCGGAGTGGTTCCGGGACGTAGCGGCCACGGGTCGCGGGAAGATCGTGATCGGAGCTTTCGCGACGCTTCTCGTGTTCCTGGCGCTCTACTGGTTCGTCGGCGCGAGCACACCCGCGGCGTTGGTCGTACGGCAGCCGGTGATCGAGACGCTGGTCATGAACGGGCGCGTGCTTGCGCGCTACCGGCCTGAGATCGGTGCCGCAACCGGCGGTGTCGTGCGCGACGTGCTCGTAGAAGAAGGAGACCAGGTCCGGGCCGGGCAGGAGCTCGTGCGGCTCGACGACGCCGAGCTGAGCTCGCTGCTCGTGGAGGCGCGCTCGCGCGTGCGGCAGTCGGAAGCGAGGCTTCGGCTCGTGACCTCTTCGACCGAGCGATCGAACGCCGAAGGGCTGCAGAGGGCGCGGGCGATCCTCGCGGAAGCGGAGAACGCGTGGCAACGGCAGCAGGCTCTGTTCGCCGAAGGAGTGACGTCGCAGTCGGCAGTCGATTCGGCTCGCCGTGCCGTCGAGGTGGCGCGGAGCGACGTGGCGTCGGCCGAAGCGCTCGCCCTAACGACCAGGGAAGGCGGGGACGAGGTGCGGCTCGCGAAGGCTGCGCTCGACGAGGCACGCGCCGCGGTCGATAGCGCGACGGCGCGACTCGAGAAGGCGACGGTGCGTGCGCCCGCGGACGGTGTCGTGCTCGTGCGGCTTGTCGCTCCCGGAGCCGCCGTGCAGGCGGGAGAGCCTTTGTTCGAACTGGCATTCCAGCAGCCGACGCTGCTTCTCGCGCAACCGGACGAGAAGGCGCTGCCGCAGGTACGGGTCGGACAGAAGGCCAAGGCCTCCGCGGACGCGTATCCGCGCGAGGCGTTCGACGCCGAGGTCGAGTACGTGAGCCCGTCGGTCGACCTGCAGCGCGGGACATTCGACGTGAAGCTCGCCGTGCCGAGCCCTCCCGCCTATCTCAAGACCGACATGACGCTCTCGGTCGAGATCATCGTCGGAGAGAAGAAGGGCGCGCTCGTGATCCCCGTCAGCGCGGTGCGCGACATCGCGACGGAGCCGTGGGTCGTGACCATTCACACGCACAAGGCCCGCAGGACACCGGTCGGCCTGGGTCTCCGCGGGGAGGAATTCGTCGAAATCGAGAAGGGGCTGGAGGAGGGCGACATCGTCGCGCTCTCGCCGGGTCTTGCGATGGTGGGAAAACACTACCGCGCGGACATCGCGGAGGAGAAGTAGCGTGCCATTCGAGTGGCTCGTCGCGATCCGTTTCCTTCGTGAAGGCCGGAGGCAGACGGCGCTGATTCTCGCGGGCATCGGCGTCGGCGTCGGTGTGATCATCTTTCTGTCCGCGTTGATCACGGGACTGCAGGATTCGATCGTCGAGCGCACGCTCGGGACGCAGCCGCACGTCGTCGTGCGTCCGCAGGAAGAGACCGTGCGGCAGCTCGTGCGCGCGCCCGAGGGGATGGTCGTGGCGCGCATGCTCAGGCCGCCGCAACGGCTCCGGACGATCCTTCGCTGGCAGCAGACGCTCGAAGAGATCCGCCGCGTCAATGGAGTCACCGCAGCCGCGCCGGTGGTGAACGGCGCCGCCTTCGCGCTGCGAGGCAATGCGAACCGCTCCGTCGGCGTGCGCGGTGTGGAGGCAGGCAGCTACGCGCGAATCATCGATATGGAGTCGAAGATCGTCGCCGGGCGTTTCGACGTCGACGGCGGAAAGGCGGTCATCGGCATCGAGCTCGCGAAGGATCTCGGAGTGAATGAAGGGGACAAGCTGCGCCTCTCCACGCCGGACGGACGGCAGGAGGTCTTCCTGATCTCCGGCATCTTCGACGTCGGGAACCGCGACCTGAACATGCGCTGGGTCTTCGTCTCTCTGCGCGCGGGACAGACTCTGTTCGATCTCGCGGGAGGGATCTCGACGATCGAGCTGAAGGTGAAGGACATCTTCGCCGCGGAGGCGATCGCGCAGACGATCGCGAGCCGGAGCGGGCTCCTCGCCGACAGCTGGATGAAGCTCAACAGCCAGTTGCTGATCGGCCTGCGATCGCAGGGGAGCTCGAGCGTGATGATCCAGTTCTTCGTGATCGTCGCGGTGGCGCTCGGCATCGCGAGCGTGCTCATCGTTTCGGTCGTCCAGAAGTCGGCGGAGATCGGAATTCTCAAGGCGATGGGAACCCCGACGCGACGCGTCATCGGCGTGTTCCTGCTGCAGGGGGCGCTGCTCGGGCTTGCCGGTTCGCTGCTCGGGATGCTCCTCGGTACGGCGCTGTCGCTTTTCTTTCAGCAGCTCGCGAGCAATCCCGACGGCTCGCCGACGTTCCCGGTCAACCTGACCATGTTCCTTTACCTTCGCTCCGCCGCGATTGCGACGATCGTCGGAATCCTGGCTGCCGTGAGCCCGGCCCGCGAGGCGGCGCGGCTCGATCCCGCGGAGGTGATCCGCTATGGCTGACGCGCGCCCGTTAGTCGCGCTTCGCTCGGTCCGCAAGTCGTACGGCGAGGAGGTGGTGACCGAGGTGCTGCACGGCATCGACCTCGACATCGCGGCAGGGGAGTTCACGGCGCTGATGGGGCCCTCGGGGTCTGGAAAGAGCACGCTCCTGAATCTGCTCGGGCTGCTCGATCGCGCGACGATCGGTGAAATCGTGATCGACGGAACGGACACGACGCAGCTCGACGACCTCGGCAGGACGCGGCTGCGCGGGACTACGTTGGGCTTCGTTTTTCAGTTTCATCATCTGTTGCGCGCATTCACGGCGCTCGAGAACGTGATGATGCCGATGATCGCGACGAGCGGGCGGATCGAGGGATGGATGCCCGAGCGGGCGAGGGAACTGCTGGTTGCGGTGGGGCTCGAGGACCGGATGGACTATGGAGCAACAAAGCTGTCGGGCGGGCAGCAGCAGAGGGTCGCGATCGCGCGGGCGCTCGCGATGCATCCTGCGCTGGTACTCGCCGACGAGCCGACGGGAAATCTCGACACGGAGACCGGCGACCAGGTTTTCGACCTGCTTCGAGAGTTCAACCAGAAGCGGGGAACGACCTTCCTCGTCGTGACGCACGATTCGCGCATCGCCGACCGCTGCGACCGGGTGATCGAGCTGGTGGATGGGAGGATTCGGTAACTTGTGCTCGATTAGCTCTATGTTAGGGAGGCTTCCGCGATGCCAGCGGCTGTCATTCCGAGCGCAGCGAGGAATCTGCAAAACAATGGAACTGCTCGGTTCCAAAGCGAAGAGCCATGCCACGTGCGCAAGTTTGCTGTTAAAGAAGCAGTCAGGTGCTGTTCAGCAGATTCCTTGCTTCGCTCGGAATGGCAGCCTTCGCTCGGAATGATGACACCTGGGTGGTTCTAGTTCATCTGGCAGAGCCGTTGGATTCGACTTTACGGCTGTGCTCGATGCGGCCGGCTCTCCTGGCAGATGACACGGCGCGCCGCAACGTGCAAACTGGCGACAACTTCGGGACTTCATCGCGAGAGGAGAGTTCATGCGATTCGTGCTGGAAGCGCTGGCGGGGACGATCGGCGGCCTCGTCGGCTGGTTCGTCGTCGGATTCCTGGCCGCGCAGATTTTCACGAGCATCGGGGGCAGTCGCGAAGGGGCGAATGCGATGGGCGGGTTCTTCTTCTTCGGACCGCTCGGAGGCATCGCTGGCTTCGCATTCGCGTTCTGGATCGCTCGCCGGTATCTCGAGCGCGGCGCTGACGCCGCGCCGTCGTCGAATGTCTTCGTCGAGACGCTGGTCGCGCTGGTCCTCGTCGTCGGCCTCGGTTCAGTCGTGCTCTTTGGCGTGGCCCGCTTGATGCGACCCGAATCGACGGTCAATATCGCGCAGGGTGAGGAGGCTGCGATCGAGTTCGAGATCCGTGTACCGAACGCCGCGCTCGGAGGAAGGCGCGCCTCCGAGGTGATCACGCTATCGTTCCAGGCCTTCGAGGGACACGATGAACGATCCGAGCCGGTTCCCTGGAGTGAAGCCGCGGAACGCGGGGGCGTGACGCTCACCGGTCGCGTGGTGATTCGAGAGCGGACGCGCGAGCAGTACTTCGTGATCGGGCGCGAAGACGAGACGTTCAAGCTCTACGCCGACATCCCCGAGAACATGTACCGGAAGGGAAGCTGGCAGCCGCGCCACTACCTCAGCAACGATGCGTCGATGCAGCCGGGCGACACGATCAGCGCCACCTGCAGGTATGTTCCGCCGGAGAGGTGAGGAAAACGCCGAAGTGTGGGGCGGAAGGTTTGTGTGGCGCAGACACTCTTGTCTGCGCGCGGCGCGAAGCGCCGGATGCCATGCGGAGGAGTCGAACGAAGATGGTCGCCTTCGGCGACGCGCAGGCAGGAGTGCCTGCGCCACATCACTTCCTCCGTACTGGACGTTTGCGCCCCTTGTCCACGCTGATTGTCGCGGCTGCGCTGTCGGCGCTCCCGCAGGAGTTCGAGGCACGGGCCCATACCGACGTCGTCGACGTGACGACGATCTGAAGCGTCGACGACGTGGCGCCGCCGATCGGGGACGACGTCTCGCCCGTCGCGCCGCGGTACCACTGCCAGCCGATCGGCGACGTTCCGCTGGCGGCTGCCCCGAGCGTCGCGAGCTCCCCGAAGCGAACCGTGAGCGGCTGCGGCTGTGACGTAATCGTTGGCCGCGTGCAGGGAGGCTGCGTCGCGGGCTGCCAGCCGAGTTGCACGACCTCGAAGTCCGACGCGGTGATCGAACGGAACGCGGGATTCAGCACGCCGTTGTCCCAGCGCGTGTCGTATGTTCCCGTGACGTACATGTCCGAGCCGTTGTCCGCGACGATGAGCCCGTAGGTCTTCATCGCCTGGAAGATCCTGCGAACCGGCTCGGGGTAGCCGGAGATGTCCTTCGAGGACTTGAGGCGAAGGCGCGCGCCCATGGGCAGCGCGCCGCTGGTGCTCCCGGCGCGATGCGACGCAGGGTAGACGTAGCCGTTGGTCGAGCGCACGGTCACGCGGAAAGCATGCCGGATCGGTTCGGTGCCGAACGCTTCGTCGTAGCGGACGAGGCCGGGGAGGATCGCGAGCCCCGCCGCGTCAGCGCTCGTCCATCCGTCGGGCCGGCGCAGGTTGGAATCGAGCGGAAAGATCGCGCCGGAGCCTGCCTCCCATTTCGTTCCTGTCCAGCGTGTGGCGTAAAGCTCGTAGAGGATCCTGTTGTCGCGGTCGACGAGCAGGAGGTGGCGATCGCCGTCCGTCCCGCCTCCCGGCTGTCCCCCTTCGATCCATTTCGATTCCGTGCGGAGCTGAACGGGGATCGGATATCCAGGCGGCCGCCCGGGTGCCTGGTAGTCGCTCTCGTCCGCGAACTCGAACGTGACCTGCTCCATCGGAGTCGTGCCCGGCACGACGATGTAGGGAATGCCAAAGATCGACGGCGAAGGGTCGGCGTCCCCGCCGAGGTCGGGATGCATGCCTCGCGTGAGCCCAATGAAGTTGATGAAGCCAGCGCTGTTGGGATCGACCGGCGCGCCGCTGATGTCGGTGTTCCACCAGTTGTCCGCGGGAAAGAGCGGCAGCGGCGCCGGCAACGGGCCGCCGCGGACGACACCCGTGGTCTGCGCAGAAAGCGATGTGGCGACGAGGAGAATCGCGAGTGCACCGAGGTGGAGTCGAATGGCACGCATCGTCACTTCCTCCGGAACAAAAAAACGGGGGGCGGTACGCCCCCCGTTTGGAAAATTGTCACTTCGTTACTTTTGATTCTGCCAGAAAACGGGTCCGAGGGTGTGAGCCGGCTCACGTTTCGCGAAGCAGCGTGAGGGAGGGTTCGCTTCCTTTCTACATTCTTCGCTTCGGTTCTCCAGCCGGACGGAAACCGCAATGAGGAATGTCGAATGTCGAATGAGGAATGAAGAAAAAAAACGGGAGGCGCGAGCATCTCGCGCCTCCCGGCTCGAATCGTCCAACAACTAACAACTAACAACTCCTCCGCCCTACGGCCTCCACGCCGGGACCCGCCCCGGGGTCCAGGGCGCTTCGAGCGATTCCATCCTCTGCTCCAGCCCGCGCAGGTCGACGTCTATGAGGGCGCGAAGCTTCTCGAGCACCGGCGCGAATTCGTCGGACGCGATCTGCCACGCGTCCATGTGAGTCTTCGTCGGAGTCGAAGTCGTGGCCCACGAGCCTTCCACGATCGTGCCAACGCGGTCGGAGATCGATATCGGAACGGGCTCCTGGTACTTTGCCAGCGTCGGATCGCCACTGAGGAGAATCTGCAGATCCTTGAGTCGCATCTCGATCGCGCGGGCTTCCTCGAAGAGTTTCGGATCGGCGGCGGGCGTATCGATGAGCGCCTGCTTGATGTGATCGAGACGGGTCTGCGCCTCGGCAGCCGCTTCCTCGGCGCCGCGCACCGCGCGCTGCAGGCTCGCGGTGCGGCGCTGGAAGGCAACGAGCGCGGGGACGTCGGCCGCGGGAAGTGTGGCCATGCCGAGCGACTCGACCTTGAACGCGGTCGGCTCGCCGTGCGAAGTCAGCTTGCCGTTGACCCACGTCGCAAGGCTCACGTTGTACGTCCCCGGCGCGGCGAACGGCCCCCGCGGGCCAGTGCCCCACGGCGCGAGCTCGCCGGGCTCGAGCTCGGTCGGAGTCGAGGCGGGGTAGCGGAGATCCCACGCGATGCGATGGAATCCTGCTTCGACCGGGCCGGTGATTCTCCGCACCACGCTTCCCGCCTCGTCGGTGACCGTGAGGATCGCGACCGGATCGTGCTCGCGCCCTTCTGCGCGGAGCGAATCCCACGACGGATAGCGAATCTCTCCGCCCTTCTTCTCGAGCTCTTCGTACGACGCCTGCCGCGTCTTCTTCAGCGTCTTGATCTCTTCCTTCAGGTAATACGTGAAGACCGCGCCGAACGGCGGGTTAGGCGCCGCGTAGTAGTTCTCTCCCTGGAAGGCCTTGCCCGGGATACCGAGCTGCGTCGACGGGGCGAAGAGCCATGCCGTGCGATCGGTTCCGAAAAGCTGCGCGGAGGACTCGAGGAGCGCGGGAGTCGCCGCGCGCAGCGGCGTGTAGTCGTCGAGCACGTAGAAGCCGCGCCCGAAGGTGCCGAGCACGAGGTCGTTCTCGCGCTTCTGGATCGCGAGGTCGCGCACCGCGATCGTCGGAAGCCCTCCCTTGAGCTGGACCCACTTCGAGCCGCCGTCGCGCGTGAAGAAGACGCCGAACTCGGTTCCGACGAAGAGCAGTTCCGGCACGACGTGGTCTTCGGCGAACGCGTAGACGCTGCCGCGGGCCGGAAGGTCGCCGGAGAGCGAAGTCCAGCTCTTCCCGCGATCGCGGCTGCGCATCACGTATGGCTTGAAGTCGCCCATCTTGTGGTTGTTGAACGTCGCGTAGACGGTGTTCGCGTCATGCGACGACGCGACGATGCGCGAGACGTAGGTCGAGGCCGGCACGCCGGGGAAGCTCTCGTTCTTCCTCCAGTTCTTCCCTCCGTCCTCGGTCACCTGGATCATCCCGTCGTCCGAGCCGGTGTAGACGAGCCCCTCCTGCTTCGGCGACTCGTCGAGCGCGACGAGGTTGCCGTAGAGGGAGGTGGACGCGTTCTTCGCGACCGCGTCGGGCGGCCAGATCTTGCCCATCACCTTCAATGTGTTCCGGTCGACCCGCCTGGTCAGGTCGGGACTGATGGCGGTCCAGCTGTTGCCGCGGTCGTCGCTGCGGAAGAGGCGCTGCGCGCCGAAGTAGAGACGCGTCGGCGAGTGCGGGCTCAGGACGAGCGGCGAATCCCAGTTGAAACGGAGCGGCTCTTCGCCTTTCGCCGCCATCGGCTTGATGTCGAGCACCTCTCCGGTCTTCCTGTCGAAGCGTGTCAGGCCGCCGTACTGCGACTCGGAGTAGACGATGTCGGGATTCGTCGGGTCGATGCGGATCTGGAATCCGTCGCCGAAAGTCGTGACGAACCAGTCGGAGTTGACGATGCCGTGATCGCTGATCGTCCTGACGGGCCCGCCGAGAGTCGCGTTGTCCTGCGTGCCGCCGTAGACGTTGTAGAACGGCTTCGCGTCGTCGACGGCGAGATCGTAGAACTGCATGATCGGCAGGTTCGCCCAGTAGAACCAGTTGGCGCCGCGGTCCCACGTCTCATAGAGGCCACCGTCGCATCCCGCGATCAGGTGGTCGGTATCGCTCTCGTCGATCCAGAGCACGTGGTTGTCGACGTGCTTGTTGCGCTCTCCCACCTTCTTGAACGTCTTTCCGCCATCCTCGGTGACGTGCATGAACGTGTCCATCGAATAGACGCGGTCGGCGTTCTTCGGGTCGGCGTAGATCTCCTGGTAGTACTGCGGGCTTTGCGAGTTGTACTTGCTCCGCCGCTCCCACGAGCCGCCGGCGTCGGTCGAGCGGAAGAAACCGCTCTCGCCGTTGGCCGCCTCGACGAGCGCGTAGACGGTGTTAGGTCGCGCTGGCGAGATTGCGAGGCCGATCTTGCCCAGATGCTCCTCGGGAAGTCCCTTCGTGATCTTCTTCCAGGTGGCGCCTCCGTCGCGGCTCTTGTGGATCGCGCTCTCCGGTCCGCCGTTGACCAGGGTCCAGACGTGGCGGCGGCGCTGGTAGGAGGTCGCATAGACCACGTCGGGATTGCGCGGGTCAAAGACGATGTCGCTGACGCCGGTGTTCTCGCTGATGTCGAGCACCTTCGTCCAGCTCGTGCCGCCGTCGGTGGTCTTGTAGAGGCCGCGGTCACCGCCGGAGCTCCAGAGCGGTCCCTGCGCGGCGACATAGACGACGTTCGAGTCGCGCGGGTCGACGAGAATCTTCCCGATGTGCTCCGACGCTTTCAGGCCGACGTTCTCGAAGGTCTTGCCGCCGTCGAGCGACTTGTAGACGCCGTCGCCGTAACCGACGCTGCGCTGGCTCTTGTTCTCGCCGGTTCCGACCCAGACGACGAGCGAGTCGTTCGGATCGAGCGTCACGCAACCGATCGAGTACGCCCCGTGCTTGTCGAAGATCGGAGTCCACGTGATCCCCTTGTTCGTGGTCTTCCAGACGTTGCCCGAGGCGACCGCGACGAACATCGTGGCCGGATGCTTCGGGTCGATCGCGACGTCGGAGATGCGGCCCGAGAAGACGGCAGGGCCGAGAGAACGGAAGGTGAGGCCGGAGAAACTCTCGGCATCGTACGCGCCGGGCGCGCGCTCGGGCTTGCCGGCTTTTGCCGGAGCCTTCGCTGCGAGCACGGGAAGGGTGACGAGGAGGGCGACGAGGAGTGCGACGACGGAGACGCGCTTGTTCAAGGAGAGCTCCTTCGATGTGTGTGCGATGAGTGCGAGATGCCGGCGGGCATGATACGCCGGACGCGGCGCGCTTGGGGAGCGGGAAGATGCGGATGGACAAGCGGGGGAGATTTGTGTGGCGCAGACACTCTTGTCTGCGCGCGGCGCGAAGCGCCGCCTTGTAGCCGAGCATTCCGATGCTCGGCTCCTCGATCACTCACGTAAAGTTGCGGCGCATCGGAATGCGCCGCTACGAGGCCGCCTTCGGCGGTGCGCAGGCAGGAGTGCCTGCGCCACACAGGCAAACGATGCGATGCGCTAAGGCACCTTTCCCAGCAGCCCGTCGAAGTGCGCGCGCTGCTCGGCGGTGGACTCCGGCAGCACCTCGAGCCGCCACGGCGCGTCGGGCTTCCGGCCGAAGACGACGGCGAGGCGCTCGAGCTTTCCTCGGCGCGCGACGAGAAGCGATGCCGCGGTACCGGGCGGGTAGTACGAGAGGCGCTCGTCCCATCCGGCCGCGGTCACTCGATAGTCGTCCACCGCGACGATCTCATCTTCGGCGTTGACGCCCGCGGCGTAGGCCGGAGTGTCTCGGCGAACCTCGTCGACGACGAGCCGGCCGCCTTTGTCACTCGTCACCACACCGAGCCATCCCTTCGGGTCGCCGTCCTTCTTCGCGTCACCGTTCTTCGACTTGAATCGCAGGCCGTACCAGTCGAGCGCGCCGCCGTAGTCGAGCTCCCCGGTCGAATCGACCGCATGCTCGAAGAACGCCGACAAATCGCGGCCGGCGATCTCGGACGCCAGCGCGCGGAACTCGTGTGACTCGAAGCCGCGATCCCCGGAGAAGCGCTGCCAGGCTGCGAGCATGACGTCATCGAGGCTCTTGGCGCCATCGGTCGCCGCGCGGATCGTCGCATCGAGCAGAAACGCGATCACCGTTCCCTTCACGTAGTAGCTGATCGCGACGTTAGGCGAATTTTCGTCCCTTCGGTAGAGGGAGATCCATGCGTTGAACGACGCGGTGCTCGCCGACTGCACGAGGCGGCCGGGAGTGGTCTGCAGCGTCTCGACCGTCTCGCCGAGCCGATCGAGGAACTCCTCGCGTGTGATGAGCCCCGCGCGAACGAGCAGCACGTCCTCGTAGAAATTCGTGCAGCCTTCGGCAATCCAGAGATCGCCCGTGTAGACCTCGTTCTCGTAGTCGAACGGGCCGAGAACGGCGGGGCGGAGGCGCTTGACGTTCCAGGTGTGGAAGAACTCGTGGCTGACGAGACTGAGCCAGTCGACGTACTCCTTGCGCTTGCGCATCTTGAAGCGCCCGGTCATCAGGAGCGACGAGTTGCGGTGCTCGAGCCCGCCTCGGCCGTCGACGATCATGTTGAAAAAGACGTAGCGCGAGTAGGGGACGCAGCCCCACATCTTCTGCGTTTCCGCGACGATCGCCTCGACGTCCTTCGCCGCTCTCGCTCCGTCCCAGAGTCCGCCTTCGCCCTCGTTCACCAGCAGGTGCTTCGCTCCGCCCGCATCGAACTCGTAGACCGCGCCGTTGCCGCAGTAGAGCGGGGAGTCGACGAGCTCGTCGTACGACGCCGCGGTGAATGCGAGCCCGACCGAGACTTGGACAGATTCGAGCGGACTGATCACGCGCGACCAGGTTGCGTGAGGCACAACCCGAACCTCGAAGCGAGCGTCCGCCATCCCGGCCGGCACCATGAACGTCGGAGCCCCGTTGAGGATCGCGAACTCGGCACTCACCCAATTGCCCTGCGTCGCCATCGTCCGCGCGTAGACGCGGTAGCGAAGCCGGATCGTCGCCGCGCCGCGAGTCTCGACCGACCAGCGGTTCTTGCGCGTCTTCTCGACGCGGAGCGCCTCACCGCCGGCAGACGTCGCAATCACTCCTTCCACGCCTTTCGCATACTCGCGAACGAGGTAGGAGCCGGGCGTCCAGACGGCCATCGACAGTGGAAGGCCGGAGGCGCCTCGGGTCGGGATCGTCGCATCGACCTCGATGTAGTGCGTGTGCGGCTGCGGGAAGGAGAGCTCGTAGCGGATCGGCGTGTTCGACATGGCGGCGGAATGATAAGGC
>JBPPMG010000468.1:0-9550 GCA_051305935.1 Thermoanaerobaculia bacterium
GGGGGGGGAGACATCGCGCAATCGCGTAATCGAGCGGAATGGCCCTTCGGCAAGGGATGTTCCCAGCGTCCGCCCGTGACCTTTGGCGCGTCCGATGCGTCTCACAGGCGATTTGGACCATTTTGGAGGACCGATGAAGAAGATGATTCTCACAGTCGTGCTCGCCACCTTGACGGCGACGAGCGCGCTGGCGCAGGGCGCCAATCCGGCCGAGGAGAAGATCGCCGCCCGTGTGAACGGCGAGGTGATCACCGCGGCGCAGCTCGACTATCTCTGGAATGCGCTTCCCACCGAGGCGCGACAGAACTACGAGCTCGCGGGTGGCGGAAAGATTGGCTTTCTCGACAATTACATCGACCGCCGCCTCATCGTGCAGGAGGCGATCAAGGAGAAGTTCGACAAGCGTCAGGACGTCCAGTACGAGTTGGAGCGGACGCGCGAGCGCGTGCTGATCAACATGTACGTGGAGAAAGTGGTCGCCGCGAACGTCTTCCCCGAGGCCGAGCTCCGCGAGTATTACCAGAGCAAGCGCCGCGAGTTCGCGAGGCCGGAGCGGATCAAGGCGCGTCACATCGTCGTGACGCCCGTCGCGATGCCCGTATACAACAGCGCGAATGACGATGCGCAGTCGGAAGAGCAGGCGATGAAGAAGATCGAGATGATCAAAGGCCTGCTTGCCGATCCGAAGACCAGCTTCTCGGACCTCTCCTCGAAGTACTCCGAAGATCTCTCGGCGAAGTCGGGCGGGGATCTCGGCTGGATCTCCCGGGGCAAGCTCTCGGGTCCTCTCGAGGACGCGTTGTTCAAGCTTCAGCCCGGAGAGACCTCGGACGTGGTCAAGACCGAGTTCGGATTCCACGTCGTGAGGTGCGAGGCGCGCGAGCCCTCGGGTTTCCTTACGTTCGAGGAGGCGCGCCAGCAGATCGTCGACTCGATGATCAAGGAGCGCCAGACGGAAGTGATTTCCGCCGGCACGAAACTGACGCAGGAATTGCGCCGGGCGAGCTCGGTCACGATCCACCGCGAGAACCTGTAGCGGGCAACACGCATGTGAACTTTCCGAGGCGGGCCGTCGCGGCCCGCCTCGTTTCGTTTCGGGAAGGCCGGTCTCGCGCCGTCGGGGCCGTATAATCGGAGCATGGCCTTCCTCGACGCCCGCGATCTTTCCAAGTCGTACGAGAGCGGGAACGCGTCGGTGGAGGTGTTCCGGTCGCTCGACCTGGAGGTCGAGCGAGGCGAGATGCTCGCCGTCGTCGGCCCGTCGGGGATCGGCAAGTCGACCCTGCTGCACCTGCTCGGGGGGCTCGACCGCGCCGACGGCGGAACGATCGAGGTCGAAGGGCGGCAGTTCGCGTCGATGTCGAACGACCAGCTCGCGCGCTTTCGCAACGACAAGGTCGGCTTCGTGTTTCAGTTCCATCACCTTCTCCCCGAGTTCACGGCCGAAGAGAACGTCGCCATGCCCGGATGGATTGGAAGAATGGCCCGGGAGGAGGCGTTGCGAAAAGCGGCGGCACTTCTCGACGAGCTGGGCCTCAGCGACCGCGCCCGACACTTCCCGAATCAGCTTTCGGGAGGCGAGCAGCAGAGGGTGGCGATCGCGAGGGCGCTGCTTTCCGACCCGGTGCTGCTGCTGGCGGACGAGCCGACCGGCAACCTGGACGTGGAGACGAGCGAGAGGGTGTTCGAGGTGATGCGAAGCTGCCAGGCGAGACGAGGCCTGACCGCGGTAATCGTGACCCACAACACGGAGCTCGCGTCGCGATGCGACCGGGTCTTCGAAATGAAGCGCCGGAGCCCGACCGACCATGTTCGAAAAATATAACGAGAAGGCGAGACGAGCGCTCTTCTTCGCGCGCTACGAGGCGTCGAAGTTAGGCTCGAGAGTCATCGAGTCCGAGCACATCCTGCTCGGCGTCCTCCGAGAGGGCGAAGACATCATCAAGGAGATCTTCACGCGCTTCAACGTGAAGCCCGACCAGATCCGGCGTGAAGTCGAAGGAGATCGTCTCTTCGTCGACCGGATCTCGTCGTCGGCCGAGCTGCCACTCTCGGAAGAATCGAAAAAAATCCTCGCCTACGCCTCACACGAGGCGGAATCGATGCTTCACCAGTACGTCGGGACCGAGCACCTGCTCATCGGCGTGATGCGGGTGGAGTCGTCGACGGCGGCGCGGCTTCTCACCGCGAAAGGGATGAACGTCTACGGCGCCCGCGAGGAGACCGTCGCGATCCTCAAGGAGCGCGAGGCGGACAAGCAGAAGAAAGAACTGCCGTTCCTCGCCGAGTACGCACGCGACTTCTCGCAGCTGGCGCAGCAGGGGCAGTTCGATCCGCTCGTCGGCCGCGACAAGGAAGTCGACCGGATCATCCAGATCCTCTCCCGCCGCACGAAGAACAACCCGATCCTGCTCGGCGAGCCGGGGGTCGGCAAGACGGCGATCGTCGAGGGTCTCGCGCAGCGGATCTTCGACGGAAACGTCCCGCTCTTCATCGCGAACCGGAAGATCCTCTCGCTCGACCTCTCGCTGATCGTCGCGGGCACCAAGTACCGCGGGCAGTTCGAGGAGCGGCTCAAGGGGATCATCAAGGAGCTGAAGGAAAACAAGGACATCATCATCTTCATCGACGAGATCCACTCGCTGATCGGGGCGGGGTCTGCCGAGGGCTCGCTCGACGCGGCCAACATCCTCAAGCCGGCGCTCTCGCGCGGGGAGATTGCCTGCGTCGGCGCGACGACGATTCGCGAATACCGGCGCTACATCGAAAAGGACCGCTCGCTGCTCCGCCGCTTCCAGGCGATCAACGTCGCGCCGCCTAACGAAGAGGAGACTCTCCGGATCCTCGACGGGGTCAAGGAGCGCTACGAGTCGTTCCACAAGGTGAAGTACTCGGAGGAAGCCATCCGCTCGGCGGTCTACCAGTCGAACCGCTACATCACCGACCGGTTCTTCCCCGACAAGGCGATCGACATCCTCGACGAGGCGGGAGCGAGAGTCAAGCTCCGCCACGTCGCCGATACCCAGATCCTCCGGCGGCTCGAGACCGAGGTGCGCTCGGTCGTCAAGGACATGAAGAAGGCGATTTCCGACAAGGACTTCGAGCGGGCCGTCCTGCTTCGCGATCGCGAGATCGAGGTCAAAGAGGAGATCGAGCGGTTCAAGCAGGAGCGTGAAGGGGAAGGCGAGGAGCTGATCGAGGTCACGCAGCGCGACGTCGAAGAGATCATCTCCTCCTGGACCGACATCCCGGTGACCGCGCTCGAGGCCGACGAGGCCGCGAAGCTGATCACCATGGAAGAGACGCTGATGCGGCGCATCGTCGGGCAGGACAAGGCGATCCGCGCGATCTCCCGCGCGATCCGCCGCTCGCGGCTGGGGGTCGCCTCCCCGAACCGGCCGATGGGCTCGTTCGTCTTTCTCGGGACCTCCGGGGTCGGAAAGACCGAAGTGGCGCGCAGACTCGCCGAGTTCCTCTTCGGCTCCCAGAAGCACCTCATCCGCTTCGACATGTCGGAGTACATGGAGAAGCACGCCGTCTCGAAGCTGATCGGTTCGCCTCCCGGCTATGTCGGCCACGAGGAAGGCGGCCAGCTCACCGAGCGCGTCCGCAGGAACCCCTACTCGGTCGTCCTTCTCGACGAGATCGAAAAGGCGCACCCGGACATCTCCAACCTGCTGCTGCAGATCCTCGAGGATGGAATCCTCACCGATTCGCTCGGCAACCAGGTCGATTTCAGGAACACGCTGATCATCATGACCTCGAACCTCGGCACGCGGCATCTCGCGACCAAGGGTGCGTCGATGGGCTTCCGCGAGAAAGGCGATGCCGATCAGCGCGAGGTCGAGCACGTGATCGTGACGGAGCTCAAGCGCGAGTTCTCGCCCGAGTTCATCAACCGGATCGACGACGTCATCATCTTCAATCCGCTGGGGCAGGACGAGCTTCGCCGGATCTGCCGGCTGCTCGTCGACGACGTCAACACGGCGCTCGTCCACAAGGGAATCGAGATTCGCGTCGACGATGCGGCGGTCGACTGGCTGCTCGCTCGCGCGTCCGAGGAGTCGAGCTCCGGCGCGCGTCCGCTGCGCCGCGCCATCCAGCGCTACATCGAGGACGAGCTTTCGGAGTTCCTGATCCGCAACAAGGAGCAGGGGCCCGGGCCGCAGCGCGTCGACTTCACGGTGCAGGGGGAGATCGTCGTGCTCCTCGCGCCGGAAGACCATCCGGAGCCGGCGCTCAACTAGATCCGGGAGGAGAGGGAGCATGCCGCTGGTCAAGATTCACCTGCGTAAGGGCAAGGGCGAGGAGTACGTGCGCCTGGTCAGCGAGGCGATCCACGAGGCGCTGGTCGTCGAGGCGAGCATCCCGCCTGACGACAAGTTCCACATCGTCCACCAGACCGAGCCGGCCGAGCTGATCGCGCACCCGTCCTACGGGGACGTCAACCGGACCGCCGACCTGATCGTCGTCGAAATCACGCTCAATGCCGGCCGAACGGTGGAGATCAAACGGAAGATCTACCGGCGGCTGGCGAGGAATCTGGAGAGGGCGGTCCAGCTCCGCCCGGACGACTTGCTCGTCTCTCTGGTCGAGGTCACGAAGGAAAACTGGTCGTTCGGACGAGGCATCGCGACCTACGCCGCAGAGTAAATCCCGGCGCCCCTGCGGTTTCGGCCCTGAAACGGTCTGGAATGTTCCCACCCATCGGGCGCTTCTTTTGCTAGAATTCGCGCCGCTTTGCAGGAGAGGCCGCGGATTGCGAAACGTTCGGCGCCAGCCGGTCGTCTCACCGTCCAAGGGAGTGTCCCTTCTGCGCAATCACGAATGAGACGATATTTGATCCTTCTGCTGGCGATCGTTTTCGCCCCGACGCTCGCGCTCGCCCAGGCGTTGCCGACCGATTCGCTCATCGGGATGGCGGGGCTGAACGTCGAAAAATTCGAGGTCACGGGCAACGTGACGGTCGCCCAGGAGACGATCCGCGTCTACCTGGGGATCGAGCTCGACCGGCCCTTCTTTCCCGACGCCATCCGCACCAGCTTCATGAACCTCTGGCAGACGGGGCTCTTCGACGACGTGCGGATCGAAGCCGAGCGTGGCGAGAAAGGGGGCGTCGTCGTCAAAGTCGCGGTCAAAGAGCGCCCCCGTATCGGCGCCGTCGAGTATCGCGGCAACAAAGGCCTGAACACGTCGAAGATCGCCGAGGCGCTCGAGATCGCGAAGATCGACCTGAACATCGGCCGCACCGTGGACCAGATCGTGATCAAGCGCGCCGCCGAGGTCATCAAGACCGCGTACGCCGAAGGCGGATTCGAGGGAGTCACGGTCGAAACCGCCCTGGAGGACCGCCCTAACCCGAACGAGAAACGAATCGTCTTCACGATTAACGAGGGCATCAAGGCGCGCATCGCGAAGGTCGAGTTCGAGGGGAACGAAGTCTTTTCCGACTTCACTCTTCGAATGAAGATGAAAGAGGTCAAGAAGCACAACCTCTACACCTGGGCGCGCAAGCGCAATCTCTACATCCCCTCGAAGCTCGAGGCCGATCTCGAGCGCATCCGGAACTACTACCTCGACCGCGGCTACAAGGACGTGCAGTTCGGCGACGCGAAGATCACGACGGTCGGCACGAAGAAGCCGAAGGTCAAAGTCACGATCCCGGTCCGCGAGGGTACGGTTCACAAGTTCCGCGACGTGAACGTCACGGGCGCCACGGTGTTCGACAAGGACGTGATCCTCGCCAACTGGCCGCTCGAGAAGGGCGAGACGCTTCGCCGAGGCCCGGTCACGGCGCGCCTCCAGCTCTTCGAGGACCTCTACCGGCGGCGCGGATACATCTACGCCTACATCAACGCGAACTACAACGAGGTGGAAGAGAACGTCGTCGACATCGACATCGAGGTCTTCGAAGGAGACCAGTTCCGTCTCGGGCGTCTCGAGTTCGAAGGCAATACGGTGACGAAGGACAAGGTGCTCCGCCGCGAGATCTTCATCCACGAAGGCTCGATCATGGACATGGAGACCTTCAAGGCGTCGATGTACAAGCTCGGCCAGCTCGGCTACTTCAAGGTGACCGAGAACCCCGACTTCCGCGTCAACCAGGAGACCAAGACGGTCGACATCACCGTCAAGGGCAAGGAAGAAGGGAAGAACGACATTCAGTTCGGCGGCGGATACTCGGAGGCCTACGGTTTCTTCGGCACCTTCCAGTTCTCCACCCGCAACCTGCTCGGCAACGGCAACGTGGCCGGGGTGAGTTACCAGCGCGGCAGCAGGCAGAACTTCTTCAGCCTAACCTACACCGACCCCTGGTTCATGGATCGTCCGCACAGCCTTGGCGTGAGCCTCTACGATCGCGCGACGACGCTTCCTGACGCGGTCGGATTCGACAGCGAGGGCAAGGGCGGCTCGGTGAGCTACGGCTATCGCATCGGCCGCTTCGAGAGCATCTCGTTCACGTACGGCTACGAGGACCGGCAGGAAAAGCAGTCGATCGTCAGCCCTCCCGACGACAACGGCAACGTGCCCCTTCCCGACGTTTTCGACGAGGAGTTCATTACCTCCGCGGTCATTCCGGCGTATCGCTACGACTCGCGCGACAACCCGTTCGACACGTTCCGGGGAACGAGGCTCAGCGGCGCGCTCTCCTACGTCGGCGGGCCCCTCGGCGGCACGATCAGCATGATCAAGCCGGTGCTGAACTTCAGCCACTTCCATCCGATCTCGCAGCGCGGAACCATCACCTTCAACGCCGAGGGGGGCTACATCCACCCGACGGACGACGACTGCGCGAACTTCTTCGACGACCTCGACGAGTTCGACAACAAGCTCTGCGTGCCGCGCTCGGAGCGGTTCTTCGTCGGTGGCGAGCAGTCGGTTCGCGGTTTCGACGCGTACAGCATCGGGCCGCGAGAAGTGATCAACGGCTTCACGAGCGTGGTGGGCGGTTACAGCTTCACCGTCTTCAACCTCGAGTACATCTACAAGGTGAACGACCCGCTCCGCTTCGTGTTGTTCGCCGACGCGGGTCAGGCGTACGGCTACAAGGAGAACGTCGACCTCGGCGACCTGCGCTACTCGACCGGCGCCGAGCTCCGGATCTTCCTCCCCGTGTTCCAGTTCCCGCTCAGGTTCATTTACGCGTACAACGTCGATCCGACGCCGACTGACCAATTCGAGACGTTCCAGTTCTCGATCGGCAACACGTTCTGAGGATCGAGCCGATGAGAACAAACAATCCGGCGGCATCGCCGTCGAGAGTTCAGAAGGAGAGACCCATGAAGAAGACTTTGCTGGCGCTCGTAGCATTAGCGGTCGCGATCCCGGCGATGGCGCAGACGAGCGCGCCCTCGCGCATCGCGGTCATCAACGTTCAGAAGGTCCTGCTCGAGTCGACGCAGGGCAAGGTCGCGCGCGAGAGGATCGAGAAGTTCGCGCTCGGCAAGCAGGAAACGGGCAAGAAGCTCGGCGGCGACGTCGAAACGCTCGAGAAGGAGATCGGGGCGAAGCGGATGTCGCTCTCGCCCGAGAAGCTTGCCGAGATGCAGAAGAGCCTCGACCAGAAGAAGATCGAGCTGCAGCGCTATGCGCAGGACACGCAGCGCGAGCTTCGCGAGACCGAAGAGAAGGCGATCCTCGAGCTCGAGAAGGCGATCCGTCCCGTGATCGACCAGATCGGCAAGGAGATGGGAGTCGCGGCCATCTTCAACAAGATGGAGTCGGGCCTGGTCTACGCGTCCGAGGCGATCGACATCACCGACTCGGTGATCAAGCGCTTCAACGAGGCGAGCGGGGCCCCGGCCGCCGCGAAGCCCTAACCGATCATTTGACGTGCAGTCGCCGAAGGGCCTCCCGCAAGGGAGGCCCTTCGCGTTCGTGGCGCCGCCGGCGGATTGCTCGATTGGGCGATTGCTCGATTGAAAAGCACGCCCCCTCTGCTTCTCAATCGCGCAATCGCGCAATCGAGCAATCGAGCAATCGAGCAATCGAGCAATCGAGCGATCCTCTTTCTCCTCTTGGAATCATCCTTGACATCGCCTATGAGCCGAGGGAACCTCGGAGCGTGAGCGACGACCCTTCGCGCAACCCGCCGAGGCTGCTCGACCGCGTGCGAGACACGATTCGCGTGCCCGACCACAGCCAGCCCTTCGGAAAAATCGTACGCCCGCCGGATCCGCCGCGGCATTCTCATTCACGACCAGAAACACCCGTCGGCGATCTGACGGGAGGGGACCGTGATGACTCGCATGCACGCGCTCGATGCGCTGAGCGTCAGAGTGCTCGGCCCACGCGACGGATGGCAGGAAAGTGGCAGAGCGGAGCCCCGTTGGCGCAGCAGGTTCCGGATCAACGCCCCGTGATACACGGAACGGCGATTCGTCCCAACACCGACCCCGACCCGTGTTACACGGAACCCTGAAAGCGGCCGCGAAGAATGAGAAGATGAGACAAGTCATGATGCACGAGTCACATCCGCCTCAGGGGCCCCGAGCTGGACCGTTCCGTAAAGGGTCACGGCTTTTAATCCGTATAATCGGGTTGGTGAGAAGTTAGGTGCCGTAGGGAAGCGCATGTTCATGAAGAGTTGGCTGACGACGTTGCTCGTGCTCGCCCTGTCCGCTGAAGTGTCAGCTCAGGACTCCCAGACAGAGCTTGTCTTGATTCCCCTGCTGGTTGCGCGAGCTGCGGGAGCCTATGGGTCACTCTGGATCTCAGAGATTCGAATTCACAACTCCAGCGAGGAAGATATTTCGTTCGGAGAGCAGGCTTGCACCTTGGGTTTCTGCAGCTTCTACGAGGTCCCAGCGAAGACAACTGCGGAGCCGCTCGTTCCCGTTCAGGAATTTCCGCGGCTCTATCCAGGAACCTACCTGTATTTTGCCAGGGCGGAACTCGATTCGCTGACGTTCTCGGCCCGGGTGTTTGATGAGTCGCGCACCGACGGGAATTGGGGGGTCACTCTTCCAACGGTTAGATGGAGTGAAGTGCGACCGCAGGTGCTACGGTTTCCCGCGGTTACCGCCTCGCCCAAGTTTCGCCTCACGCTCCGGCTGTATTCACTTTCCGCACGAGCCCGCGAAGTCACGGTGCGCTACTTCAACGACGAACGTGTTGGGGAGGCGGCGCTCGCGGAGCAGCGCGTAACACTCCGGGCGCAGTACATCAACGAGACCTACGCCGAGATTCCGGTCGTCTCACCTCCCGCCGCCACCGGCGTGGAACGAATTCGAATTGAAGTTGTGGCGGATGATCCGGGTTTGGCGGTTTGGGGCATGCTGAGCATCACGAACAACGAAACTCAATCCGTCTCCATTCAGACGGCACCTAACTGAGCCGCTGAACCCGACGGCCACGCGCGCCACCATGCCTTCCGATTTGCTAGAGTATTCCGCGCGCGTGCCCGCGGGTTAGCGGCAGCGTTAGGCGCCTCGGGATCATCTCGCATGACCATTCCAGAAGAGCTAAATCGAATCCTTGGCTCGGCGGCGGCGGAGCCGATCGAACATGACCCGGAGTGGCCCTCGCCGGCGGAGCTTCTGCCGCCCGA
>JBPPMG010000486.1:0-54599 GCA_051305935.1 Thermoanaerobaculia bacterium
CCCGATCGTGATGTCAGCGCGGAAGATCCAGAGCAGCGCAGTTGCGGTGAAAAGCGCGATCGTCAGCTTTTCCGCGCGGCCCATCGTCGTCGGCCGCTCGAGGCCGAGCTGCTCGAGCGGAATCGGCGCACCCTTCCCGAGGCGCATCGCGACGATGAGGATGAGCCAGCATGCCGGGAGCGCGATCGCGAGATAGACCACGCCGAAGATCATCCACTGCGCGAAGCTGACTGCGCCAACCGACGGGAAGAGCTCCTTCACCGCCCCGAGGAAGATCAGGTTCGTCGGCGTGCCGATCGGGGTGCCCAGTCCGCCGAGCGACGCGCCGAAGCAGACGGCGAGCAGTGTCGCGCTCCCGAGCCGTGCGAGAGGGTTGTCGTGCCCGGCGCCGAGGTCGCCCTCGTGGCTGCCGGCCGCGCCGTGGACGATCGCGACGGCGATCGGCGCGAGCATCAGCGTCGTCGCCGTGTTCGAGATCCACATCGAAAGCCCGGCGCTCGCGAGGAGCACCGCGAGGACGATGCGCCGTGGTTCCGTTCCCACGCGCCGCAGCGTGTGCCAGGCGATCCGTCGGTGAAGCCCCCATTTCTCCACGGCTGACGCGACGAGAAAGCCGCCCAGAAAGAGAAAGACCGCCGAGTTGGCGTAGGGAGCGGCGGCCTGATCGGCGGTCCGGATGCCTGTCAGCGGAAAGACGACGAGCGGGATCAGCGCGGTGAGACCGAGCGGCAGCGCCTCGGAGAGCCAGAGCAGCCCCATGAGGAGGCCTGTCGCCGCCGTCGTGCGAACGCCCGCGGTAAACAGCCCTTCGGTCGGCAGGAGAAGGACGAGCGCGGCCACGGCCGCGCAGATCGCGGTGCGGCGCAGGGAGATCGGGGCGGACTGGACTTCCGACATCGGCTTGTCGGAAGTCTAATTCGAAAAGTACAAAGTAAAAATGCGACTCTTGCGAGTCGCATTTTAGTTAACTGTACAGGACAGAATAATAAGAAATCTTAAACATCAATGAATTCAACTCTCATTTCGCGTCGACGCCCGTCTCTTCGCGAACGGGCGCCCTGTAGTCGCACTCGGCGTTGTTGCAGAGCTCGATCTTGCCTTCCTTCTTGGTCTCGTGCAGGAGAAGGTAGGGCGCCTTACATTTCGGGCAGGCTCGCCCCACGGGGCGTTTGTTCAGCGTGAAATCGCACTTCGGATAGCGGTTGCACGAGTAGAACGGTCCGCGCTTGGAAATGCGCATGACCATCTCGCCTTCCTTGCAGGTCGGGCAATTCACTCCCGTCGGCTCCGGAGGATGGCCCTTCCCGCCGATCTTGCGAATGTTCGAGCAGTCGGGGTAGCCCGAGCAGCTGTAGAACGGACCGAAGCGGCCGCGCTTGAGGATCATCTCCTTGCCGCACTTCTCGCACGGCGCGACCGGCTCGCTGCTCTGCGGGAGGTTGAGGAGCTTCGGGTCCTTCGTGTTCTTGCACTCGGGGTAACCGGTGCACGCGAAGAACTGGCCGAAGCGGGAGCGCTTCAGAGTCATCGGCTTGCCGCACTTGTCGCAGACCATCGGCTCCTCGCCGTTGGCCTTCGCCGCCGCCTGTTGCGGAATCTCCTTCGTGTTCTTGCACTCGGGATAGTTCGTGCAGGCGAGGAACTCGCCGAAGCGGCCGAACTTGATCGCCATCTTCGAACCGCACTTGTCGCAGACCTCGTCGGTCTCGACCCCCTGGCCCTTGATGCTCTTCATCTCGGTCTGAGCGACGCCGAGGTCCTTGTTGAACTTGATCGAGAAGCGGCGAAGAGCGTCGACCCAGTCGACTCTGCCCGCTTCGATCTCGTCGAGTTCGTCCTCGAGCTTCGCGGTGTACCCCTCGTCGATGATGTCGCCGAACGACTCGCGAAGGAGATTCGTAACGAGCGTCCCGAGCTGGCTCGGGACGAACTTGCCCTCGTCCTTGTAGGTGTAGTCGCGCGTCTGGATCGTCTGGAGGATCGCGCCGTAGGTCGACGGCCTCCCGATGCCGTTCTCTTCGAGGGCCTTGACGAGCGTCGCTTCGGTGAACCGCGGAGGCGGCTGGGTGAAGTTCTGCTTTGTCTCGAGATCGCGCAGCGTGAGCGCGTCGCCTTCCTGCATCCGAGGAAGCTTCTTTGCGAGAAGCTCCTCGTGCTCAGCGGCGTCCTCTTCCTCGAGGTCGTCCTGGAAGATCGCCAGGAATCCGGCGAACTTCTGCACTTCCCCCGAGGCCTTGAGCGTCAGCTTGCCGCACTCGATCTCGACGTCGGTCACGTCGAAGAGGGCGGGCTTCATCTGCGATGCGACGGTACGCTCGAAGATCAGCTTGTAGATGTTGTACTCGTCGCGTGAAAGCAGGTCTTTAATCGCTTCGGGCTCGTATTCGAAGGTAGTCGGGCGAATCGCCTCGTGCGCTTCCTGCGCCGACTTCTTCGCGCGGTAGACGTTCGGCTTCTCGGGAAGGATGTCCTCGCCGTACTTCTTTCCAATGTAGAGGCGCATCTCTGCCATCGCGTCGTCGGAGACGCGGACCGAGTCGGTACGCATGTAGGTGATGAGACCGACGTGGCCGTCCTTGCCGAGCTCCTTGCCTTCGTAGAGCCCCTGCGCGATCTGCATCGTCCGCTTCACCGGGTACTTGAAGCGCCGATAGGCTTCCTGCTGCAACTTCGACGTGGTGAAAGGCGCGGGAGGTGACTGCTTGCGCTCCTTGCGCGTAATCTTCGCTACGGCGTATGAGCCCTTCTTGAGATCGGTCTCGATCTTCCGCGCGATTTCCTCGTTCGGAACCTCGGCCTTCTTGCCGTCGACCTTCAGGAGCTTCGCAATGAACGGCGGCGGCTGTGCCGCGTCGAGCTTCGCGGCGAAGGTCCAGTACTCCTCGGGCTTGAACTTCGCGATCTCGTCCTCGCGGTCGACGATCATCTTGAGCGCGACCGACTGGACGCGGCCGGCGGACAGGCCGCGGCGGACCTTGTCCCATAGGAGAGGAGAGAGCTTGTAGCCGACGAGCCGGTCGAGAACGCGGCGCGCCTGCTGCGCATTGACCTTGTTGATGTCGATCGTGCCGGGCTGCTTGATCGCCTTCTGAACGGCGGTCTTGGTGATCTCGTGAAACAGGATGCGGCGGACCTTCTTCGCGTCGCCACCGAGCACGTTCATCACGTGCCAGCCGATCGCCTCTCCTTCGCGATCAGGATCGGACGCGATGAAGATGTTGTCGGCCTTCTTCGCCGCGGCGCGGAGCTCGGCGACGACTTTTTCCTTGGTTTCGAGGATGACGTACTCGGGCTCGAAGGTCTCTTCGTCGACGCCGAGATCGCTCTTGGGAAGGTCGCGGATGTGCCCGACGGACGCCTTCACGGTGAAGTCCTTGCCAAGGAACTTGTTGATCGTTTTCGCTTTCGCGGGCGACTCTACGATGACCAGATTTTTTGCCACTCAGGATCCTTCCAACGCCTGCTTCCAAGGGGAGAACAAGGCTTCAACGGGCTTTCGGCAACTGGAAAGCCGCGCCTTTATATTCCGGTGACGGCCGGTGGCGCAAGGCCTTCCGCGCTAGTGAAACGCTGAAACGGCTCGACTTCGAGTGTCTCGCAGGCCTTTCTCGCCGGCCGCGAAGCTTCATGACCGGCTGCCGATTGTCGGGGCCTGCCGAACTTCCGGCACGCACCGAGGCGTCATTTTCCGGCGTGGCCGGCGAGAAACACCGCGATCTCCGACTTCGAGCAGGTTCCAGTGGCAGCACGGATCACCAACTCGTACAGGTTCTCCTCGCCGGCGTCGACGCGAAGGTCGTGGATCCAGAGAAACGCGAGCGCACAGGCGAGAGCGGTGCGTTTGTTGCCGTCTACGAACGGGTGATTCCTCGCGACGTGAAACAGGTACGCGGCCGCCATTTCGAAGAGCGTCGGGTGGAGGAACTCGTGGTCAAACGTCGCCCGCGGAAGGCCCAAGGCCGATTCGAGAAGCGAGATGTCGCGGATTCCGCGTGCGCCGCCGTATCGCCGGAGTTGATCCTCGTGAATTGCCAGAACGTCGTCGAGCGAAAGGAACTCCGGCTGCTTCATTCCGACAGCCGCTTGAAGACCCCCGCGTAGCGCTCGTTGATCTCTTTCAGCGCCTTGCCGAGCCTCGCCGCATGCTTCTTCGTCCTGACCGGAGAGATCACGATCACGTCGCCGTCCGTCGAGATCTCGACCTCTGTAGACTCGTCGATCCCCACCTGCTCGAGGAGCGGCTTTTCGAGAATGAGAGCGAGGCTATTGCCTGTGCGGGTAAGTCGTTTGACCATCGGTGTACGAACGGATCTTAACATGTGTTCGTACGCGTTCGATGGTGCGGCCGCGAAGCTGCACAGACGACGAACGCCGCCTTGCGGCGGCGTCGGTCGTCACCTCGTGCGAGGGATCCTCAGTGCTTGACTCCCGCGAGGCCCTTCGCGATCGACTGGTCGAGTTTCGCTTCGGCGAGCGCAAACTCCTCGTCGTGCGAGACGAGCGACTGCAGCTCGCGCTCGGCATCCATCTTCATCTTCTCGAACTGGTCGGCCCCGATCTCCTCGGCCTTCATCGCGCCTTCGGCAATGACGATCACGCGATCGGGGAGGATCTCGGCGAAGCCCCAGGTCAGCACCATCATGAAGTGCTTGTCCCCGACGCGGTACGACATCTCGCCGACCTTCAACATCGCAAGGAGAGGCGTGTGGCCTGGAAGAATGCCGATCTGTCCGCGCACTGCGGGGAGCACGACCTCGTCCACGTCCTGCTCGAGAACCTTCTTCTCGCGCGTGACGAGGGTGAGGTGAAGCTTTGTCGGAAGCTCGGCCATGGCGCTACGCCACCGCGCTCTTCATCTGCTCCGCGCGCTCGAGAACGTCCTCGATCGTGCCCTGCAGGTAGAACGCCTGCTCCGGAACGTCGTCGTGCTTGCCCTGAACGATCTCGTTGAACGCGCGGATCGTGTCGGCGATCTTGACGTACTTGCCCTTGATGCCGGTGAACTGCTCGGCGACATGGAAGGGCTGGGAGAGAAACTTCTGAATCTTGCGCGCGCGGGCGACGATGATCTTGTCGTCCTCGCCGAGCTCGTCGATGCCGAGAATCGCGATGATGTCCTGGAGGTCCTTGTACTTCTGGAGCACTGCCTGCACCGAGCGGGCGCAGTTGTAATGCTCCTCGCCGAGGATTCGCGGGTCGAGGATCTTCGAGGTCGACGCGAGCGGGTCGACGGCGGGGTAGATGCCGAGCTCGGCGATCTGCCGCGAGAGAACGGTCGTTGCGTCGAGGTGGGCGAACGCGGTCGCGGGCGCGGGATCGGTGAGGTCGTCCGCGGGGACGTAGATCGCCTGGACCGAGGTGATCGATCCCTGCTTGGTCGAGGTGATGCGTTCCTGCAGCTCGCCCATCTCCGTCGCGAGGTTAGGCTGGTAGCCGACGGCCGACGGCATGCGGCCGAGGAGCGCCGAGACTTCCGAGCCCGCCTGCGTGAAACGGAAGATGTTGTCGATGAAGAGAAGAACGTCCTGGCCTTCGGTGTCGCGGAAGTACTCGGCGACCGTCAGGCCGGTGAGGCCGACGCGGAGGCGTGCCCCGGGGGGCTCGGTCATCTGGCCGTAGATGAGCGCGGCCTTCGACTTGGAGGAGTCGCCAGGAACGACGACTCCCGTCTCCTCGAACTCGAGGTAGAGGTCGTTGCCTTCGCGCGTGCGCTCGCCGACGCCGGCGAACACGGAGAAGCCGCCGTGCTCTTTGGCGACGTTGTTGATCAGCTCCATGATGAGAACGGTCTTGCCGACGCCGGCGCCGCCGAAAAGGCCTGTCTTGCCGCCCTTGGTGTAGGGCTCGATAAGGTCGATGACCTTGATGCCGGTCTCGAACATCTCGACGCTTACGGCCTGCTCGTCGAACCGTGGTGCGAGGCGGTGGATCGGGCGTCTCTCCGTGGTCTCGACGGGGCCGAGCCCGTCGACCGGCTCGCCGAGAACGTTCAGAATTCTGCCGAGCGTCGCGCGGCCGACCGGGACCATGATCGGGGCCCCGGAGTCGATCGCCTTCATGCCGCGGACCATTCCATCGGTCGGCTTCATGGCGATGCAGCGGACGCGGCTCTCACCGATGTGCTGCGCGACCTCGACGACGACGTCGATCGGCACCTTGCCGAACTCGCCGTCGTCGACGACACGCACGGCGTTGCCGATCGAAGGAAGATGTCCTTCGTCAAAGGCGACGTCGATCGCGGGACCGATGATCTGGACGACTCGTCCGACCCGTTCTTTCACTTCTGCTGACATGCACGTTCTCCTTGAGAAGTCTGGCTATTCGAGGGCCTGGGCGCCCGAGACGATCTCGATGATTTCCTTGGTGATCGCCGCCTGACGAACCCGGTTGTAGGTCAGCGTCAAGCTGTCGATCATCTCGGCGGCATTCTTCGTGGCCGCTTCCATCGCTGTCATGCGCGCGCCCTGCTCCGCCGCTGCGGAGTCGAGCAGGATTCTGTAAATCTGGAACTCGAGGTGCTTCGGGAGCAGGTCCCGGAGAATCTGCTCGGGCGAAGGCTCGTAGAGATACTCGATCGTCGGCTCGTCGTGCTTCGTGCGGGGAAGCGGCAGGAGCTTCTCGACGTGGACAACCTGTGAGATGACCGAGCGAAATTCGTTGTAGACCGCGTACACGGCGTCGATGCGATCCTCGACGAAGTCGTCGACCGCCATCTTCGAGATGCTTCCGGCCGTCTCGAGCGAGAGCGCCTGGAAGACGTTGACCGCCTGATGGCGGATCGGGATCGTGCGGCGGCGGAAAAATTCGTTCGCCTTGCGGCCGATCGGGATGAGCGAGACCTGCGTCCAGCCGCGGTCGCGGATCGCGCCCAGCGTCGACTTGAGGATGTTTCCGTTGAACGCGCCGGCGAGCCCCTTGTCTCCCGTGACGACGAGGAGCAGGACGCGCTGCTCGGGACGCTCGGCGAGCAGCGGATGCTGGTCCGAATCGACGCGGCTGGCGACCGACGCGAGGATCTGTGAAATCGCGCCCGAGTAGGGACGCGCCGACACGATCCGGTCCTGGGCTCGACGCAGCTTTGCCGCGGCGACCATCTTCATCGCCTTGGTGATCTGCTGCGTACTCTTGACGCTTCGAATACGCCGCCGGATGTCGAGCGTGCTGGGCATTACACTACCGTCTCGACCGCGTCAGGATTGTCCTTCACCCACTGCTGCTTGAACTCGTCGATCGCTGCCTTCATGGCATTGCCGAGATCGTCGTCGAACTTCTTCGCCGTCTCGACCCGCTCGAGGAGGTCGCGCTTCTCGTCCTCGATCCAACGGTGGAATGCCGCCTCGAACTTGAGAACCGAGCTGACCTTGAGATTGTCGGTGAAGCCCTGCGTTCCCATGTAGACGGAGAAGACCTGGAGGCCGACGCGCATCGGCTGGTACTGCCCCTGTTTGAGAAGCTCGACCAGGCGCTTGCCGCGGCTGAGCTGCTGCTGGGTCGCCTTGTCGAGATCCGATCCGAACTGCGAGAATGCCGCGAGCTCGCGATACTGCGCGAGATCGAGACGGAGGGTGCCCGAGATCGAGCGCATCGTGCGGATCTGCGCCGCGCCGCCAACGCGGGACACCGAGAGTCCGACGTTCACGGCCGGGCGAACTCCCGAGTGGAACAGGTCGGTCTCGAGGTAGATCTGCCCGTCGGTGATCGAGATGACGTTCGTCGGAATGTAGGCCGACACGTCGCCCGCCTGCGTTTCGATGACCGGGAGCGCCGTCATCGAGCCGCCGCCGTTCTTGTCGGAGAGCTTCGCGGCGCGCTCGAGAAGACGCGAATGCAGATAGAAGACGTCGCCCGGGTACGCCTCACGGCCCGGCGGGCGGCGGAGAAGGAGCGAGAGCTCGCGGTACGCCTGCGCATGCTTCGACAGATCGTCGTAGATGCAGAGCGCGTGCTGGCCGTTGTAGAGGAAGTACTCGCCGAGTGCGGCGCCGGCGTAGGGGGCGAGGTACTGCAGAGGGGCTGGCTCCGAGGCCGACGCCGAGACGACGATGGTGTGCTCCATCGCGCCATAGTCCTCGAGGGTCTTCACGACCTGCGCGACGGTCGACTTCTTCTGGCCGATCGCGACATAGACGCAGATGACGCCCTTGCCCTTCTGGCTGATGATCGTGTCGACGCCGACGGCCGTCTTGCCGGTCTGGCGGTCGCCGATGATCAGCTCGCGCTGTCCGCGGCCGATCGGGATCATCGCGTCGATCGCCTTGAGACCCGTCTGGAGCGGCTCGCGGACCGGCTGGCGGTCGATGACACCCGGAGCGATGCGCTCGATCGGGTAGAACTCCGTCGACTGGATCGGGCCCTTGCCGTCGATCGGCTCGCCGAGCGGATTGACGACGCGTCCGATCATCGCTGGACCGACCGGAATCGACATGATCCGTCCGGTCCGCTTGACCTGATCGCCTTCCTTGATCTCCGAGGTCTCGCCCATCAGAACGACGCCGACGTTGTCCTCTTCGAGGTTGAGCGCGAGGCCCATGACGTCGTGCGGAAGCTCGATGAGCTCGCCCGCCATGACGCGGTTCAGCCCGTAGACGCGTGCGATGCCGTCGCCGACCGAGATGACAGTGCCGACTTCCGCGACGTCGAGGCTGCGGTCGATTCCTGAAATCTGCTGACGAATTATCTCTGTAATTTCGTCTGCTTTGATATCAACAGCCATATATTCTCCCAAAAAGGTAGACGAAAAGCGCTACGCTATTGCGGTTCGAATCTTCTGAATCCTTGCGAGGACCGAAGCGTCGTAGACCTCGCTGCCGACTTCGGCGATGAACCCGCCGAGCAGCGCCTTGTCGATCGTGAGCTCGAGCTGGACCCGCTTTCCGAGACGAGCTTCGAGAGCGCTCTTGAGCCCGGCTCGCTCGTCGTCGCCCAGTTGGTGTGCCGCACGAACTCGCGCGACGACGGTGTTCGTCGCGTCGTTGATCATCGCTTCGAGTGCCTCGAGAATCGCGCCGAGATCGTTGATCCGGTCG
This sequence comes from Thermoanaerobaculia bacterium, assembly GCA_051305935.1. Lineage (GTDB taxonomy): Bacteria > Acidobacteriota > Thermoanaerobaculia > Gp7-AA8 > Gp7-AA8 > JACPDH01. The sequence goes on from JBPPMG010000486.1 coordinate 9,027, forward strand.
TTGGTGACAAACACGTCGAGGGTGCGCAACCCCAGCTCGCCGATTGCGAGCTTCGCGCCGATCGCCGCGGTGATCGACTTCTTCACCTTCGAGTCGACTCCGGGGTTCTCGAACAGCGTCGAGAGCTCTTCCGAGCCGGCGCGCGCGGTCTCGAACCGCTTCAGCTCGTCGTGAAGCGCGCGGGCGGCTTCCGGGGTCTTCACGACCTCCATGATCGCTTTCGCGTACGGCCGTGCGAATCGCCGGATCATGCCTTCGTCTCCTCGATCGCCTTCACGCTGTCGGCGAAGACCTTCTTCCGATCGGCTTCGGTCATCGACGACGCGAGAATCTCGTGAGTCTTGTCGGCCGCGAGCTGCCCGGCATAGTCGGTCAGCTCCTTGCGGGCCTGCTTGATCTGCGAATCGACGTCCCCTCGGGCCTGGGCAAGGATCTTCTCGGCCTCGAGGCGGGCGGCCTCGATGATCTCGGCCTTTTGCTTCTCGCCATCGACGTTCGCGCGCTCGACGATCGCGGCGACGTCGCCCTGGATCTGGTCGAGGCGCGCCTGGATGTCCGCCGCCAGCCGGTCTGCCTTCGCGTTGCGCTCACGCGCTTCGGCGAGCTCCGACCGGATCTGTTCTCCCCTCGCCTTGAACGTCGAGGAGATCGGCCCCTTGAGCAGCCAGGCGAGCAATCCGAAAAACACGGCGACGTTGAGGAGTTTGAGCACCCACGCCGGCATCCCGAAGTAGGTCTTCTCGACGTGCGCGCCCTCGCCGTCGACGGCGAACAGCGGCAGCGCCGCCAGCAGGACGGCGAGTAGGATCAGAATTGTCTTTTTCACAGCGCCCTGCCCACGATCCGCTCGACGGCAAGCTGCGCGAGCGGGCCGATCTCGATGTCGATCTTCTGCCTTGCCGACGAGACGGCAGTTGCAAGCTCCGCGCTCGCGCTCCCGACGATCTGTTCGGCTTCCTGGCGCGTCTTCTCCACCGCGTCGGCACGATGCTTCGCCGCCTCGGCTCTCAGGGATTCGCGCAGTTCAGTTCCCTGCTTCTTCGCCTGGGCAACGCGCGCTTCCATTTCGCGCGCCGCCTCGTTGAACCTGGCGAGCGCATCCTCGTGTCTCACTGCTGCGTCGCGAACATCTTTCTCGCGGTCGCTCATGACGGCGTTGAGCGGCTGCAGGAAGTACTTCTTCACGACAAAATACTGGAGACAGAAGATCACCATGATGGCGATCAGCGACGCGTCGGGCGACAGATTGATTCCGCCGGATATCAGCATAGTATCGAGCCTGGTTCGAAGAAGGGTCGACGCCGGTTGGCGTCGATCTGGCTCGCGTAGAGACACCTCTCCGAAGCCGCTGCTGTATAGCACAGAGACCATGAGGAATCAACCGAGGGAACGATCCGAAGTCGCCCTCGGTTCTTGACCCGGATGTCCGATTCCTACAAGGAGATACTCGCTCGCGCCGACCTCCATTTCGACGAGATCCGGCACCGCCAGGGCAGGCATCTGGAGTGCCGTCTCGGCTGCACCGGATGCTGCCACGGTCTGTTCGAAATCGGCGCCGCCGACGTCGCGATGATCACCGAGGCGCTTCGCGAAGCGCCGGCCGCGACGCGAGCCCTTCTCGTCGCGCGCTCGAGGGAGATTCTCGAGACCTTCGACGTTCCCGCGATACGCGATTGCGACGACGAGGAGAAGCAATCGTTCTTCGTCCGAGTGGAAGATGTTCCCTGCCCCGCACTGGCGGAGGACGGCGCCTGCAGAATCTACGAGCACCGGCCTCTCGTCTGCCGCACTTTCGGCCTCCCTATCCGCGAGGGGCGCGACTACCTTGGGCAGGAGTGCGAGCTGAACTTCGTGACCGCCCTCCGCGAGGACAAGGAGGCGGCCGCCTGGGATCTCGAATGGGAGGATGCGGTCGGCCCCGAAGACCGGTTCACGATCCCCGAAGCGATCGTCGTGGCTTCTCTCTTTCTCGACTGAGCCGGCGCTTCGGGGAGCGCCCGGGGCCGAGGCCGCCTCAGTTCGACGCGGGCTTCGCCACCGAGAGCTTCGCGCCGTCCTTCACCATCACGCAGTTGCCTTCGAAGATCGCACCTTCTTCGATGATCAACGCGGGGGTCTCGAGGTCGCTGTAGACCCGCCCGTTGCGGTGGATCTCGATCCGCCCGGTGGCCTTGATCTTTCCGCGGACCGTGCCGCTGATCGCGACGCTTCCGACCTGGATCTCTCCTTCGACGTTCGCGCTGTCCCCGACGATGAGCTCGTTCTTCGAAATGATCTTCCCGATGAAGCGCCCGTCGACGCGCATCGTGTCCTCGAACTCCATCTCGCCGCGGAACGTCGATCCCCGATCGAGAAAACCGTTGAGTTCCCCGCCCTTTTTGTTGCTCACGATCGCCGTCCTCCTGTCAGACTCTCGAACAGCCTGATCAATTCATCCTCGCTCGCGAAGGCGACCTGGATCGTGCCGCCGCGACGCTTCCTGCGGATCTCGACCTTCGTCCGAAGCGCCTTCTGGAGACGCTCCTCGGCGTCTCGCGTGAAGACGTCCTTCTGCGCTTCCTGCTTCTTCGCTGTCGGCGGCGGCGGCGAGACGATCGCCTCTGTCTGCCTAACACTCAGGTCGTCACGGACGATTCGCTCAGCGAGGTCTTCCTGCTTCTTTGCCCCCTGCAGCGAGAGAAGGGCGCGCGCGTGCCCCATCGAAAGCTGCGTCGCGGCGACCAGGCGCTTGACCTTGTCGGGCAGCCGAAGCAGCCGCAGGGAGTTCGCGACGGTCGAGCGCTCCTTGCCGACGCGCTTCGCAACCTCTTCCTGCGTGAGGCCGAACTCGTCGTGAAGCTGCTGGTACGCCATCGCCTCTTCGATCGGGTTGAGATCCTCGCGCTGGATGTTCTCGATCAACGCGATCTCGAGCGCGCCGAGACCGACGATCGGATCCTTCACGATCGCCGGTACCGTCGTCAGCCCCGCGAGCTTCGCAGCACGGTACCTGCGCTCCCCTGCGATCAGTTGATACTTGTCGCCATTGCGCGTCACCAGGAGCGGCTGCACGATCCCGTGCGAGCGAACGCTTTCCGAAAGCTCGCGGATCGCTGCGTCGTTGAAGGTCTTTCGCGGCTGGTACGGATTCGGAGTGATCAGGTCGATCGGCAGCTCCAGCGCCGAGCCGCTGTGCCCCGTCGGCGCCGCGTTCTTCTGCGGAATCAGCGCCCCGAGCCCGCGCCCGAGTACCTTCTTTGCGCTTTTCGTCACTTGATCACCACCTCTAATTTTCTTATAAACTCTTGAGCCAACTGAAGATACGCCTCACTTCCCTTCGACTTGACGTCGTAGAGGAGGATCGGCTTCCCGAATGACGGAGCCTCGGCAAGCCGCACGTTGCGCGGAATCACCGTCCCGAAAACCTTGTCCCCGAAGAAGTTGCGGATCTCCTCGGCGACCTGGCGCGCGAGGTTGATCCGCTCGTCGAACATCGTGAGGATGATCCCGGCGATCTCGAGCTCGGGGTTGAGCGTCTCACGGACGCGGTCGACGGTATGCACGAGTTGGGAGACCCCTTCGAGCGCGTAATACTCGCACTGCAGCGGCACGACCACGACGTCGGCCGCGGTGAGCGCGTTCACGGTGAGGAGCCCGAGTGACGGAGGGCAGTCGATCAGGATGAAGTCGTACTCGTCGCGGGCAATCTCGACGGCTGTCTTCAGTCGATGCTCTCTGTCCTCGATCTCTGCGAGCTCGAGGTCGGCTCCGACGAGATCGATCGAGGACGGCGCGACCATGAAGGTGGGAAGCCCCGCGTTCTGAACCACGGAGTGGATGTCATGGCCTTCGACCAGGACGCCGTACATCGAAGGGATTCCACTTTTCGGGAAGCCCGTTCCCGAGGTCGCGTTCGCCTGCGGGTCCAGGTCGATGACCAGCGTTCTTCTCTCGAGCGCAGCGAGCGCTGCGCCGAGGTTCACGGCAGTCGTCGTTTTACCGACGCCGCCTTTCTGGTTCACGATCGCGACGACAATGCCCATGATCTCACCCGGCAAAACGAAGAATGACCAGGAAGTTGTCCTCCCCCCTGGGAAGCCTGTGAGCCGCCTCGAGGGGGAACCCGGCGAGCCGCGGCGGCTCGGGAGAGCGCTCGAACAAGGCGACGCGCCCGTCAGTCGCGAGCTTCTCGCGTACCAGCGGGATCCAATCTTCGGGATGCCCGACGGCGCGCGACGTGACCAGGGAGAAGCGGATCGCAGGATCGAGCTTCTCGAGAGCGCGCTGCAATCTATCACCGAGAACCACCGAATTCAACGCGCAGACCCGGACGGCATGCTTGAGAAACGCCCATTTTCGCTGGTCGGCTTCGACCAGGTGGAAGCGTGCTTCCGGACAGACGATCGCCATCGGAATCGCGGGGAGCCCGCCGCCGCTGCCGAAGTCGAGCACCTCTCCTTCCGGCCGGAGGATCTCCGCGGCGGCGACCGCTTCGTCGATGTGCGCGTCGATGTTTTTCCTCGCTTCCGGGCCGATCAGGTTGATCTTGACCGTCCAGCGGAGGAGCTCGTCACGGTAGGTTCGCAGTGCTGCGTCCCGGTCCATTCGCACTCCTCTCTTCGTAGCGGAGGTTCATTCGAAGCACTGCAACCGCCGCGGGTGTGATGCCGGGGATCCGCGCGGCCTGACCGAGCGAGGCGGGCTGAACCCGCGTCAGCTTCTCGACGACCTCGGCCGAGAGGCCGGGACGTGCGAATCGAAAGCCGGCCGGAATCCGAAGCGTCTCGTCGTCGCGCACATTGCGCGCTTCGCGCTCCTGCTTCTCGATGTAACCGGCATATCGGGCGCGGTTCACGACCCCTTCTTTCTCTTCGGGCGAAAGCTCGTCGAACGATGCGGCCAGCTCGGAGAAACGCCCGGACTGTGCGCAGTGGCTGAAAAAGGGGTCGATCTCGAATTCAGGGCGCGAAACGAGGCGCGAGACCGTCGTCGGGCCAGTGATCGAAAGCCCCAGCGGCTCGAGCCACTCGAGGGTCTCCTTGTCGGGAGTGAGCTCCGCCTCGTCCATCAGGAGTCGCGCTTCGGAGGTTCGCTCCAGTCTGGCCTCGACTCGGCGGAGCCGCTCGACATCGACGATTCCGAGCGAACTGGCGAGCATCGTGAGCCGCTCGTAGACGGAGTCACAGCCGAGGAGGAGGCGGTATTCGGCGCGGGAGGTGAACATCCGATACGGTTCTTCGGTTCCGAGCGTGACGAGGTCGTCGATCATGACGCCGACGTACGCCTGCTCGCGCCCGAGAACGACGGGCTCCGCGCCTCGCAGGAACTGGACCGCGTTGATGCCGGCGAGCAACCCCTGCGCTGCCGCCTCCTCGTAGCCGGAGGTTCCGTTAATCTGCCCGGCGAGGAAGAGTCCGTTCAGCCCGCGCACCTGCAGCGACGGCTCGAGTTGCTGTGGATTGACGAAATCGTACTCGACCGCGTAGCCGTAGCGGGCGATCTCGGCGTTCTCGAACCCCGGCATCGAGCGTACGACGGTGTCCTGGACATCGGCCGGGAGTGAGGTCGAGACGCCGTTGAGATAGAGCCACGGATGCTCGAGCCCCTCGGGCTCGACGAAAACGAGGTGGCGCTCCTTGTCTGCGAATCGGACGACTTTGTCCTCGATCGACGGGCAGTAGCGCGGACCTGTGGCTTTGATCTGCCCCGAGAACATCGGGGAGCGATGGAGGTTCTGTCGGATGGCGTCGTGCGCGCCAGCGCCCGTGTAGGTCGTCCAGCAGGAGACCTGCCGCAGCTCGATCCGGTCGGTGAGGATCGAGAAGGGTCGGGGGTCAGTATCGCCTGGAGCGACTTCCATACGGGAGTAATCGACGGAGGTGGCTAGAACGCGCGGAGGCGTCCCGGTCTTCAGACGTCCGAGCGAGAGGCCGGCGGCGCGGAGCGAGTCCGAAAGCCCTTCGGCGGACTGCTCGCCAAAACGGCCGCCGACAACTTTCGACTCGCCGGAGTGCATCAGCGCGCGAAGGAACGTGCCGGTCGTGACGATGACGGCGCGGGTGTCGACGCGGGAGCCGGTGGCGAGAACGACGGCCGACACGGCGTCGCCGGCGTACTCGATGCGCGCGACGACCGATTCGATGATGGTGACGAGAGGCTCGGCCGCGAGCAACCGCTGCACCGCTGCGGCGTAGAGATCGCGATCGCATTGGGCGCGGGGCCCCTGGACCGCAGGTCCTTTGGAGCGGTTGAGCACCTTGAACTGGATGCCGGACGCATCCGTTGCTTCGGCCATCAACCCGCCGAGCGCGTCGATCTCCTTGACCAGATGCCCCTTTGCGAGCCCACCGATTGCGGGGTTGCACGACATCCTGCCGATCGCTTCGCGCTGCATCGTGACGAGCGCGACGCGGAGTCCGCCGCGTGCCACAACGCGCGCAGCTTCGGCGCCGGCGTGTCCGCCGCCGATAACGACGACGTCAAAGTGTCGCAGGTCGGGCATCGTTCCACGTGGAACAGCCGCGGGAACGGGCGATGTTCCACGTGGAACATTTCACTTGCCGATGCAGAAGCGCCCGAAGATCTCGCGGAGCACGTCGTCGGTCGAAATCGCGCCGGTCAAAGAGCCGAGCGCGTTCGCCGCGCGGCGGAGGTCGACCGCGACGATCTCCTCGCTCGCCCTCCCCTTCACGGACGCCAGCGCCCCTTCGAGCGCCTCCGCGCACGACTCGAATGCCGCCCTCTGGCGCTCGCTCACTACCGTCGGCGCCTCTTCGGCCGTCGCGAACCGCGCCCTCACTTCCGCGTCGAGACGGGCAAGCAGCCTCGCGAGTCCGGTCCCCGACATCACCGAAATCGCGTCGCCGCTCCCGGAAGCGAGATCTCCCTTCGTAAAGATCACGATCGGGTCGAGCAGCCGCCCGATCTCCGCGCGGTCCGCGTCGGTCATCCCGCGGGTCGCATCGACCAGGTAAAGCACGAGGTCGGCCCGCGCCGCCGCGTCGCGCGCCCGACCCACGCCGATCTCTTCGATCGCGTCACCGGTCTCGCGTAGTCCCGCGGTATCGACGAACGTCACCGGGAGTCCGCCCAGGTCGACCGTCTCCCGCAAGAGGTCCCGCGTCGTTCCGGGGAGCGGGGTCACGATCGCCCTCTCCGTTCCACAAAGAAAATTGAGCAGCGTCGATTTTCCCGCGTTCGGAAGGCCGAGGATCACTGCCGTGAGCCCGGCCTGAATCGCATGCCCTCGTGCCCACGTCGCGGCCGTTCCCCGGACCTCTCGCAGGAGCGATTCGAGCGAGCGGATCGCCTCCTCGCGACCGATGAACTCATACCCTTCGTCCGAGAAATCGAGCGCCGCCTCGAACCGGGAGATCATGTCGAGCAAGGACGCTCGCATCGATTCCGACGCCCTGCTGAGCTCACCCGTCAGATTCCGCAGCGACAAGCGCGCCTGAAGCGCCGTTCTCGCGTCGACCAGATCGACGATCGCTTCCGCCTGCACCAGGTCGAGCTTCCCGTTCAGCACGGCCCTCTCGGTGAACTCTCCCGGCTCCGCCAGGCGCGCTCCTCGACGGCAAACAACCCCCATCAGCTGCGCGACGAGATACGCGCTTCCGTGGAGGCTCACCTCGACGAGATCGTTCCCGGTGTAGGAAGCCGGTGCCCGGTAGACTACGACGACCGCGTCATCAATCGACGAGCCTGCGTCTCGGAGCACGGTATGTGTCGCACGCCGCGGTTCGAACTCACGCCCGGCGAGCCCCTCGACGATCGCGACCGCTTCCGGTCCGTCGATCCGAACCACCGCGATCGCGCTGCGCCCAGGCGCCGTCGCCGTCGCTACGATCGTGTCGGCCCCGGGGCCGGAGCTCACGACTCCGCGGGAGCGTCGCCCAGCGGCGTCTGCCGCGGCGCGATGACCACGCGCTTGTAGAACCCTTCGCCACGCGAGTACGTCTCGACGTCGGCATCGTCGCGCAACGCCATATGGATGATGCGCCGTTCGACCGGAGACATCGGAGGGAGCGCCTTTTCGCGCCCCTCTTCCCGAACGACCCCGGCAAGCTCGTGCGCCTGGCGTTCGAGGTCACCAATCCGCTTTTCACGGAATTCACCGCAGTCGAGCTCGACGGTCTTTCCGCTATTTCGTAGTATAAGTGTTTTGTTTGCAATAATTTGCAGAGAGTCAATCAACTCGCCGTGCTTCGCCATGAGCCTGCCGGCGTCGCGTCCGTAGAGCCGCGCGGTCACCTTGTCGTCGCTCTCCTCGACTCGGGCGTCGAGGAGGAATCCGCAGCGGTCGAACAGGTCTTCGAGCCACACGCGGAGCTCTTTCGCGAGCGGAGCTTCGTTTTCAGAGACTGGCGGCGCCGGCCCGGTGTCGACGACCGGATCGGGAGCGCTCTCGCGTGGCGCACGGTCGCGTCGCTCGTCCGGGCCTCCCCGCCTGCGGCCCCCGCCTCGTCCGCCCCGGTCACGATCCTGGCTTCCACGTGCACCTCGCTCCCTGGCAGGTGCCGGGGGTGGAAAGAGAGGCACGTGCCGCGGAGGCGGTTCGTCGGCTCGGTTGCCGATATCGTCTTCCCACGCCTCGATGACGACGCGCTTGGTTCCGCCGAGAAAACCGCGCTTCTCCACGACGACATTGTGCGCAAGCCGCTGGCGCTCAACGCCGAGGGCTTCTGCCGCGTGGTCGAGCGCCTCCTCGACGTTCTTTCCTTCGAATCGCCGGAGACTCATTCCATCCACCTCTATTTACCCGTCTCGACGGGGTGCGTCTTCCACCAGCGGTTCGTCGCGATCTGCTGGATGATCGACAGAACGTTCTGCACCAGCCAGTAGAGAACGAGCCCGCTCGGGAAGTCCTTGAAAATGAAGCCGAAGACGAACGGCATGATCATGAGCACCCGCGCCTGCACGGGGTCGATCGTCGTCGGCGTCAGCCTCTGCTGGATGACCATCGTGATGGTCATCAGGATCGGCGTCAAGTAGTACGGATCTCTCGACGCGAGGTCGGTGATCCAGAGGATCCACTCGGCGCCGCGCAGCTCGATCGCCTGCGAGAGCAGCGAGTAGAACGCCCAGAGAATCGGAAGCTGCAGCAGGATCGGGAAGCATCCGCTCATCGGATTGATCCCTTCCACCTGGTAGAGCTTCATCATGTCTTCGTTGAGCTTCTGCCGCTGCGCCGGGTCGGTCTTCGCCTTCTTGTACTTGTCGCGCAGCGCGTTGACCTTCGGCTGCACCTGCTGCATCTTGCGCATCGAGACGATGCTCTTGTGCTGGAGCGGGAAGAGCGCGAGCTTGATGACGATCGTCAACAGGACGATCGCCCACCCGTAGTTGTTCGTGTAGCCGTGAATCCAGACGAGCGCGTAGAGGAGACCGCGCGCGATCGGGCTGAACCAGCCGAGGTGTAAGGCGGACTCGAGGCCGTAGGCTTCGAGCAGATCAGCTTCCTTCGGCCCGAAGAATGCCTTGCCTTCGATCAATCCGTTCGCCGCGTTGAGCCCGGCGAGCAGCTCCTGTCGGGGACGCGCCTTCTCCTCCGCAGCGGGAATGTCGATCCGGCGGAAAAGCGCGGCAGTCGGGCGCGCTGGCTGAAGCGCCGCGAGGAAGTAGTTGTCCTCGACGCCGATCCAAGTGGCCGGCTGCTCGAGGACCATCAATGCGGAGGCCTTCTCCTTCTTGATGAGATCGATGTCTCCGTCCTGCTCCACGATGCCATTGCCGGCGACGAGGAACTGGCTGCTCTCCCCGTGCTCGATCTCGTGAACGCCGGGGCCGATGAGCGCACGGAACCTGCCGTCGAATCCGCGCGACTCGACCCGGAACGAGAACCGGTAGCGCTCGCCGAACTCGAAGCGCTTGACGATGGAGCGGCCCTTCGCGTCCGAGATCCTGAACTCGAGCGAGCCCTTGCCGCTGTCGACGTTGTCGGTCACGACGTAGAGCCCGTGGTTCGCCAGGTGATTGAACGAGGCGTCGGTGCTCTCGATGTAGAACGGCCGGTAGCCCGCGAGCGCCTCCTGGCGCACGAGCTCGACCGACTGCCCTTCCTTCTCCGTGTAGCGCTTCAAGCGGAACGAGACGAGCTGCGCGCCACGATTCGTGAAAACCGCGCGCACGTCGGACGATTCGATCGTCGTCGTCGTCTCTGCCTGCGCGGCTTCGGCGATCGCCGCCGGGGCGGCACCGACGACGGCATCCGCTGGCGTCGAAGTCGCGGCCGATCCGGAAGCCGTGGAAGGCGCGCCTTCCGGCTGCGGCGCTGGCGTCGCAGTCTCCGAAGACGACTCCGTCACTGGCGCTACCGGCTTCTGCGCAAGATCGGGAAAGAGCTTCGGAACGAGAAGCGAATAGATCCAGAGAAAGAGAAGAGACAGACCTACTGCAATGAAGAGACGTTTTTCCATTTCAGGGAACGGGGTCCCACCCTCCTGGGTTGAGCGGATGGCAGCGCAGAAGCCTCCGCGCGCCGAGCCAGACTCCGCGCATGATGCCGTATTTCTCGATGGCCTGCATCGCGTAAACCGAGCAGGTCGGCTCGAAGCGGCACATCGGCGGCAACAGCGGGGAGATGAAACGCTTGTACCCGCGGAGCGCGAGGACTGCTCCGTCTCGCGGGAAGGTAGTGAGCCGGCTCATCGCGCGGCACTCCGCGACGTCGCCTTCTCGAGAGTCCGCTGCAGGTCGGATGCGAAGTCGCAAAACTCGACGCTGGTCGCGGACGGCTTGACGTTGACGACGATGTCGACATGTTTCGTCGAAAGCCCCAGGGGAAGGCGCGCACGGCGATAAACCTCCCTCACCCAGCGTTTTGCTCGATTTCTGAAGACTGCATTTCCGAACTTCTTCGTGACGGTCACGCCGATGCGCGGCTCGTTACGCTCGTTCGCCAGAACGAAAACGACCACGAAACGCCCATGCGTCTTCGTGCCGTTCTCGTAGGCTCGCAGGAAGTCGGCCCGCTTCTGAATCCTCCCGGAGCGCGGAAGCCCCTCGGAGGGTCGGACGCCGGCAAGCGGAGCGTCCGTCATGATTCAGCCGCGAGAATCTAGACGGAAAGGCGCTTGCGGCCTTTGCGACGGCGGCGCGAAAGGACGGCCCGGCCATCCTTCGTGCGCATCCGCTCGAGGAAGCCGTGAGTCCGCTTGCGGCGGCGGTTATTGGGCTGAAACGTACGCTTCACCATGGTTAACTTCCAATCTGCGATAGAGTTAGGATAAGGCGGGGAGTATAGACACGGAGACACTTCCGGTCAACCCGCCGGGACAGTCGGCCAAACGCCTTGCCCCCTGGTGCTATTCCACGAATCGGTGATTGCCACCCGTAGGTCGCTGTGCTATTCTCCGCAGCCCTTTGCCAGTCGCAGCTTTTCCACAATTGTGGAAAAGCTGTGGAATTACAACGGGATAGCCGGTCTGCCTCATCATGAATCTCTGGGATCAGGTTCTCATCCAGCTGAAGGCAGAACTCACGGGCGCCGAGTTCGACGCCTGGCTCAGGGACACCGAGCTTCTGGCCCGCAAGGGAGACAAACTCGAGATCCGCGTCCCGAACGACCGCGCGGCCGGCGAGATCTCAGAGCGCTTCGGCCTTCGAATCCGCGAGATTCTCGACAACATCTCCTCTACTCGGACTTTCGCGACGTTCGTCGCCGACGCATCGTCGTCCAGCGCACTCACGATTCCTGCCGCTCCGTCCGCTCCCGACCCGGAGATCATCTCGTCGGTCTTCAACCCGCGCTACAAGTTCGAAACCTTCGTTCAGGGCCCCTCGAACCAACTGGCGTTCGCCGCGTCTCTGTCGGTGGCCGAGAATCCCAGCGGCTCGTTCAACCCGCTCTTCATCTACGGAGGCGCGGGGCTCGGCAAGACACACCTGATCCAGGCAATCGGCCAGCAGATCCGGGAAAAGCGCCCGACGATGAAAGTCGTCTACATGTCTGCCGACAACTTCGTGAACGAGCTCATCTCGTCGATCCGTTACGACCGGATGTCGCAGTTTCGCGATCGTTATCGATCGATCGACGCTCTGCTCCTCGACGACATCCAGTTCCTCGCGGGAAAGGAACGGACGCAGGAAGAGTTCTTTCACACCTTCAACTCGCTCTACGAAGCGCAGAAGCAGATCGTTTTCACCTCCGATGCTCCGCCGCGCGACATCCCTACCCTCGAGGAGCGTCTCCGTTCCCGCTTCGAGTGGGGGCTGACGGCCGATATCCAGCCTCCCGATCTCGAGACGAAGATCGCGATCCTTCGCAAGAAGGCCGAAGAAAAGCGAATCTCTTTGCCGAATGACGTGGCGCTGTTCATCGCCGAACGCGTGCGCTCGAATATTCGCGAGCTCGAAGGTCACCTGAATCGCGTCACCGCGTACGCATCGCTTTCCGGGCACTCGATCTCTCTCGACCTGACGAAGGAGGCTCTTCGCGACCTTCTCGCGAAGGAGAACAAGCCGATCTCCGCGCAGGAGATTCTCCGTGTCGTCGCCGGCCACTACGGCATCAAGGTCGCGGAGATCAAGTCGAAATCGAACTCACGTCCCATCGCCTACCCGCGACAGATCGCGATGTATCTCTGCAAGACGCTCACGGACCTCTCGTATCCGGAGATCGGAAAGATCTTCAACAACAAGCATCACTCGACGGTGATCTACTCGGTCGAGAAGATCGAACGGTTGAAAGACGAAGACCCGGCCGTGAGCAACACTCTCGACAACCTGACGAAGCACTTTCGATGAGCTGGCGAGATTTCCGCGGCAACCTGTCGAATCGAGCGCGAAACGCTGCGGAAAACGCGAAGGCGTCGAAGGGCGCGTTCGATGCCTGTGGAAACCTCCAACCTGGCAGTCGGCTTTTCCGCGACGATCTTCACAAGTCGCAGAATGAAGACTGCTATACTTTCGAGTCACTTACGGGCGCTTCTGCATTTTCCGCGCGCTCTTCCGTCTGCTTCTTCTGACTTAAATAGAATTTAGTTAATCAGGAAACGATCGATGGAATTCACCGTAGCGAAATCGGACCTGCAAAAGGAACTGCAGCTCTGCCAGGGGGTCGTCGAGAGGCGCTCCACGATCCCGATTCTTTCGAACGTTCTTCTGAAGGCGGGTAAAGACCGCATCGAACTCGCGGCCACCGATCTCGACGTCACGCTGCAGACCGCTTGCGGCGCCGCGGTGAAACAGCAGGGGATGGTCACGATCGACGCGCGGCGTTTCTTCGACATCGTTCGCTCGCTTCCCGAAGACGACGTGAAGATCAGCCTCGACGAGAACTATTCGGTGCAGGTCGAGTCGGGATCGGCGAAGTTCCGTCTGCCGGGCCTTCCCGCGGAGGACTATCCGACGCTTCCGAAAGTCGATCGATCGAAGGCGGTCGTCGTCGATCTCCAGGATCTGAAGACGATGGTCGAAAAGGTCGTCTTCGCGATCACGCACGAGGAGACGAGATTCCAGCTTAACGGCGCCCTGCTCAAAATCGCCGAAGGGAAGATGGAAATGGTCGCGACCGACGGGCATCGCATGGCCCTGGTCACGATGCCGGTCGGCGCGGGAGTCCAGGATCTGACGATCCTCATTCCGCGGAAAGCGCTCGCCGAGATTCTCCGCTTCGATGCGGGAGAGGACGGGTCGATGAAATTCGGCACGTCGGAGAATCACCTGTTCTTCGAGGCCGGTGACCGCTGCCTGATGGCGCGGATGATGGACGTGAACTTCCCGAATTACATGGAAGTGATCGCGCGCGACAACGACCGCCGCGTGACCGTGACGCGCGAGCGTCTCCTGCAGAGCATCAAGCGCGTCTCTCTCGTCGCGAACGAGCGGACGCGGGCCGTGCGTTTCGATTTCGCGGCCGGCAAGCTCACCGTCTCGTCGACGAGCGCCGAGTTAGGCGACGCCCGGGAGACGGTTCCCATCGAGTACACGGGCGCGCCGTTCCACGTGGGACTCAACGCCAGCTACGTCGCCGACTTCCTTGCTGCCGTCGACACGGACGCCGTGGCGCTCGACCTGAAGGACGAGAACAGCCAGTGCATCGCGCGGCCGCTCGGCGGAGAAGATCTCGCCTACGAGTACGTCTACAGCGTGATGCCGATGCGACTCGGCTGATACGCCGTTGATTCTCCGAGAGCTCGCGACGCGGAACTTCCGCAACCTCGAGCCGGCACGCCTCGAGCTCCACCCCGACGCGAACGTCTTCGTCGGGGCGAACGGCCAGGGGAAGACCAACGTTCTCGAGGCGATCTACTTTCTCTCGACGACGAAGTCCTTTCGCACTTCGCGCGTCGCGAACCTGTTTCGATTCGACGCCGAGCACCTGTTCGCCGAAGGCGTGGCCGAAGGAGACGGAATTAGAAAGACGCTCTCGATCGGGATCGAGGCTTCGTCGACACGCAAGCGAGAGTTGCTGGTCAACGGGCAGAAATCGCCGCTCGACCAGTACGTCGCGCAGCTTCCGGTGATCGCATACTCCGCCGCGCGGCTCGAGATCATCCGTGGCGCGCCCGACGAAAGACGCCGCTTTCTCGATCGCGGAATCGCGTCCTTGCGCCCCGGCTACCTCGCCGCGCTCTCCAAGTACCAGAGGGTCGTGGAGCAGCGAAACGCGCTGCTTCGGGCCGTCGCCGAGGGTGACGAGAGGGAGTCGTCGCTCGAGGCGTGGGACGCCGAGCTCGCATCGACCGGAGCCGTGATCGCCGCGGCGCGTGCCGAGTTCGCCGCGATGCTCTCGTCCGAGTTCGCGAAAGTCGTCGCGGAAATGCGATACCACGTCGACGATCTCGAGCTCCGCTACGAACCTTCCGGCGCGTTCCTGAGCGATCGCGCTTCCGTGCTCGCCGCGCTCGGGAAGCTCCGCGCGCGGGAGCTCGGCGCGGGGTTCACGATCCAGGGACCGCACCGTGACGATCTGGGATTCCGGATTCGCGGGAGAGCCGCCGCAGAGGTGCTTTCGAGCGGCGAAACGAAGATGACGGTGCTCTTTTTGAAACTGGCTCGAGTGGAGCTCTACCGCGAGCGCGCGGGACGGAAACCGCTATTCATCTTCGACGACGTCGATGCGGAGTTGGATCTACCTGTAATTGAGCGACTTATGGCGTTTCTCTGCCGAGGTGTCCAGCTCTTTGCCAGCTCGGCGAAAAACGAGGTGCTCTCGCGCCTGGATCTCGGAGAGCACGTCAGGATTCCGGTCGCTGCGGGACGCGCCGAACCTCCCCTGTCTTCGGGGCCGTCCAACAGGGATTAAAGCCTTTACGGGGAAGAATTTCCTGCCGCGCCGGGGTGTTCTTTTCGACGAGAAAATTGGTGGGATTCTTCTGTTGGATTTCGGAGGCTCGGCAGCCCCCGAATCCGTTCGCGTTTCTGCCGGAAAGTTTCCTGAGTAACGAAGAGGATCGATCGCGATTGCGGCGTGAGCTGCGGCGCCTTGAATACGCCCTGTATGTCAGAAAACTACACAGCTGAAGACATCAAAGTTCTGAAGGGGCTGGACGCGGTTCGCAAGCGGCCCGGCATGTACATCGGCGACGTGGACGACGTCGCCGGCCTCCATCACATGGTCTACGAGACCGTCGACAACGCCATCGACGAGTGCATGGCGGGCTACGCGACGCGCGTCCAGGTCACGATCCACCCCGACAACTCGGTGACGGTCGAGGACGACGGACGAGGCATCCCCGTCGACATCCACAAGGAAGAGGGGCGCTCGGCAGCCGAAGTCATCATGACCGAGCTGCACGCGGGTGGAAAGTTCGACAACAACTCGTACAAGGTGTCGGGCGGACTCCACGGGGTCGGTGTCTCGGTCGTGAACTTCCTCTCCGAATGGCTCGAGCTCGAGATCCACCGCGAGGAGCAGATCTGGGTGCAGAGCTACCACCGCGGCAAGGCGGTGGCGCCGCTCAAGAAGGCGGGCCGGACGAAGAACCGCGGCACCAAGGTCACCTTCAAGCCCGACCACGAAGTCTTTTCTGTCCTCGAGATGAATTTCAACACGCTCTCGCAGCGAATGCGCGAGCTCGCGTTCCTCAACTCGGGCGCCAGGATCCTCATCCAGGACGAGCGGACCGAGACGCGCCAGGAGTACTTCTACGAGGGAGGCATCAAGGCCTTCGTCGAAGATCTCAGCAAGACGAAGGCGCCGATCCACCCCGAGCCGATCTACCTCCGCGAAGAGCGGGACGGCGAGACGGTCGAGATCGCGCTGCAGTGGAACGAGGGTTACAGCGAGAACGTCTACGCGTTCACGAACACGATCAAGAACTCCGACGGCGGCACGCACCTCGAGGGCTTCAAGCTCGCGCTGACGCGAACGATCAACAAGTACGCCGAAGAAGAGAACCTGCTCGCGCGCACGAAGGTCTCCATCGAGGGCGACGACATTCGCGAAGGGTTGACCGCCGTCGTCTCGGTGAAGATCCGGGAGCCGCGGTTCTCGTCGCAGACGAAGGACAAGCTCGTCTCGTCGCACGTGAAGACGTGGGTGAGCCAGGTGTTAGGCGACCGGCTTGGTGAATACCTCGGCGAGCATCCGAAGGAAGCGCGCCGCATCATCGAGAAGATCGTCGACGCCGCGACGGCACGCGAGGCAGCGCGCCGCGCGCGTGACCTGACGCGCCGCAAGGGCATTCTCGACTCGGGGTCGCTCCCCGGGAAGCTCGCCGACTGCCAGGAGCGCGACCCGAGACAGGCCGAGATCTTCCTCGTCGAGGGCGACTCGGCAGGCGGCTCCGCCAAGCAGGGACGCGACAGGCGCTTCCAGGCGATCATGCCGCTCAAGGGAAAGATCCTCAACGTCGAGAAGGCGCGCCTCGACAAAATGCTCTCCTCCGAAGAGATCCGCCTCATGATCTCCGCGCTTGGAACGAGCATCGGCAGCGGAGACTTCGACATCGAGAAGCTCCGCTATCACAAGGTCATCATCATGACCGACGCCGACGTCGACGGGTCGCACATCCGCACGCTGATCCTCACGTTCTTCTTCCGGCACATGCACGAAGTGATCCGGCGCGGGCATCTCTACATCGCGCAGCCGCCGCTCTTCAAGGTCGCGCACGGGAAGAGCGAGCAGTACGTGAAGGACGAGAAGGACCTGACGCGGCTTCTTCTGAAGCGCGTCGCGCAGTCGATCGAAATTCGTTCGGCGACAGGTGTGGTCGTCGGCGCGGGAGAGATCTCGCCTCTGCTCGAGAGGATGGAAGATTACCGGCTGCACATGCGCAAGCTCGAGGCGCGTGGAATCTCGAGGACCGTAGTCGAGACGCTGCTCGCCGAGGGAATCACCACCCACGAGGCGCTGCAGGACGAGGAGCGGCTCGCGTCCGCGCGCGCCGCTCTCGAGGCGAAGGACGGGCTGCAGAACGTGAGAGTCGTGCCGGACGAGGATCGCGGGATGTCACGCATCGAGCTGCTCGCCAGCCGCAACGGCTCCGCGCGCGCCATCGTCGTCGACTTCGATTTCGTCCATCTCTACGAGTTCATGGCCGCCGCGCGCATTCGCGCGGAGATGGGCGCCGCTGGCGTGGGGCCATGGGTCCTCGTCCACGATGGCGAGGCGACGGAGGCCGCCGACGTCGACGCCCTGCTCGAGCGGGTCTACGAGCTCGCGAAAAAGGGGCTGTCGATCAGCCGCTACAAGGGCCTCGGAGAGATGAACCCCGAGCAGCTCTGGGAAACCACGATGGATCCCACGAAGCGCCACCTGCTGCAGGTGCGCATCGACGACGAAAACGAGGCCGACAACGTCTTCACGCTGCTCATGGGAGACCAGGTCGAGCCGCGACGCGACTTCATCGAGAAAAACGCACTGAACGTCCGCAACCTGGACGTCTGACGCCGCGGGGCGAGACGCTCGCCCGCGCGACACGGATCGGATACCGCTGAGCATGGCAGACGAGACACAGACAGAGACGAAGAACCCGATCAACATCCAGGACGAGATGCGCAAGTCGTATCTCGACTACGCGATGTCGGTCATCATCGGCCGCGCGCTTCCCGACGTTCGCGACGGGCTCAAGCCGGTTCACCGCCGCATCCTCTACGGGATGTACGAGCAGGGAAACACCTCGACCAAGGCGTACAAGAAGTCGGCGCGCATCGTCGGCGACGTGATGGGCAAGTTTCACCCGCACGGCGACAGCGCGATCTACGACTCGGTCGTCCGCATGGCGCAGGACTTCTCGATGCGCTACCCGCTCGTCGACGGCCAGGGAAACTTCGGGTCGATCGACGGCGACAACGCGGCGGCGATGCGATACACCGAGGTCCGCCTGACGAAGCTCGCCGAGGAGATGCTCCGCGACGACATCGACAAGGAAACCGTCGACTGGGTGCCTAACTACGACGGCTCCCTCTTCGAGCCGGCGGTCCTTCCCGCGAAGTATCCGAACCTGCTCGTCAACGGCTCGTCCGGAATCGCGGTCGGCATGTCGACGAACATCCCGCCTCACAACCTGGGCGAAGTCATCGACGCCTGCCTCATGGTGATCGACAATCCGGGGGCAACCGTGCCCGAGCTGATGAAGGTGATCCCTGGCCCTGATTTCCCGACTGCCGGATTCATCCACGGGGTCGACGGCATCCTCGAGGCGTACAAGACGGGGCGCGGCATCATCCAGATGCGCGCGCGCGCCGAGTTCGAGCCGATGGAGAAGGGCGACCGGCAGGCGATCATCGTCACCGAGATCCCCTACATGACGAACAAGGCGCGGCTCCTCGAGAAAATCGCCGAGCTCGTCAAGGACAAGCGGATCGAGGGGATCAGCGACCTTCGCGACGAGTCCGACCGCACCGGCATGCGGATCGTCATCGAGCTCAAGCGGGGAGAGATCCCCGAGGTCGTGCTCAACAACCTCTACAAGAACACGGCGATGCAGTCGACGTTCGGAATCATCTTCCTCGCCATCGTCGACAACCAGCCGAAGGTGCTCGCTCTCCCCGAGATGCTCCGGCACTTCCTCGATCACCGCAAGGAGATCGTCGTCCGGCGCACGCGCTACGACCTCGACAAGGCGAAGGCGCGGGCCCACATCCTCGAAGGCCTCGTCAAGGCGCTCGACCATCTCGACGAGGTGATCGCGCTGATCCGCGGGAGCAAGACTCCCGAAGACGCGCGAAACGGCCTCGTCGCCGAGCTCGGCTTCTCGGCCCTTCAGGCGCAGGCGATCCTCGACATGAGGTTGCAGCGCCTAACAGGGCTGGAGCGCGACAAGATCGTCCAGGAGTACCAGGAGATCCTCGCGCTCATCGCGCGCCTCGAGGCGATTCTCGCCTCAGAGAAGCTCGTGCTCGAGATCATCTCGGACGAGCTGCGCGGCATCAAGGAAGCCTACGGCGACAAACGCCGCACCGAGATCATCGCCGAGGCGAGCGACATCTCGATCGAGGACATGATCCGCGACGAGGACATGGTCATTACCGTGTCCCGCGGCGGCTACATCAAGCGCTCTCCGCTCGCTCTCTACCGCGCTCAGGGCCGCGGCGGCAAGGGCCGTCTCGGCATGGGAACGAAGGAAGAGGACGTCGTCGAGCATCTGTTCGTCGCCTCGGCGCATTCCTACATCCTCGTCTTCACCGACCAGGGGAGACTCTACTGGCTGAAGGTGCACCGCGTGCCGGAAGTCGGCGCGGCCGCCCGCGGCAAGGCGATCGTCAACCTGCTCGAACTGCAGAAGGACGAACAGATGCGCGCGCTGCTCTCGGCGAAGGACTTCACCGAAGGCAAGTACGTCGTCTTCGTGACGCGCAAAGGCAGAGTCAAGAAAACGGATCTCAAGGCGTTCTCGAACCCGCGCGCTAACGGCATCATCGCGATCGACATCAACGAAGGCGACGACCTTCACAGCGTCGAGCTCTCGGACGGCGACTCGCAGATCTTCATCGGAACGCACGAAGGGATGGCGATCCGTTTCCCCGAGGATGACGTGCGCGAGATGGGGCGTGGCGCAGCCGGCGTGAAGGGAATCACCCTCGCGGACGGCGATCACGTCGTCGACATGGCCGTGCTGCGTAGCGACGCGGCAGGGGAGATCCTGACGATCACGACGGGCGGTTTCGGCAAGCGCACCGAGCGCGATGCCTACCGCCTTCAGGGACGCGGCGGCAAGGGAGTGACGAACATCCGTACGACCGAGAAGAACGGCAAGGTCGTGGGGCTCTCGTACGTGACCGAAGATGACCAGATCCTTCTCATCACCGAGCAGGGAAAGATGATCCGCACGAGCTGCAGCTCGATTCGCTCGGTCGGACGCGCGACGCAGGGCGTCCGTGTCATCAACCTGGACGGCGGCGATGTCGTCGTCGCGGCAGTGAAGGTGGTCGAGAAGGAAGAGGATGCGCTCGTAGACGAGACGCTCGCGGGCGAGATTGTCGATGGCGACGAGACGCCGGAGATGGCGGATCCCGCCGGCCCCGGTGACGACGAGCCGGTGAACTGACGCGGAGCGATGTGGCGCAGGCACTCCTGCCTGCGCGTCGCCGAAGGCGACCTTGTATCGGCACATTCCGATGTGCCGCGGTTCCCGTTCGCTCATCGTACGCACAGCGGCCCGCTTCGCGGGTGCCGGACATCGGAATGTCCGGCTACAAAGAAGGCGGCGCTCCCGCGCCGCGCGCAGGCAGGAGTGCCTGTGCCACATAGGCACTTAGTCTTCCGGCACCGGCACCTTCCCATCACTCCCATTTCCCTGGGCGCGGTGTAGAATGCGCCGCAGTTTTTTCGGAGGAAACATGCGCGAGCTGCTCAGCAAACAGAATCTCGACTACATGGATCGGGCCCGCGAAGTCGCGGAGAAGTTCGTCCGCCCGCGTGCGGCCGAGCTCGACCGCACCGGCGAGTACGGCTGGGACATCCTCGAGGCGCTCAAAAAGTACGAGCTCACCGGAATCTGGATCCCGAAGCAGTACGGCGGGCAGGGTGCAGGCGTGCTCGATCTCTGCCTGGTCGTCGAGCAGCTCGCCCGCGCCTGCGGCGGAGTCGGAGTTGCCTACGCCGTCAACGCCCTCGGGTCGTTCCCGATCATGCTCAACGCCACGGAGGCGCAGAAGGTCAAGTACCTTCCGTCGATCGCGAGCGGCGAGAAGCTGATCGCCTTCGCCCTGTCGGAGAAGGCCTCGGGCTCGGACGCGGGAAGCCTGCGCGCGACCGCGATCAAGGACGGCGGCGACTACGTCATCAACGGCGACAAGAAGTGGAACACGAACGGCGGCGAGGCGACGATCTACTCCGTCTACACGCTGACCGATCCGTCGCGCGGAATGCGCGGCATCTCCGGCTTCATTGTCGAGCGTGATACGCCAGGGTTCAAGCTCGGCAAGCGCGAGGACACGATGGGCATCCGCACCGTGTCGGTTCACGAGCTGCACTTCAACGACTGTCGTGTGCCGGCCTCACAGCTTCTCGGCGGGAAGGAAGGCGACGGCTTCAAGAACGCGATGATGACGCTCGACCGCGCGCGTCCCGGCGTCGCGGCGCAGGCACTCGGCCTCGCGCAGGGCGCGCTCGAATGGGCGCTGTATTACACCTCCGAGCGCAGGCAGTTCGGCCAGTCGGTCATGTCGCACCAGGCGATCCAGTTCATGCTCGCCGACATGGCGACGCAGGTCGAAGCGGCGCGCCAGCTCGTCTACACCGCGGCAAAGGTGATCGACTCCGGAGCAAAGAACGTCAACAAGATCGCGGCGATGGCGAAGGTCTTCGCCACCGACACCGCGATGAAAGTCACGACCGACGCGGTGCAGCTCTTCGGCGGTTACGGCTACTGCAGGGACTACCCGATCGAGAAGTACATGCGCGACGCGAAGATCACGCAGATCTACGAAGGGACGAACCAGGTGCAGCGCCTCGTGATCGGTCGCTCCCTCACGCGCGAGCTCAAGGAGTACACCGGCCATCTCGACTGCGTCGTCGAGCGTTTCCCGGAGAGCGCAGACGTGCCGGTTACGGTCGGAGAGTAGGAAGCTCGCAAGCCGGGTGGCGCGGGACTCAGCGCCCGCGCCGCCAGTGCCGCGCCTTCACCCACTCGAAGATCCCGCTGACGGCGCCCGCAGGAATCCAACTGTCGCCGCCGCACTTCGGGCATCGATTCCTGAAGGGCGGGTTCTTCCCGCAGTCGGGACAGACGATCATCAGCTCGATCGAGAGAGCGGGCGACTTCGCGCGCGCTTCGGCAAACTCGTCGAAGAGCGCGTCGAGCTGCGCGATCGCGTCCGAGAGACTCGCCACCGCGGCGCCCTTTCCGCTCAGACCCGCACCACGTCGAATTGCTCGTGGTGGAGGTTCTCGTCGGGCTTGAGCACGAGGTGGACGCGCAGCGAGCGCTCGACGTCGGCGAGAATCCCGTGCTCGTCGCTCCGAACCGCCGCGTAAATGTCTGGATTCACGCGGACGATCACTTCCTGCTCTTCCTCGAGGTCGCGCAGCTTCATCAGCTCGCGCCAGAGCTCCATCATCACCGTCGTGTTGGACTTCACCCGTCCCGAGCCGCCGCAGTACGGGCACGGCTGCGTCAGCGAGCGCTCCAGACTCTGACGCACGCGCTTGCGCGTCATCTCGATGAGACCGAACTCCGAGATCTGCAGGATCTTCGTTTTCGAGCGATCCCTCCGGATCTCATTCTGCAGCGCCTCGAAGACCTGGTGCCGGTTGTCGAGATCCTCCATGTCGATGAAATCGCAGACGATGATCCCACCGAGGTCGCGAAGGCGGATCTGCCGGACGATCTCGCGCGTCGCCTCGAGGTTCGTCCGGAAAACGGTCTCCTCGAGGTTCTTCTTGCCGACGTACTTGCCGGTGTTCACGTCGATCGCGACGAGCGCCTCGGTCTGGTTGATGACGATGTATCCGCCGGAGCGGAGCCAGACTTTCGACTTCAGGGCCCGCTCGATCTCCGGCTCGATCCCGAACTCGTCGAAGATCGGTTCCTCGCGCCGGTAGAGCCGCACGCGCGGGACGAGGGCCGGCTGGATCTTGTCGAGAAACTCGACGATCCGCTGATACTGCTCCACCGAGTCGACCCAGACCGTCTTGAAGTCGGGCGAGAGGACGTCGCGGATCGTGCGCAGGACGAGATCGAGGTCGTGATGGAGCGCGGTGGGCGAGGAGGCCTTCTCGGCGCGCCGCTTGTTCTCCTCCCAGAGCGCAGTGAGGTACTTCTGGTCGGCGCGGAACTCCTCTTCGTTCTTTCCCTCGCCGGCGGTGCGCACGATGAAGCCGCCCGGGCCGATGCGAATCTGCTCCAGGATCTCCTTCAGTCGCGCGCGCTCGGCCTCGTCCTCGATCCGGCGCGACACGCCGATGTGGCTGACCGTCGGCATGTAGACGAGGAAGCGGCCCGGAAGGGTGATGTGCGTGGTGATGCGCGCACCCTTGCCAGCGATCGAATCCTTCGAGACCTGGACCACGATTTCCTGCCCCTCGCGGAGCAAATCGGCGATCGAGGCCTCGGGGCGGGGAGATTGATCCTCGAAATGGATCTCGTCGGTGTGCTCGGCCTCGTACTCCTCGAACTCCTCGACGACGTCGGACACGTAGAGAAAGGCGTCGCGCTCGAGACCTATGTCGACGAACGCCGACTGCATGCCGGGAAGCACCTTCGTGACGCGCCCCTTGTAGATGTTGCCGACGACGGTGCGCTGTTTCTGGCGCTCGACCCACAGCTCGACGACCAGCCCTTCGTCGAGGACCGCGATCCTCGACTCGTGGTTCGTCGCGTTGATGACCAGTTCCTGAGACATGGGGTGATTCTAATTGAGAATTGGGATTTGAGAATTGAGAGACGGGAAGACCGCGGGTCATCGCGACAGGCGCCTCGCGATCGGACCCAGGGCGCTAGATCCATGGATAACAGAGCCAATTACCATCTCTCAATTCTCGCTTCCCAATTCTCAATTCCGCTCCCCGGCCAGACTTCACCCGCTGGAACAATCCACCCCGGCGTGCGGTTCTGGCGCCTTGACTCGGCGGGGGGCGCTCTGTTACGTTCCGCGGCCGCCGAAGTGTTCCGGCATAGCTCAGTTGGTAGAGCAACGGACTGTTAATCCGTGGGTCGTAGGTTCGAGTCCTACTGCCGGAGCCATCACGAAGCCCTGTCCATCCGGCAGGGCTTCTCCATTTTCGGGGAAGGCCCGCGAGGGGCCGCGACCGCGATTCTCGAACTCTGCTATTCCGTTCTCGCAGGATTTGGCTACAATCTCCCAAACGGAGGCAACGACAATTTCGAAGAGTGAGGGTGGTCGCGCGCTCGGTGGGACCGTTCGGTTCGACGTGTGGGGATGCCGAGGCTCGAAGAGCTTCATTCCTGCGCGCTCGCGAATCGGGAACTACACCTCGTGCTATTCGCTACAGGATGGCAGCGACCTGTACGTCTTCGACGCCGGTCTCGGCATCGCTTCGCTTTCTTACGAGATCCATCGCCAACGCCGCTTCGGCGTGGTCAAGCGCATCTTCGTTCTGATCACGCACGCGCACCTCGATCATTGGGAAGGGCTGAAGGACGCCGACTGGTTCTGGGAGCGCGACAACGGCCTCGAGATCCGGATCATCGGTCTCGACGAGGCCGTCAACGCGATCAAGCGTGGCTACGAGCACCCGTCGTTCGTCGACCTCGACCTGCTGGCGCGCTTCACCGTCGCAAAGCTCGAGTTCATCAGCTTCTCGTTCGGTGACGTCCTCGAGCTCGGCAACTGGAAGCTCGAGAGCGTTCCCCTGAACCACTACAGCGGAACGCCGGAGGACAAGAGCGTCGTGCAGACGAGCGGCTACCGGCTGAGCCGTGAAGGCGGCCCGGTGGTTTGCTACATCTCCGACCACGAGCCGGGACCTGGCACGGTCGATGCCGAGAAGAAGTTGACCGAGGGCGGAAATCTCGTTCTGTACGACTCGCATTTCCCGACGATCGCCGAGCAGCGCTTCGGTCACGGCTCGCAGGAGCATTCGGCCAACGTCGCAAAGGGCGATCCGAACCTTCTCGTCGTCGCCGGCCATCACGGTCCGATGTACTCGGACGTCGACGTCGAGAAGACATTCCGCCGTCTCGCGAAAGGGCTCGACAACTTCGCCATCGCGGTCGAAGGGCGAGGCTTTCTCTGGGACGGGACGGCAAAGAAGTTTCTGGTGGAAGAGACGCGCGAGCCGCATCCCGAGATCACGAAGTCTGGCCTTCCCGCGAAGGGCTGAGCGCTCGAGCAGTTGGCCAAATCGTGAGCCGGGTCACACACCCGTATCGACTTTCCTCCCACAATCCGGATTCGCGTTAGAATTCCGAAGAAACCATCAACGGAGGATCCCAATGAAGCGAGCAGTCGTCACGGCGTTTGCAGTGGCTCTCACTCTCGTCACCGGCAGCATCCTTGCCAAGGACAAGCCGTCCATGGCGGTGATCGAGTTCGACAATCGGTCCGGCGCGTACTGGTGGTCCGGAGGCGTCGGCGACGATCTCGCCGACATGCTGACCAACGAGCTTGCCGCAACGGACAAGTTCAAGATGGTCGAGCGCGCCAAGCTCAACTCCGTCCTGCAGGAGCAGGACCTGGCCGCGTCGGGTGCGGTTTCCAAGGGCACCGGTGCGAAGATCGGCAAGCTCACCGGCGCGAAGTATCTCGTCACCGGAAGCGTCGCGTCGTACGAGGAGAACACCAAAGGTGGTGGGGGCGGGCTCAGCTTCCGCGGCATCTCCGTGGGCGGTAAGAAGGACGATGCCTACCTCGCGATCGACCTGCGGGTGATCAACGCGACGACCGGCGCCATCGAGTTCGTTCGCACCGTCGAAGCACGAGCCGGCGGCTATGGCGTAGGCGTCGGTTTCTACAAAGGGGGCCTCGGCGGCAACCTTGGCAAGTACGACAAGACTCCTGCAGGAAAGGCGATCCGGGCCACCCTCATCGAGGCGACCGATTACCTCTCGTGCGTGATGATCGACAAGGACGGGTGCGAGGACGAATACAAGGCGAAGGAAAAGGCGCGCCGCGACAAGACCAAAGGGTCCGTCAAGCTCGACTGACGCATCTTCGACTGGACGCATCGGACGGCCCGCGGCGACGCGGGCCGTTTCGTGCTCAGGCGAAAGGCGGAAGGCGAGAAGCGAGAGCAAGCCGCTGCCGCTCACTTCTTTTCGCCCTTCTCCTGGTTCCTCCTTCTTCTGCTCCGGTTTCCCACCCGCCGCTATAATTCGCGCGATGCTGAAAACGAGGGTTCGCGAATACCTTGGGCCGAGGATGTCGATCATCGTCGGCACCGTGAGCGCCGAACGGATGCCGGCCTGCTGCCGCGCGACCGCGATCAAGGCCGATGACGAGCTGAGCACGTTCACCCTGTACGTTCCGGTCGCGACGAGCCAGGAGACGATAGCGAACGTCGCGTCGACGCGACGAATCGCCGTTGTCTGTTCCCGGCCCCTGACGCACAGCACGATCCAGATCAAGGGAATCGTGCGGGAGGTCCGGCTCGCGGGCGACGACGAGCAGGCGTTCGTCAGCGGGCGGCTCGCCGCCTTTGCAGACGAGCTCGGCGAGCTGGGATTCCCTCACCGGAACGTCGCCTCGATCGCACACTGGCCGGCTTTCGCCATCGAGGTGGCCGCCGAGGAGCTGTACGAGCAGACGCCGGGACCTAACGCTGGGGTCTCACTTCGATGATCGTCACCTCGTCGACACGGCTCACGGATCTGTCACGCTGCTTCCTCGGCGTGATCCCGAGCATGGTCGCGACGAGCGACGCCGACGGGACGCCTAACGTCACGTATGTGAGCCAGGTGTTCTTCGTCAACGAGCACCACGTCGCCCTGTCGTGCCAGTTCTTCAACAAGACGCGCAGGAATCTCGACAGCAATCCGCTGGCGAGCGCACAGGTCATGGATCCGGTGACCTTCGAGGCGTACCGGCTCCGGCTGCGGTTCCTCCGAGCGGAAACGACCGGTCCACTCTTCGACACCATGGCGATCCGCATCGAGGCGATCGCATCGCAGACGGGAATGGCCGGGGTGTTCCGACTGCTGTCGGCCGACGTATTCGAGGTTCTCAGCGTCGATCGCGTCGATGGCTTTCTCGCGGCGCCGCCCGAAGAGGATTCGCATGAACAGATCAGCGCGGCGGGCCGCCGCACCGAGCTGCGCGGCCTTCAGTGCGTCTCCGAGCAGATCAACAAGGCCGAAGACCTCGAGACGTTGCTCTCTTCCGTACTCGAAGCGCTCGACGGCTATTTCGGATTTGCGCACACGATGGTTCTGGTCGCCGAGGCCCCGTGCGACCGGCTCGTCGCCGTCGCGAGCCGCGGCTACGGAGAAAGCGGCGTCGGCGCGGAAGTCGTGATCGGCGAAGGCTTGATCGGGACCGCCGCGAAACAGCGGCGAATCCTACGCATCGCGGGGCTCGATTCGAGTCTCCGTTACGGACGCGCCGTGCGACGCGAGGTCTTGTCGCGCGAGAGCCATCCCGTTGCGCCGGAGATACCGCTGCCCGGGCTCCCCGACGCGCAGAGCACGCTCATCATCCCGCTCACCGTGGGCGTCGATCTCATCGGAGTCCTCGTTGCCGAAAGCCGCGAGCTCGCGGGATTCGACGAATGGCACGAGGGCTACCTCGAGGTTGCGGCGAACCAGATCGCACTCGGAATCGACCGAATGTCCGAGCCCGATGGAGACGACGAACAATCGACCCCCGCGAAAGCCGCGCTCGTCGCCCCGAGGAGTGTGCCGCGGCGTCGGCATACGCTCACCTATTACCGCGCCGACGACTGCGTCTTTGTCGACAACGAGTACCTGATCCGCAATGTCCCCGGGCGGATTCTCTGGAGACTCCTCGCCTCCTGGTCCCGCGAAGGACGCACTGAGTTCTCGAATCGCGAGCTGCGCCTCGACGAGTCGCTCGGGCTTCCCGAGTTCAAGGACAACCTGGAGAGCCGCCTGATCCTGCTGCGAAAGCGGCTCGAGGAGAAGTGCCCCGCGGTTCGGATCGAACGGACCGGGCGGGGACGGTTCTCTCTCGTCGTCGACGCCGAGCTCGAGCTTGCGGAGAAGTAGGCCTACGCGATCCAGATCGTCTTCGCGTTCACGAACTCGCGGATCCCGTGCGGCCCGAGCTCGCGGCCGAATCCCGAGCGCTTGATGCCGCCGAACGGAACCCGGGGATCGGACGCCACCATCGCATTGATGAAAACCTGGCCCGCCTCGATCCGCTCCGCGAAGAAGCGCTGCTCTGCCTCGTCGCGGGTCCACGCCGCTGCGCCGAGGCCGAACGGCGTGGCGTTGGCGATCCGCACGGCGTCGTCCCTGTCGCTCGCAACGAAGAGCGCCGCCACGGGGCCGAAGACCTCCTCGGTCGCGATCTTCGCGGTGGAAGGGACCTCGCTCAGTACGGTCGGTGGATAGAAATTGCCAGGGCCCTCGATGCGCTTGCCGCCACAGAGGAGCTTCGCGCCGCACGAGACCGCGTCGTCGACGTAGCCCGCGACCTCGTCGAGAATCTGCGGCGTGGCGAGAGGGCCGACGTCGGTCGTCTCGTCCATCGGATCGCCGACGCGAAGCGCGCCCATCGCGGCGACGAACTTCACCGTGAATTCCTCGGCGGCGTCGCGGTGCACGATGAAGCGCTTCGCCGCGATGCACGACTGGCCGTTGTTCACGCAGCGCGCCTTCGCGGCGACCCGGGCTGCGGTGTCGAGCTCGGCACTCGGCATCACGACGAACGGGTCGCTTCCGCCTAACTCCAGGACGACCTTCTTGATCTCGCGGCCTGCGATCGCGCCGACGCTGCGCCCGGCGCCCTCGCTCCCGGTGAGGGTTGCGGCGGCGATCCGGTCGTCGACGAGGATCGACTCGACCTGCGCCGACGTGGCGAGCAGCGTCTGGAACTCGTCGCCGTCGAATCCGGCGCGGCGCAGGATCTCCTCGATCGCGAGGGCCGACTGAGGCACGTTCGACGCGTGCTTGAGAATGCCGGTGTTTCCCGCCATCAGCGCCGGCGCCGCGAAACGGAAAACCTGCCAGAACGGGAAGTTCCACGGCATCACCGCGAGCACGACGCCGAGCGGCTGGTAGCGCACCAGGCTACGTCGCGCGCTCGTCGGAATGATCTCGTCGGCGAGAAGCGAGGCGCCATGCTCGGCGTAGTAGCGGCACGCGAGCGCGCACTTGGCGACCTCCGCGCGTGCCGCCGCGATCGGCTTGCCCATTTCGAGCGTGAGCAGACGGCCGTAGCGGTCCGAATCGGATTCGAGGATCTCCGCCGCGCGCGCGAGTTTCGCAGCCCGCTCCGCGAGCGGCGTCTCTCGATGTCGAAGGAAAGCTCCGGCAGCGCGTGCCAGCGCGGATTCGATCGCGGCAGGAGTGACGGGCTCGAACGACTTGATCAGCGCGTTGTTGACCGGGTTGATCGAGGCAATCATGGCAAGGTCTCCCGAACGGAAGAATATCGCTGATCGCCGCCGATCAGAGCACGTAGCGGCTCAGGTCGACATCTTCGACGACGTCGCTCAGAGCCTTGCGCACGTACTCCGAGTCTATGACGACTTCGGTCCCCGCCCGCTCGTCGGCCGTGTACGAGATCTCGTCGAGAAGCCGCTCGAGAATCGTGTGAAGCCGGCGCGCGCCGATGTTCTCCATCCGATGGTTCACCTGCTCGGCGAACTTCGCGATTTCCTCGATCGCGTCGTCGGTGAAGCGGAGACCGACCTTCTCCGTCGACATCAGCTCGGTGTACTGGGTCGTGAGCGCGTGCTCCGGCTCGCGCAGGATGCGCACGAAGTCGGCGTGGGTGAGCGACTCGAGCTCCACGCGGATCGGGAAGCGGCCCTGCAGCTCGGGGATGAGGTCCGAAGGTTTTGATACGTGGAATGCGCCGGCGGCGATGAAGAGGATGTGGTCGGTGCGCACCATCCCGTAGCGGGTGTTCACCGTCGTCCCTTCGACGATCGGCAGCAGGTCGCGCTGAACTCCTTCGCGGGAGACGTCGGGACCCTGGACACCCTCGCGGCCGGCGATCTTGTCGATCTCGTCAAGGAAAACGATACCGCTCTGCTCGACGCGTTCGATCGCCTCGTGCGTCGCCGACGACTGGTCGACGAGCTTGTCGGCTTCCTCCGCGATCAGCACTTCGCGCGCATCGCCGATGCGCATCTTCGTGTTCTTCGTCTTGCCGCCGAAGAGCCCGGGGAGCATGTCCTTGATATTGACGCCCATCTCTTCGACCCCCTGCGGGGTGAAGATCTCGAACGACGGCGTCGACTGCTCCTTGACCTCGACTTCGATCTCGCGTTCGTCGAGCTTTCCCTCGTCGAGCCACGCGGCCATCTTGTCTCTCGTCTCCGAGCGCTCGTCGGCTTCCTTCCTCTCCGGACCCACGAACGCCGGGTAGGCCGTCGGCTTGCCGGGCAGGAGAAGGTCGAGCAACCGCTCGCGCGCGTTGCGCTCGGCCTGTGCGCGGACCGAGACCTTGCGCTCTTCCTTGACCATCTTCACGGCGAGCTCGGTCAGGTCGCGGACGATCGTCTCCACGTCGCGTCCGACGTAGCCGACTTCGGTGAACTTTGACGCTTCGATCTTGAGGAACGGCGAGCGGGTCAGCTTCGCGAGACGCCGCGCGATCTCCGTCTTCCCTACCCCGGTGGGCCCGATCATGATGATGTTCTTCGGCGCAATCTCCTCGCGGCGCTCGGGCGGGAGCTGCTGGCGGCGCCAGCGATTGCGCAGCGCGATCGATACGGCGCGCTTGGCCGCATGCTGGCCGACGATGTGCTTGTCGAGCTCGGCAACGATCTGCTTCGGCGTGAGACGGTCGGCCGTCTCGCGCAGCTCTTCGATGTGTCCGGGGAGGGGGATGGCCATAGTTTGTCTCTGGACGCAGGCGGGTTTCGGGTTGTTAGTTTTTAGTTATTAAAAATGTATCGATTAATCGTTCTGTTTATTCTGGTTGATTCGTCGGTGGATTGCGTTTTGGTGCGGAAACCGCCCAGCCGGCGCTGCCCGTCTAACAACTAACAACTAACAACTAACAACTAACAACTAACAACTAACAACTAACAACTCCCCCGGCCCCTTCACAGTTCCTCGACCGTAATGTGGTCGTTCGTGTAGATGCAGATCGTCGAGGCGATTCGAAGGCCTTCTTCGGCGATCTGGGCGGCCGACATCTCGGTGTGGGCCATGAGGGCGCGGGCAGCGGCGAGTGCGTAGGGGCCGCCGGAGCCGATGGCGAGCATGCCGTCGTCGGGCTGGATCAGGTCACCCGTCCCCGAGATCAGGTACGAGCGCTCGTTGTTCGCCACGATGAGCAGCGCCTGCAGCTGGCGGAGGTACTTGTCGAGACGCCAGTCCTTGGCGAGCTCGACGACGGAGCGCTCCAGGTTGCCGCGATACTCGTCGAGCTTGGCTTCGAAGCGCGCGAAGAGCGCGAAGGCGTCAGCCGCGGAACCGGCGAAGCCGGCGATGATCTTCCCGTCGTAAAGGCGTCGCACTTTGGCCGCGCTGTGCTTCATCACGGTGGTGCCGACGGTGACCTGACCGTCGCCGGCCATCGCCACCTTGTCGCCCCGCCGGACGCAGAGGATCGTCGTCGCATGGAAAACAGGCATCTCGCTCACGCGTCCGATGCTACCAGAATCGCCTTGCGGAGGGCCGCAGGAGCGCTACGTTGCGGTGACAGTGGCGAGCCCGAAGTCGCTCGCGACCGCCTCGAAATCGGGAGGTGACGGAGCGGAGAAGACGCCGATTCCAGGGAGGTTGAGGCGCAGGGCATGGAGCATCGGGCGCGAAGGCTGCGTGGAAGGCTGGAGCCCGCGGCCGTATTTCCGGTCGCCCAGCACGGGATGCCCGATGTGTGCGAGGTGCACCCGGATCTGGTGCGTGCGACCGGTGGCAATCCGCACTTCGACAAGCGAGGCGCGATCGTTCGCAGAGAGGACGCTCACCTCGCTCCGCGAAGGCTTTCCCGTCTCGTGTACGTGGAAAACATTGCCCGCGAGCCGGCCGATCGGCGCGTCGATCGCCGTCGCTCCGTCGAGCCTGCCGACGACGATCGCGCGATAGACCTTCTCGCTGGTGCCACCGGAGATCAGCTTCGACAGGCGCTCGGAGAACTGCCGCGTCCGCGCGAACGCGATCACGCCGGTCGTGTTCGTGTCGAGGCGATGGACGAGGAAAA
This sequence comes from Thermoanaerobaculia bacterium, assembly GCA_051305935.1. Taxonomy (GTDB): domain Bacteria; phylum Acidobacteriota; class Thermoanaerobaculia; order Gp7-AA8; family Gp7-AA8; genus JACPDH01. Next base: position 41,139 of record JBPPMG010000486.1, read on the forward strand.
GGTCCGACGCCTCGCCCTGGCGCTTGAGCATCGAGGCGACGACTTCGAGCAGAGAGGGATTGGAGCTTCCCGGGCTCGGTTGCGTCGGGATCGCCTGAGGCTTGTCGGCGACGAGAAGCCTCTCGTCGAGATGCAGCAACGGCACAGCGACTTCAGGTTCGAGCAGAGTGAGATGAGCGCCTGCAGCGGCGACTCTCGACGCGACGCCTACGGGCCTCGAATCAAGAAGGACACGCCCTGCGTCGAGCACACGCTTTGCCTCACGTCGCGAAAGCGAGAAGGGTGCTTGCGTCAACGCCAGGTCGACGCGCATCGCTTCGCCGAGGTCGGACGAAACGCCGAAGGAGTTTCCCATCGTTGTAGAGGCTACTTCACCCGAAGCAGGTCGATGACTTTCGAGATCCGCGAGAGGCTCGAGAGCGTGTCGATCGCAAGTTTGCGTCGCGCGTCGTCGGGGACCGTCCCCCGAACCGCGACCATGCCGTCTGCGGCCTCGACATTCACGTCTTTCGCGTGCGATCCGATCTCCCCGGCAAGCGCCGCCTTCGCCTCGGTTTCGAGCATCGCGTCAAGGCTCTCGTCCTGGAGCTGGCCGTCCATCAGCTTCCGGTCCTTCTCCGCGCGAAGCTGATTGTCGACCTTCGAGATCTCCTCGAAGTAGAGCGCGACCTGCTCGGCGAGCTCCTGCGTCGAGCGCTCGACGACCTTGCCGGTGAGAATGGCCTTGCCATCGAAATACGTCACCCGAATCGTCAGCGCGTCGTCGCCGAACGCCTCGACGAGCTTCGCCGAGAGTTTTGCCTCGAGATCGACCGCAGAGGGCGCTGCTGCTGTGTTTCCGGCGTATGCAACCGCCAGCGTCGCGACGATGACTGCAAGAAGGAATGTTTTCATAGGCTGCCTCCGATTCTCGTGTTGCTCGACAGGTCGGAACCCGGGGTCATCCGGGATCCTTCCGTCGGCGTTACTTCGACGAGGCGCCGACTTCGATGAGATCGACGACCTTGCGCACGCCCTCGACGCGCCCGGCAGTAGCGAGCGCGCCATTGCGTGACTCGCCCGTGCTCACGGTGCCGCGAAGGGAGACGACGCCGTCCGCCGCCTCGATCTCCAGCGCCTGTGCCACGGACGAGCCGGCATCGCGAACGAGCGCGCCCTTCACCGACATCTCGAGCGCCGCATCCATCGCTTCCGTCCGCAACTTGTCGAGCCCCCGAGCCTGCGGTCCGGTGAGCCGATTGTTCACCGAGGTCACTCCCGGAATGCTTCGCGCAACCTCCTCGGCCAGTTCCTGCGTCGAGCGCTCGGATACAGTCCCGGTTAGCGTCGCCGTCGATCCTTCGATCTTCACCTCGATCAGTTTCGCGTCTTCCCCGAAGGCGCTGCGCATTTTGCGCTGCGCGACAGCGCCGGGCTCCTGAGAGCAGGCGGTGAGCATCGCGACGAGAAGGAGCGAGATAGAGACGAACGTAATACGTTTATCATTTGTCATAATTACTCCCTAATGCTTGCTGATTTATTGCTCGCTTCGTGTCGATCGCAAACGCGCTCCCGCCGGCGTGGCGCTCGTCTCCCTTCGACGAGCTCCGTTCGCTATCGATGACGCGCAGCGTGGACACGTAGTCATGAAGACACAAACCGCTGGATCGAGGCAGGCATTCGCGGGCGCACTCGTTGCCTCGCGCAAGGATGTTAGTTGCGGGCTACGGCTCTCTGCTTCTGCGACCGGAACGCTCCGGAACTGAAGCGGGCGGGCCGAAGCCCGCCCGCGATGGAAGGAGGCGATTCACCGAAACGATGGCGCGCGGACGAACTGTCCGGGTGCCCGCGAAGAGCTACTTCGCCGCCTTCTTCTGTTCCCTGGCGTCGCCGCCTTCGATCACCGTCAGCTCAGGCACGCCGATGCCGAGTGCCTTGCGGACCTTCGACTCGAGCTCGACCATCAGTTGCGGATTCTCGCCGATGAAATTCTTGGAGTTGTCGCGGCCCTGTCCGAGACGCATGTCGCCGTAGGAGAACCAGGAGCCCGACTTCTCGACGATCTTGTGCTCGATGCCGTAGTCGATCAGCTCGCCGAGCTTCGAAACGCCCTCGCCGTACATGATGTCGAACTCGGCCTGGCGGAACGGCGCCGCGCACTTGTTCTTCACCACTTTCACCTTCACGCGCGAGCCGATCACTGCCTCGCCGTCCTTGAGCGAGCTGATGCGGCGGATGTCGAGGCGGACCGACGAGTAGAACTTCAGCGCGCGGCCGCCCGTGGTCGTCTCGGGGCTGCCGAACATCACGCCGATCTTCTCGCGGATCTGGTTGATGAAGATGAGGCAGGTCTTCGACTTCGAGACGATGCCGGTGAGCTTGCGGAGCGCCTGCGACATGAGCCGGGCGTGGAGGCCGACGTGCGAGTCGCCCATCTCTCCCTCGAGTTCGGCGCGCGGACCGAGCGCCGCGACCGAGTCGATGACGATGATGTCCACCGCGTTGGAGCGGACGAGCATCTCGGCGATCTCGAGCGCCTGCTCGCCGCTGTCAGGCTGCGAGACGACCAGGTTCTCGATGTCGACACCGAGCTTCCGCGCGTACTCGGCATCGAGCGCGTGCTCGGCGTCGATGAATGCCGCGATGCCGCCGACTTTCTGCGCCTCGGCGATGACCTGCAGCGACATCGTCGTCTTGCCCGACGACTCGGGGCCGAAGATCTCGATGATGCGGCCGCGCGGCACGCCGCCGACGCCGAGCGCTGCGTCGACGCCGATCGAGCCGGTCGAGATGGAGGCGATCGGCACGACTTCTCTCTGTCCGAGCCGCATGATCGAGCCCTTGCCAAACTGACGCTCGATCTGGGTGAGGGCCGCCTCGGCGGCTTTCATTTTTTCAGGTGGAATGTTCGTCGCCATGATTCGCGATCTCTCCTCGTTTCGTTCTGCGATTCGTTCGAAGCGGGCGTGGACGATACAGCCCGCGCGCGCCAGTGCGTCGCCGACGAACGGCCGTGTGTGTTGTCGAGGAGTCTAGGGCCGCCCCGCCGAAACGGTCAACGAGAAGCATGGTTCGCTTCCGAAACCACGCGAAAATCGGGGGTTTTCGCGTGGTGCACCTTCCCCGCGTCTCCGAATTCCACAATTGGTAGAGTGAGTGCCGGACCGGAGGATGTGGCGCAGGCACTCCTGCCTGCGCGCCGCCGGAGGCGACCGGGTCGTTTCGGGCCTCAGGCATTGGGTGGCGCTTCGCGCCGCGCGCAGGCAGGAGTGCCTGCACCACATCAGGCCAGTTGAAGCCGCCCTTCGAATGGGCCTTGAGGAACTCGCCCGTGTCGCCAGCCCCTCTCTCTCTCAATTCTCAATTCTAAATTCTCAGGTTTCGCCGTATCCTCCCACCCCGATGGCAAGGAAGCCCAGATCATCCAAAGGCCGCGACTCCGATCAGCTCAAGCTGCGCGCCTCCTCGCACGCCGAGACCGAGCGGATCGAAGTCGCGACGTTCGCCGAGAAGGCATACCTCGACTATTCGATGTATGTCGTGCTCGACCGCGCGCTGCCTAACGTCGCCGACGGGCTGAAGCCGGTCCAGCGCAGGATCATCTACGCGATGTCGGAGCTCGGCCTCTCGGCCTCCTCGAAGCACAAGAAGTCGGCCCGCACGGTCGGCGACGTGCTCGGCAAGTATCATCCGCACGGCGACTCCGCCTGCTACGAGGCGATGGTCCTCATGGCGCAGCCCTTCTCGATGCGCTACCCGCTCATCGACGGGCAGGGAAACTGGGGCTCGGCCGACGATCCAAAATCGTTCGCCGCGATGCGCTACACCGAAGCGCGCCTGACTCGTTTTGCCGACACGCTCCTCTCCGAGCTCGACCAGGGCACCGTGGCGTGGGGCCCTAACTTCGACGGCACGATGGAGGAGCCGAAGCTCCTTCCGTCGCGGCTCCCGCACGTCCTCCTCAACGGCGCGTCGGGTATCGCGGTCGGCATGGCGACCGACATCCCGTCGCACAACCTGCACGAGGTCGTGAGCGCCTGCATCGCGATCCTCGACGACCCGCACGTTTCGTTCGAGAAGATCTGCGAGCTGATTCCCGGGCCCGACCTGCCGACCGAAGCGGAGATCATCACTCCTGCCGAGGAGTTGCGGACGATCTACCACAGTGGCAACGGAACGTTCCGAATGCGCGCGAAATGGGAACGCGAGGATGGCGACGTCGTCATCACGGCGCTTCCGTACCAGGTGTCGGGGAGCAAGGTGCTACAGCAGATCGCAGCGCAGATGCAGGCGAAGAAACTGCCGATGGTCGACGACCTGCGCGACGAGTCGGACCACGAGAATCCGACGCGCCTCGTCGTCGTGCCGCGCTCGAATCGCGTCGACCTCGAAGAGTTGATGGCGCATCTGTTTGCGACCACCGACCTCGAGCGTTCGTACCGCGTGAACCTGACGATGATCGGCATGGACGGACGGCCGCGCGTCTTCGGGCTGCGCGACCTGCTCGAGGAGTGGCTCGACTTCCGCACTGAGACGGTCAGAAAGAAACTGCAGCACCGATTCGACGAGGTACTCAGGCGGCTCCACATCCTCGACGGCTACCTCGTCGCCTATCTCAACGTCGACGAAGTGATTCGCATCATTCGTTTCGAAGACGATCCGAAGTCGGCGCTCATGGAGCGCTTCGACCTCACGGACCTTCAGACCGACGCGATCCTCGACCTGAAGCTCAAGTACCTGAACAAGCTCGAGGAGATCGAGATCAACCGCGAGCAGAAAGAGCTCGCCGCCGAACGCGACCGCCTCGCGAAGATCCTCGAGTCGAAGGCGCGGCTGCGCAAGGAAGTGCGCCGCGAGCTGATCGAGGACGCCGAAGCGTTCGGCGACCCGCGGCGCTCGCCGATCGTCGTGCGCGCTGCGGCGAAGGCGATCGACGAGACGGCGCTCGTCCCGTCGGAACCGGTCACCGTCGTCCTCAGCGAGAAGGGCTGGGTGCGAGCGGCGAAGGGCCATGACATCGACCCGACGGCGCTGCAGTACCGCTCAGGCGACGGCTACTTCCACGCGGCCCGCGGGAAGTCGAACCAGTCGGCGGTCTTCCTCGACACGACGGGGCGGTCCTACTCGGTCGCCGCGCATTCACTTCCTTCCGCGAAGGGCCACGGCGAGCCCCTCTCGTCGAGCACGTCGCCGCCTCCGGGCGCATCGTTCGTCGGCGTCGCGATGGGCGAGGCGGAGGATCTCTACCTTCTCGCGACCGACAACGGCTACGGCTTCGTCGCGAAGCTCGACGATCTGCAGACGAAAATCCGCGCCGGCAAGTCGGCGGTGAACGTCGGCAAGGGAGCTCGCGCTCTGACGCCCCAGCGACTGACGAACCACGAAACCGACCGTGTCGCCGCCGTGACGAACGAAGGGAAGCTCCTCCTCTTCCTGGCGAGCGAGCTGCCCCTGCTCCCGCGTGGCAAGGGGGTGCAGACGATCCGGATCCACAAGGCGAAAGGGCTGCTTCCCGGCGAGCACGTTGTCGGCGTCGCGGTCATTCCCGAAGGCGGCGCGCTCACAGTGTTCGCGGGCAAGCGGTTCACGACGATCAAGGGCGAGGACCTGGAGGTATACGCCGGCAAGCGCGCGCAGCGCGGTCTCAAGCTCCCGCGCGGCTTCCAGAATGTGAACGCGATCGCGCCGAGCGGAGCGTTCCCGCCTCCGCCGGTCGCGGGCGCCGACTCGACGAACTGAGCGGCCTGTCGATGTGATGTCGATGTGGCGCAGGCACTCCTGCCTGCGCGCCGGAGGCGGACGAGGATTTGGCACACTTGCTGGTCTGCGGCACGTCGCGCCGCACGGAGACGAGAATGTTCGCGCCGCACGAATCTCGTCTACCCTGAAGCAATCCCGATGAACCGCGACGACATCGTGGCTTACCTTGCGAGGCTCGGCTGGTCGATACCGACCGCGCCCGATCTCGCCACCCTCGCGGCGCTTCACGAAGCGCACCTCCTCGTGGTGCCGTTCGAGAACCTGGACATCCACGCGGGGCGCGAGATCGTGCTCGAACCCGATCGCCTTCACGACAAGCTCGTCGTGAGGAAGCGCGGAGGGTTTTGTTACGAGCTGAACGGTCACTTCGCATCGCTGCTCGCGGGGCTCGGATTCGATCTCGACATGCTCTCGGCGCGCGTCGCGAATGACGAAGGCGTTCTGGGACCGGCGTTCGACCACATGGCGCTGCTGGTGCGGGCCGGAGGGAATCGATGGCTCGCCGACGTCGGATTCGGCGATTCGTTCCGCCGCCCCCTCGATCTCGACGATCCGTCGCCGCAATCGGGCGGAGATCCGCTCGGGCGCGCGTGGAGCGTGCGAGACGACGGACACGAGCTTGCGCTCATGCAGCACGAAGCTGACGGCTCGGCGCGCGTCGCGTACACGTTCACGCTGACCCCGCGCTCCGTCGCCGACTACGCGCCGATGTGCGTCTGGCAGCAGACCTCGCCCGACTCAGGATTCACTCGCCGTAGAATCTGCAGCCGCGCGACGCCCGAAGGGCGCGTGAGTCTCGCGAACGACCGCCTCATCATGACGACGCGGGAAGGCCGGACGGAACGGCTGGTCGCCGAGCACGAACGCGTCGCGGTCCTGATGCGCGAGTTCGGCGTCGCGCTGAGAGTTTGACTCGCGCCGGACGGGCAGCCGGGCGCCGCCCGCGCAGCTTGTCGCCCTGAGCGAAGCGAAGGGCCTCTCAGGCTTATACCATCGCGCCACGGGCCGAAGCTTGAGACCAACCGAGGTATCCTCGAGAAATGGCGAGCGACCGGTGCTACTTCGTCTACATCCTGATGAACGAAGGTGGCACCACGCTATACATCGGTGTCACGAGCAACCTGCTTCGCAGGGTCGATGAGCACCGTTCGCGTGGAGGCAGCGAGTTCACGCGAGAGTACCGAGTCACCAGGCTCGTGTACTACGAGGAGTTCGGAGATGTGCGCGAGGCGTTGCTCAGAGAGAAGCAGCTGAAGGGATGGAAGCGTGTGAGGAAGGAAGAGCTGATTCGCGCGGTGAATCCGCATCTGGTCGATCTTGTCGACGAGGCCGCACGACGCATGGCGGATGTGCGCTGAGACTGGGGACCCGGGCTGGTTGCCCGTGGCGCGACGGTAGAAGCGTGAGAGGCCCTGCGCTGCGCTCAGGGCGACAAGACGTGCGTTTCGCGGACCTCGGGAGGCTCCCCGGTGCTACGGAGAAATCCTCTCGACCGTCACGTCCTCATTCGATTCTCCACTTCTCACCGACGCCAGCATCCCGCAGGCCGCATGCTTCGCGACGCCGCCGGAGTAGCGACGGACGACCGGCGAGCCTAACGCCTGCAGCGCGTCGCGGAATGCCTCGCGCTCCGCGTCGGTCGCGCGGCGAAAGCCATCGGGGCGCGCGTCGTTCACGTCGATGAGGTTGAAGCGGAGCGGCACGCCGTCGAAGAGGCGCGCCAGCGCTTCCACCTCGTCCGGGCCGTGGTTCACCCCGCCGAGGAGAACCCACGCGACGGTGACGCGTCCGCCGACAGCGTGCTGGTAGGCACGCACGGCAGCGGCGACCTCATCGACGCTCCAAGCGCCGCCGGTCGGGATGAGCGAGCGCCGCTTCTCCTCGATCGCGGAAGTGAGCGAGACGATGAGCCGCCACGGGGGAGGGTCGCTGGCGAGCTTGAGAATCCCCGGAACGAGCCCGACCGTCGAGATCGTGATCGCACTGCCCGAGATCGCGCCGCCGCACGAATGCGAGAGAATCCGCGCGGCCTTCGTCACGGCGTCGAAGTTGTGAAGCGGCTCGCCCTGTCCCTGGAAGACCGCGCCGCTAACGCGACCCGGCGCCTCGTCGCGCACCGCGACGAGCTGCGCGACGATCTCCCAGGCTTCGAGATGCCGCGCGAGCCCGAGCCGTCCCGTCGCGCAGAAGAGGCAACCCATCGCGCATCCCGCCTGGCTCGAGAGACAAACGCTGAAGCGGTCCTTCTTCTCGAGCGGGATCCGCACTGCTTCGGCGAGCGCCCCGTCGTGAAGCCGAAAGAGGTACTTGACGAAGCCGTCGGAAGGGTCGGTCGCCCGCTCGAGGATCTCGGGCTTTCTGCGATCGACGAGAGCCCCGATCGCCTCCTCGACGCGCTTCGGCACGGGGCGCGCTTCGGGGAAACCGTCGCGCCCGCGCGTGATCGCGTGCGCGAGAATGCGCCGCGCCTCGTCGTCGCGTACTTCGATTCCCTGCCCGCGCAGAAACGACGAGAGGTCGGAGGGCAGCATGCCGAGGAGATGGGGACGGGCGGTCACGGCGAAGGGAAGCGCGGGGGCGGGGCGCGTAATTCCGCGAGCGGTTCTCCGAAAAGGTACTCGCCAGCGGACACTGATTCTCCATTCCCCATTCTCCATTCGACATTTCGGTTGCCGTAGTTGCACAGAAAACCGAAATGAAGAATGTCGAACGACGAATGGAGAATGAAGAAGTGAGAACCGGCAGATATCCGGCTTCTCTGACCTCCCCGTCCCTCCCGGCGTACAATCGCCTCACCTCGAATGGTGAAGTCAGGGGAACGCGTCGGAGCGTACGAGATTATCGCTCCGCTCGGAGCGGGTGGCATGGGTGTGCTCTTTCGCGCCCGCGACCCCCGTCTGAACCGCGAAGTCGCAATCAAGTTCCTCGCCGACAAGCACTCCGCCAGCGACGAGCGCCTCCAGCGGTTCGATCGCGAGGCGCGTGCCGCCTCGGCGCTCAACCACCCTCACATCATCACCGTGTACGAGATCGGCGAGCACGACGGCCGGCCATTCATCGCGATGGAGCTCGTCGACGGGAAGAGCCTTCGACAGTTGCTGACCGAGGGGACGCTGTCGATGCGCAAGCTGTTGACGATCGCGGGGCAGATCGCCGACGGGCTCGCCGCGGCGCACGACAAAGGGATCGTCCATCGCGACCTCAAGCCCGAGAACGTGATGATCACGAAAACCGGCTACGTGAAGCTCCTCGACTTCGGGCTCGCGAAGCTCGAGCCGGATACCGTGGGTCCCGACGACGACACCGCGAAGCACGAGCTGATCACGACGCCGGGGCTCGTGATGGGCACGGCCGCGTACATGTCGCCAGAGCAGGCGCGCGGGCACACAATCGACTACCGCTCGGACCAGTTTTCGTTCGGCGCGGTGCTCTTCGAGATGATGACCGGAAAGAGGCCGTTCGCCGGCTCGACGCCGATCGATCTGATCGGGTCGATCGTCTACCAGGAACCGGAGAAAGTGTCGACCCTCAACCCGCGTGTTCCGAACTCCGTCGAGTGGATCGTCGATCGGTGTCTGCGGAAGGACCGGGACGACCGCTACGAGTCGACGGCGGACCTTGCGCGCGAGATCGAGCTCGCGCGCGACCGTATGAGCGACGCGACGCCGTCGGCGCCGGTCGCGCCGCTCGCAAAGGCCGGGTCGGCGACCAGGCTCGTGGTCGCAGGAGTGATCGTCGTGCTTGTCCTGGCGGCGCTGATCGGAGTCTGGCTCGCGGCGCGGCACGACGTGAGCGCTCCACGCGCCGGGGGAGGCGCGAGCGACGAGACGATCTACCTGGCGGTCCAGCCGTTCCGCGACGTCTCGCCGGAGTCGCTGAGCCCCTATCTCGGCGAAGGATTCGCGCAGACGATCAGCGCGCGACTCGGAGGGTCGGGGAACGTTCGCGTGATGGAAGGCCCCGTGTCGGAGCCGGGGCGGCCTGGGGCCGACGATGCCCGCGCGATCTGTCGCGAGCTGGGCGCGAACCGCCTTCTCCGCGGCTCGCTTCAGCGTTCAGGCGAGACGTTGCGAGTGACCTACACGATCACCGACGCGAGCGGGCTCCAGGTTGCCGGGGATTCGGTCGAAGGGGCGTACGCCGACCTGTTCGCGATCCAGGACCGGCTTGCCGAGAAGTTGCTCGAGACGTTCGGTGGCGCGCCGCCCGCGTCAGGCAGCGCGGCGGGGCCGAAGACGTTTCAGCAGGATCGCTATCTCGAGGCCGTGGGGCATCTCGTCCGTGACGAGAATCCGGCTTCGGTCGACGAAGCGATCGAGATTCTCTCCGGGCTCGGCGACTCGCCCGCCGTCCTCGCGACGCTCGCGCGCGCGTACCTCGCGAAACGAATGATCGGCGACGATCCGAAGTACGGGGTGCTCGCCACGGAAACGTGCCAGCGCGCGCTCGCAACCGGCGAACGAAGCGCCGAGATCTACACGACGCTCGGAGAAGTGAACGCCCTCGTCGGGAAAGGGCAGGAAGCCGTGGAGGCGTTTCGCGCGGCGTTGTCGCTGCAGCCCGATCGAGACGACGCCATGATCGGACTCGCGAGCGCCCTGGCCGACGGTGGGAACGACCAGGAAGCGGCACGAATCTACAGGCAGGCGATCGCGTTGCGGCCTAACCTATGGGTCGGGCACAACCACCTCGGCGTCTTCCATCTCGTTCGAGGTCGCTACGAGGAAGCGCTGGGCGCCTTCAACGCGGCGATCGCGCTCACGCCCGACAACATTCGCGTCCTGAACAACCTCGGGGCCACGTACCAGCAGATGGGGAGGCACGAGGAGGCCCTGCGGATCTACGCCCGTTCGCTCGCCGAGCGGCCGAACGCTGACGCCTACTCGAACCGCGGGACCTGCCTGTTTTTCATGGGACGCTACGACGAGAGCGCGGATGCGTTCGAGAGGGCCACGGCGCTGAATCCCGATTCCTGGTTCATCTGGGTCAACCTCGGCGACGCCTATCGATGGAGCACGACGCGCACCGCGAAGGCGCGTGATGCGTATGCACGGGCAATCGCGCTCGGCGAGAGTGACCTCGCATTGCGGCCGCGCGACGGCAACGCGCTCGCGATGCTGGCCGCGAGCTACGCGAAATCCGGGGACAGAAGGCGCGCGATCACGCTTGCCTCGATGGCAATCGAGTTCGCCCCGGACGATGCGTACGCGCTCTACGCGGCCGGAGTCGCCTTCGAGGTGGCTGGCGCACGCGAGCGCGCAGTGTCCGCGATCGAGGCCGCCCTCGCACGCGGCTACAGCGTCGAGGAGCTCACGAGAGATCCCGAGCTCGAAAGCCTGAGAAACGACAAAGCGCTCGCCGAAAGACTCGGCGAGGAAACCAGAAAAGGGAGTGGATGATGAGGCAAGCACTGACTGTGGCAGTTGCACTCCTGGTGTTCGCGGGATGCGTGACGTCGAAACCGACAGAGGAGTCGCACGTGATGGAGACGACGATCGCGGGCCGGAACTGCGACACGCCCGTGACGGTCTACATCGATGCCACGACCGAGAAGTCGGTGAAGATTCCGGCCAGCATCGAGCTCTGCAAACAGGCGACCGACCTCGTCTGGTATGCGGAGGGAGCACGGGCATTCGCCGTTTCGTACAAGCCCGAGAAGTCGGATCCGAACGATCTCGCGGAGCTCGACGAGCGCGATGCGCCGTGTGGAGAAGTCTTCGACGCGAACAACCGCGTGATCGGAATCAGTTGCACGCTCAACAGGGTCAAGCACAGGAAGGCGGGGAGAATCAGCTACGGAATCAAAATCACCCCGAAGAGAGGGGAGCCCTTCAAGATCGATCCCCAGCTCATCATCAGGAGGTGAGCGGCGGCTGCCGGTGCACGTCCATGAACACGAGCATCGGCAGCAGCTTCTGTTCCTTGGCGTCGTCGAAGCCGCAGCTGGAGACGAACTCGGCGGGGTTCTCCCACGTTCCGAAGAGCATGTCCCACCAGACGATGCCGCCGTAGTTGTTCCGATGGTGGCCGTATTCGTGGTGAATGCCGTTGGTCAATCGCGCGCTCGGAACAGGCTCAGCCGATTGCGCTCGAGGAAGTCGAGTTGCGCCTGGAACTCGTCGCCGTACGGTCCGACCCACACCGGCATCCGCGCGCGCTCCGCGCACTGCTGCGCGTCGCGTGTCACGAGATAGCAATCGCGCCAGTCGCGTCGCGCCTCCGAGAACGCGACGGTCGACCGGTCGTGCTGAAGCGAAACGGGAAGGACCGCACCGGCCGAAAGTGCGACGACGAAAGCGGTCAGCGCGACCCTCACACCTTTTCGTTCGACGCTGCGCGCCGCGAAATAGAGAGCGAGCATGCCCGGGACCATCAACGGCATGTAGCGCGACGACTGGCCGTACTGCGCTCCCTGGGCAGCGCGTCCGGCCGCGGCGAGCGCGACGAAAAGAAGAGTGAATGCCGAGAGCGTGAAGATCGCGCGGCTCCGGGTATCCTCTGGCGCACGCAGAACGCGCGCCAGTCGCTGAAGGGCCATGCCGGTCATCGCCGCGAGAAGCACCGCGCCCGCGAACACTGCGAGCCCGCCGAACCGCCCGAGCTCGATCGAGCCGAAGCGCGCCGGCATGAGCGCCGCGAACCGGAACGACTCCACGAGCGACGCGGGCGTGCCGGGCTCGACGCGATATCCCGCAAGAAAGAGAGGCAACGCGCAGGCGAGGGCGACGACGGGAAGGAGATGGGGGGCCGAAGCGCGGGGCCCGTCCCGCCGCAAAGCGAGCGAGGCATCGTGCGCGAAGAGCGCGAGAAGGATCGGAGCCGCGACCATGCCGAAGCCGGTGAAGAGCAGGAGCGGCGCAAGCAGCGAGAGAGCGATCGCGCGCGACCAGCCGGAAGGCGACGCGAAGGCGAGGCACGCGAGAAGCAGGAAGAGCGTCGGAAGCACGCCGTGCGCAGGAATCGGCACCAGCACGACCGCTTCGACCTGCACGAGGTTGAGCACGATCGCCGGGATGACGAGATCCAGCCCGTCGATGCGCCCGAACAGCTTCCGTTTGAGTGCGAGCGCCGCCAGGCACGAGAGAAGGCAGATCGCGATGACCGCGACGGAGTCGGCGCGCGCGTCCCAGCCGCTCGCGCTGAGGCCGGCCCACGTTACGAGCGAGCCACCGCCGATTCGGTGCGGCCCGTGCTGGAGTAGGAACGCTCCCAAGGGACCGTCGCCCTCGAAGAACGGAGCGTTGATCATCCACTGATCCGAAAGGAAGACGTCGACGCCGTGCTCGGCGACGAGGATCAGGGCCGCGACGGCTAGGGCCGTGGCCGCGGCGAGCACGAGCGTGACCGACAGCCGTTCGGCCTTATCCATCGCGACCGAACTCTACACCACCGGCGAGGCCGGGAAGCCCGTCAGGCGCGCTTCTCCTCCATCAGCGCCATGAGGTTCTCTTCCGAATCGCGGAAGAAGGCCATCCAGAGATCGTGGTCGGGCATCTTCGCGATGAGATGTGGGTCGCCCTCGAAGCGGACCCCTTTCTCCGCGAGCTCGCCGTGCCGCGTCTCGATGCCGTCGGTCACGAAGTAGAGCACTGAGTTGCCCGCCGGCTGCCCGGGCTCCGGGCGCGTCATCATGATCCGGAGCCCGCCGCAGACGAAGAACGCCATGTTCGGGACCTGGAACGCGAGGGTGATCCCGAGCGTGTCGCGGTAGAAGGCAACCGC
>JBPPMG010000520.1:0-2853 GCA_051305935.1 Thermoanaerobaculia bacterium
GCGAGTTGAGCGAGCTTGGTCAGCTTCGAGACTGCGAGCGCGCCGCTCTGGGAGACGATCGCAACGGGAGCTTCGGATCGCGGCTGTCCGGGATCTTCGAGCTTCCAGGTCGGGAGAAAAATCGTATCCACGTTTCCGGGGCGGGATTGGAAGCCTAGGCAGTTACCTCCGTTGACGACCGGCCCGCCCCACGAGCTCTTCCTCGAGCGGTCGAGCGCTTCACGGATCCGCGTCTCGAGCGAAGCCGATCCTTCGCTCTCTCCCAGCCCCCCCGGAATCACGAGAATGCTCTCCGCACTCTGATGCGCGACGGCCGTTTCAATCGCCTCGGGAATCGCCTCGGCGGGGACCGCGAGCAGTAGAAGGTCGACCGGCTCGGGAAGTGACTCCAGGTCCGCGACGCAGCGGCACCCGGCGATCGATTCCTCACCTGGCTTGATCACCGTGATGGAATCGGTTGGATACCCCGCGGCGAGTAGGTTGTTCAGCATGGTGCGGCCGGGGTTGGCCGATCGGGAGACTCCCGCGATCGCGATGGATCGCGGGTGGAGCAGACGGTCGATCTTCTCGAGAGGTCGCGGCGCCGGGACGGGAGTCTCGGGCTCTGCGATCCTGACGACGGCGTCGAGGGCGATCCCTCCCTTGCGGGTCGGAACGAAGGGATTGATCTCGAGCTCGGTGATGTCCCCGGGGACGTGGGACGACGCGAATTCGAGAGCGCTCGTGACGAGCGCGACGAGCTCGCCGAGGGCCATTTTCGCCTTCTGCCCGCGCGCGTCGCCGGTCACGAGGCGTGTGATCACTTTCTCCCTGAGGGCTCTTTCGATCGATGCGGGCGTGTCGACGGAAGGCGAAAAGATCGCGATCTCGCGTCCTGGAAGGAGATTGGCCGAAAGGAACTCGGTCAGGACCCCGCCCGCGCCAATGGTCACGATGGGGCCGAAGTCGGGGGTGTTTCGAATCCCGAGGAGGAGCTCGCTCGAGGGGGAGGCGTCGTGCTCGATCCATTCGGTGAAAAGGATTCCACGGGCCGAAGGGAACCTCTCGAGGAGCAGGCCATGCGCGCGGATGATCTCGTCGGGGTCATTGTCGATGAAGAGAACGCCGCCGCCGTCGCTCTTGTGAAGAAGACCTTCGACGACGACCTTCGCCACGAGGCGCGTCGCATCGAACGTGAGCGAAGTCAGGTCGGGATTGATCTTGTCCTGGAAGGGGACGAAGAGGTGCTCGGGAACGCGGATGCCGAGCGCCGGAAGAAGAGCGTAGGCTTCGTGCTCGAGAAGATGCGAACGAGCCTCTCGCCGAGCGGGTGAGAGGAGCTCGTCGACAGTGGCTTCGGTGGTCATCGTCGGCATGGCGAGAGCATCGCGCCGCCCCCGGTCCTCGTGCGGTGACGGCAGGCACAGGTGGCGTCACAGCCTCTGAGGAGGCGCGAGAGGGACGAGCTTGCTCATTCGGAATGTGCGCGCCGACGAAGGATCTCAAAATGCGAAGATCGCGGTGGTTGGTGCGGCGGAACGGGCAGGTGGCAGGATGCTGTCATTTTGAGATCCTTCGGTCGCGCTCACGGTGTTCGAGAACTTCTCCTTCGCGCGGCGCTCCCTCAGGATGACGGGCGGGCGTCCCGCCCGTCAGCGAGGGAACGCTTCTCGGATGCCGCCGTCGACCGGAATCATGGCGCCGGTGGTCCGGCCCGACCGGGGTCCCGCGAGAAAGAGGACCGCCTCGGCGACGTCCTCGGCCGTGACCGGCTGGCGGAGCAGGTTGCGGTTCCGGTAGA
The DNA here is from genome assembly GCA_051305935.1 of Thermoanaerobaculia bacterium. Classification (GTDB taxonomy): domain Bacteria; phylum Acidobacteriota; class Thermoanaerobaculia; order Gp7-AA8; family Gp7-AA8; genus JACPDH01. The sequence continues at coordinate 1,781 of JBPPMG010000520.1, forward strand.
AGTCGGGAAGCTGCTCGAGAGGGATACCGTGGGCGGCCGCACGGCCGGCCCCGATCTCCTCCCAGAGCTGCGAGTCCTCGAAGATGGCGTCGGGGTTGACCATGTTCGCTCGGACGCCGAATGCAGCGGCCTCGATCGCTGCGATCCGGCACAGCTGCGCCTCGGCGGCTTTCGAGACGCTGTACGCGCCGAATCCGCCGCCCGGTGAGGTGACGTTCTTCGTCGCGTTGAAAACGATCGATCCGCCGCGCCCCTGGCTCTTCATCATCGAAAGGGACTCGCGCGTGACGTGGAAGTGACCCGTCGCGTTGACCGCGAGCGAGTCGTTCCAGTCGCTCTCGCTCAGCTCCTCGAGCCGGCCGACTCTGGCGATTCCCGCGTTGCTGACGACGATGTCGACGCCGCCGTATTCGAGCGCGGCGCGCCTGAATCCGGAAGCGACCGACGCGCGGCTGGTTACGTCCATCTCGACCGCGATCGCGCGGCCCGCGCCGTTCCTTCTGCAAATCTTTGTAGCGATGGCTTCCGACTTTTCGAGGTCGAGATCCGTCAGGACGACGTGCGCGCCTTCGGCCGCGAGTCGCAGGGCGATCGCCTTTCCGATTCCCCGCGCCGCTCCCGTCACCAGGGCGACATGGCGCGCGAGCTCCTTCTCGGGCGGAAGAAGGGTCAGCTTGTACAGTTCGAGGGGCCAGTACTCGCCGCGCATCATCTCGCGGTCGTCGAGGGTGCGGTAACCCCCTCCGGCGTCGGCCGCTTCGACGATCGCCATCGTGTGGCGAAAGATGTCGCGGACGATGAGCGAGCCGCGCGCATCCTTCCCGGCTGTCCAGACACCGACGCCGGGAACGATGACTTCGCGTGGATCGCCTGCGAGAGGCTCCTGGCCCGGCTCGGCGTTCGCAGCGAAGTAGCGACCATAGCACTCGCGATGTGCGGCGAGAACGCTCGAGAGCGCCTCGCGCGGATCGGAGCCTTCTTCGAGCGGGAGCACGAGAGGGTAGCGCCCGAGGTGAAGGAGATGGTCCGGCGTGGCAGGTCCCGCTTCAGCGATCTCGCGGATGTCCGACCGC
>JBPPMG010000529.1:0-56911 GCA_051305935.1 Thermoanaerobaculia bacterium
GCCATCACGAAAGGGGCGCTGCGCACTGCGCGCCTCGCGCTCGGCCGGAGCTACTTCGTCGACGGTCGCGTCGCCACGGGACGCCGGCTCGGGCGACGCCTGGGCTTCCCGACCGTGAACCTCGATCCTTACAACGACCTCTTCCCCGGCTCGGGCGTGTACGTGACTACCTGCCGGTTCGACTCGTTCTCGCGTGGCTTCGAGAGTGTCACGAATATCGGCGTGCGCCCCACGCTGTACGAGAACTACGCCGTGACGATCGAGAGCCACATCCTCGATTTCGACTCGAACGTCTACGAGGACGAGGTTCGCGTCTACTTTCATCAGCTGCTCCGCAGGGAACGCCGATTCCAGTCTGCGCTCGAGCTCACCAACCAGATCCGGCGCGACATCGAGCAGACGAGGCTCTGGTTCCTCCGCCATCCCGGTCTCTAGGCGACGCGAATCGGGCCGAACCGGGTACAATGCGCCAGCGAAAAGCGACCGCATGAAGCTACGAAACGCCCTCAGCTACGTTCTCGCCTTGTCCGTCGCCCTTCCTCTCTTCGCGCAGGTCAATCCCAACCCCGACGTCGAGCGAGCCTACAAGGAAGACACGAAGTTCAAGTTCGACTTCTCCAGCACGGGCAAAGGGGGCAGGGTCAAGTGGTCGGCCTTGCACCAGGAGCTCGTCAAGGACGAGTACGCGATCCTCGAAGGCAACGTCGTGGTCGACTACCAGGGCGTCAAGCTGAGCGCCGACCGGGTCACGGTGAACCTTCGGACCAAGGACGCCGACGCGCAGGGCAACGTAATCCTCGACCAGGGGCCTAACCGGCTCTCCGCCGAGCGAGTCATCTTCAATCTCGACAGCAGGACCGGCACCCTTTTCAATGCGCGCGCCTCGTTCGAGCCCTCGATTCACTTCTCCGGGGCGAAGATCGAGAAACTGGACGAGGACACCTTTCGCCTCACGGACGGCGTCTTCACTTCCTGCGACATCGACAACCCGGCGTGGTCGTTCCGCGTGTCGACCGGGGTCGTGAGCATCGACGACTACGCGCGGCTGAAAAATCTGTCGTTTCGCGCGAAGAAGCTGCCTCTCTTCTGGACTCCCTACATCGTCTGGCCTACCAAGACGGACCGCTCGCGCGGTTTCCTGATCCCGAAGTTCGGCTCGTCCGACCGCTACGGCACGCACGTGGGGATGTCGTATTTCATTCCTCACGGGGATTGGGCCGACACCACGCTGCAGGGCGACTATTACAGCGACGGCCTCCAGGGATTGGGGATCGACTCGCGCTACGTGCCATCCGAGGCGACCGCGGGGCGCTTTCAGGGTTACATCGTCAACGACCCCGACGCGGACTTCGACGGCACCGACTCGCTCAAGTGGAAGTACTCCTACAAGCACACCCAGGAAGCTCTCCCTGGGGGGTTTCGCGGGGTCGTCGACGTCACCGACTTCTCGGATCTCGAGTTCTTCCGACGCTACGACGACGACTTCGAGATCAACACGATCTCGAACATCTACTCGTCCGCCTACCTGACGAAAAATGCCGGTACCTACTCACTCAACATCAAGGCGGACAGGCGCGAACAGTTGACGGGCAGCGGCTCGCAGATCTACGAGCAGCTCCCGTCGGTCCAGTACCGCATTTATCCGAATCGAATCGGCACGACCCCGCTCTACTACGCTCTCGAATCGTCGGGCGGCTACCTCCGCTCCAACGACGCCGACTACTTCCGCGGCGACGTTTTCCCCACGCTCTCACTGCAGCTCAGGACTCCGCTCTGGTTCTCCGTGAAGCCCTCGGTGCTCGCGCGGTACACCTACTACACGCAGAGCCGGGACGAGACCACCGGCGCGGTGATCGACGAAGGCGTGGAACGAGTCTACGGGCAGGCCCTCGTCGATTTCGTCGGGCCGTCGTTCTCCCGCATCTACGACGGCGACCTCGGCGGCTTCGTGAAGTTCAAGCACGTGATCGAGCCTCGCGTGCGCTACACCCATACGACCGATGCCGAGAACCAGAACCGCGTCATCCGGTTCGACACGGTCGATTCGCCCTCGCTCCCGATCGTCGACGACTTCGTCGAGTACTCGCTCGTACAGCGCATCATCGCGAAGAAGGGAGGCGAAGGTGCCGCGGCTCGCGAGATCCTGAGCCTGACGGTCAAACAGTCGACCTCGCTCTCGGGGCCGTTCGATCCCAACGCGCAGGAGCCGACCAAGTTCTCGCCGATCACGCTCAGTCTCGTCTCGAACCCGAGCCAGAACGTCTCGTTCGACGCCAGCGCTCTCGTTGGAAACGAGAGCCGTGAAGTCGAGCAGACCAGCCTCTCGATGAACCTCCAGGGGGCGCGCGCCTACCTCGCGCTCCGGTGGTTCGCGACGTTCGAGAATCCTCAGCGCACGACGTTTGACTCGAGCCAGATTCAGATTCGGGGCGGACTCCCCTTCCTCAGGGACCGGCTGCGGGGAGACATCCAGGTGAGCTACGACGCCGAACGCGAGGATTTTCTCGAACAGCGTTACCTCCTCGGCTACTTCGGCTCCTGCTGGGGTGTCCGCGGGGAGCTCCGCGACATCACCGTGCCGGTGCCGACGAAGGAGTACGTCATCTCGTTCAGCCTCCAGAATGTCGGCACGCTGCTCGACTTCAAGGCCTCCGCGGACGCGTTCTGACGATCGGAAACTGCCGGCCGAGCTTGACTCCCCGCTGACCAGAACACAGAATCCGACTCCTGCCCGGCGAGGGCACAACTCCACCATCCGAGGTCGCGCATGGATCGTTCGAAACTGAAGGGGCTCATCCTTTCCGGGGGCAAGGGGACGCGGATGCGCCCTCTCACCTATACGTCCGCGAAGCAGCTGATCCCTGTCGCGAACAAGCCGGTGCTCTTCTTCGGCATCGAGGCGATGGTCGAGGCGGGAATCGAGGAGATCGCGATCATCGTCTCGCCCGAGACGGGAAGCGAGATCCGAAACGCGGCCGGCGACGGCTCGCAGTTCGGTGCGAAGATCACCTACATCGATCAGGACCAGCCGCGCGGACTCGCGCACGCGGTGTTGATCGCCGAGCCGGTGATCGGCGACTGCCCCTTCGTGATGTACCTCGGCGACAACCTGCTTCAGCACGGGATCAAACCGCTCGTCGACGAGTTCAAGCAACTCGACTGCAACTGCGAGATCCTGCTCACCCGCGTCTCGAACCCGTCGCAGTTCGGAGTCGCCGAGCTCGATGCGGAGGGGAAGGTTCACCGTCTCACCGAGAAGCCGAAGGAGCCGAAGTCCGATCTCGCCCTCGTCGGCGTCTACATGTTCGACAAGAACATCTTCCGCGCGGTGCGCGAGATCAAGCCCTCGTGGCGGAACGAGCTCGAGATCACCGACGCGATCCAGTGGCTCGTCGACCAGAAGCTGACGGTCCACCCGCACGTGGTCAAGGGCTGGTGGAAGGACACCGGCAAGATCGAGGACATGCTCGAGGCGAACCGCACGGTCCTCGACACCTTCGAGCGCGACCTCCGCGGCGACACGGACACTTCCAGCAGCGTGGAAGGGAAGGTCGTGGTCGAAGACGGGGCCCGGATTTCCGACTCGGTCATCCGTGGTCCGGTGATCATCGGCGCAAACGCGCGCATCGAACATGCGTTCATCGGCCCGTACACGTCGGTCGGCTCGAACTGCGTCATCAGCCACGCGGAGATCGAGAACTCCATCGTCCTCGAGAACTCGTCGATCAGCCACGTCGAAGGGCGGATCGAGGCGAGCCTGATCGGCCGCAGCGTGAAGATAGGTCGCACGAAGCGAAAGCCCGTCGCCTACCGTTTCAATCTCGGCGACGGCAGTGAGGTCGGAATTCTCTAGGCCGCCGCTTGCGTGCGACCACGCGCGGCGATCTGCTATTCTCGCGGCTCGTGCCGAACGTCTACCAGTTCAAGGACTTCGCGGGGAGCAGCCACCGCATCCTGATCGACATGATCCGGCGGAGCGAAGTCCGGGGGAAGCTCCTCGATCTCGGCGCCGCGGGTGGCGAGCTCTGCGAGGCGATTCGCGACCGCTTCGCCACCACGATCGCGTTCGAGTTCGACGCCGGGCGCATCCCGCAGCTCCGGCGACGATTCGACCAGGGAGTCATCGCCGACCTCGAGAGAATCGAGAGGCTCCCGTCCAATTGCGACGCAATCCTGCTCGCCGACGTGATCGAGCACCTGCGCGACCCGGCGGTACTGCTGCGACTCGTGCACGCGTCGCTGAATCCGGGAGGCAGGGTCTTCATTTCCGTGCCTAACATCGCGAACGTCACGATCCGCATCGGGCTCCTCTTCGGGTTCTTCATCTATCGTGACCGCGGAATCCTCGATTCGACGCACCTTCGCTTCTACACGATGCAGTCGCTGCGAAACGAGGTCGAAGGCGCGGGGTTCCAGATCGAGGAGCTTCGCGGCTCCGCCGTGCCGATCAGGCTCATTCTCGGGAACCTGCTTCCCCTGCCGCTGATCCGGTTTGGCGAGGCGATCCTCGCGCCGCTCACCCAGCTATGGAAGTCGCTCCTCGCCTACCAGCTCGTCATCGTGGCGACACCGCGGTCCGGCACCGTCAGCGCGAACGATCGATAGCCGCGCGTCGACGCTCCACCCCCGATGCGACAACGACCAGAAGAACAGCGCATCCCGAGAGCGGCCACCACCCCCGCCCGATCCGCCGCTCGAACACGACACGATGCTCGCCGGCAGGAACGAGGGCTCCCGCGAAGATCGAGTTGATCGCGAGCGCGCGATGCCGTCTGCCGTCGACGAGCACGCGCAGCTCGGGCGTGAGCTTCTCCGACGAGTTCAAGAGGAAGGGCGCGTCGGAGCGAGTGGTGAGCTCGTAACCTCCATCAGATCGTCCGCTCAGCTCGACCTTCACGCGGCGATGCGTGGCCGGAACAGTTGCCAGGCCTCGAACGTCGAACGGGACACTCCCGGCGAAGTAGGTCTGTCGCGCGAAATCGAGCGAGTCTTCCGCGAGAAACTCCTCGCGGCCGAGGCTGGAAACTTCCCAGGTCGCCCAGAATCGCGGCAGCGCGGCGAGGTTTCGAAAGAGCCTCCCGTCCTTGAACGAGCGCTCGAGGACCAGTGGCCGCTTCACTTTCCCCCACGAAAGCCGCTCCGGGCCTCCCCCCTCGACTCCGGAGAGCAGGTTGATCCAGACTCCATTCGCCTTCAGCGACAACGAAAAGTTCCGGCTCTCCCCGGCCCGTGGGCGAACCGGGAGGTGAAGGATTGGCATCCGGGCAAGCTCGGCGGCCGTATACGTCGCTTCGAAGACGACCTTGCCCGTATCGATCGCGACGAGCCGGACGTCGAGCCCGGGCGTCTCTCCCGCGAAGCTTCTGAAGTCGAACGGGATCGCGATCGCCCACACGCCATCCTCGTCGATTCTCAGTTCCCGCTCGAGAGAGTCTCCCGATGCTAGCGGCAGCGAGGCCGCCGGCTTCTCGACCCACTCGGTACGATCCTGGATCAGGTACCTGAGGATGTCGATCGAAGGGGGCTCGAGGATGAATCGGGTGTTGAGCAAGGGAAGCACCGGATCGTCGAGATCCATCCGAAGACTATTGAACGTGATCACCGTCGACTGGTCGACGCTCTGCGGGTCGATTCGTCTCAGCAGGTCGCGATACGCGCGTTCCGCTCCCCAGTGGGCGCGAATGTCTTCGAGCCGCGCCAGCTGCGCGGAGTTCGGCATGAGGTAGAGAAACGTCGGCGCGATCCGGAATGGCCCGGGCTGGGCGCGCAGATACTCGATCGTCTTCGACTCCGGCAGCTCCGCCACACTCAGCGGAATGTGCGGATGGAACCAGGCAGCGAACAAGGCGAGGTCGGACGCGAGGGCGAGGGCGATCGCAACCGCGACACGCGGGAGAATCCGAAGCTTCCCGCCCGCCGCCATCCTGCGCAGCCGCGAGTCGAGCAGCGAGAATCCTGCAGCCGCGAGAAAGGCGATCGGAACCGGCAGCAGCACGCGAAGCCTCACGAGCGGAGAGAACTTGAGGCCCGGAATCTCCGCCACGAGCCTCCCCGCGGGGGGATAGAACATCAGCGCCAGCAGAACGGCCGCCGCCAATGCGAAAAACCAGCGAATGGGAAGCCCTCGCCGGGCAAGCCCAATCGCCGCGAGCGCGAGCGTCACGATTCCAAGGTAGACCGTCGACTCGACGAAGTTGTTCAGCGGCCCGAGCGCGGAGTCGCCTACCCAGGAGCGCGCCACGGGATCGCCCAGCCAATAGGGCTGAACGAACGAGCGCAGGTGCACAAGCGGAAAGAAGAGCGTCGAGCTCGCGCCGGAGCGCATCTCGAGATAGCCCGTACGCGTCAGAAAGCCGATGAACGGATCGAGGAACGGCGCCGCAATTGCGAGAGACGCGACGCCCGCCTGCACACATTTCACGAGCTCACGCCGCGGCAGAGCTCGGAATCGGAGAAGCGAGACCGCTAGATACGCACCTCCGAAGTAGAAGCCGTAGGCGATGGTCGCGGGATAGCCGCTCAGGAGAAAACAGACGCCGAGCACGACGAGCCAGAGAATGCTGTTCCGTTTGCCGCGCGCCATCCTCGCGATCGCCCAGAGGAGCGCGGGGTAGAGCGCGGTCGCGTTCGTTCCCTGCCAGAGCCACCAGACCGCGATCGGGCCCGCCACTGCCAGTGCGATTCCCCCGACGGCGGATGCCCTCTTCCCGAGCCGCTCCTCACGCATCCAGAGGTACGCGAACCAGAAGGCCACCAGCAGTTTGAGCAGAACGATTCCGGTGTAGCTCCACTGCAGCGGCAACAGCAGCGCGGGAAGGAGCACGAATGGCGAGAGCACGGCGGACGCGGCCGAGCCCGTGCCAGGTATGCCGCCGCCCACGTGACGATTCCAGTGAAACGCCTCGAAGTCGCGCACGAGCGAGACGAGCGAGAAATACGAGAGCGGCGGATCGTGAACGAGCTGGTTCTGCGCGCGAACCGACGCCAGCGACATCCACGGGTCGTAGTGGTAGAAGACGTCGTTCGGCGAAAGCACCCGGAGCGACGTAAAGGTCGGGAGGAAGAGAACGAGGAGCACGACACCGATCAGCCCGAAGGCGAGACGGTGCTTCCGCGTTCCGCGGCGAATCCGCCGCAAGGCGCGCCGTGCCGCGCCATCGGGGCCGCGGCCTGCTGTCGTCGTGCTCTGCTCGGGGAGTTCGGCCATGCACTCGGCGAAGGGGCGGGCCCCCGAAGCCTCACGAATGATACTTCCCGGGGTCGCGAGCCGCTACAATCGCGCCCCATGAAAGCAAGGGTTCTGGTGGCGGCGGACGTCGATCCGGCATTCCACGAGCGGGCGGGCGACGACGAGCGCCTCGAGCTTCGCGTGCAGCCCGCCCATTCCGAGGCCGAGCTGGCCGCGACGATCGGAGACGCCGAGGTCCTCGTGACGCGGGCCCACAACCAGGTCACGCGCCGCGTAATCGAGAGTGGCAGCTCGCTGCGCGTCATCGCGCAGGGAACGAGCGGGCTCGACAACATCGACGCAGCGGCAGCCGAGGAGCACGGCGTCCGCATCATCGGCATCCCGGGCGAGAATGCCAACGCCGTCGCGGAGCTCGTGATCGGCTTCATGGTCTCGCTCACCCGGACCGTCGGCGTCTACGACCGAATGATGCGCAACGGCGAGTGGAGCCGCGGCGACTGCGCCACTCGACGCGAGCTCCGCGGCTACCGCCTCGGCATCGTAGGCCTCGGTCGCGTCGGCGGAAGGCTTGCGAGGCTCTCCGCCGCGTTCGGCATGACGCCACGCGCGTACGACCCGTACATCTCGATGGAGACGGCGCTCGAGCGGGGAGCACAGCTCGTGCCGACGCTCGACGAGCTCGTCGCTTCGAGCGACATCCTGACGATGCACGTTCCGCTGACGTCGGAGACAACCCGCATGATCGATGGCACGGTCCTCGATCGGCTTCCCCCGCGCGCGATCGTGATCAACACCTGCCGCGGTCCCGTCGTGGATCTGCGTGACGCGCTCGCGCGGCTCGATGGCGAGCGACTCGCCGGATTCGCCGTCGACGTCTACGACGAGGAGCCACCGAAGGGCATCACGTGGCCCGACTCTCCTCGCCTGATCCTCACGCCCCACATCGCGGGGTGCAGCGGAGAGTCGAAGGCATCGATCGGCCGGTTGCTGTACGAGAAGATCTGTGAGGCGGTGTTCTGAGTCCTGAGTGCTGGGTCCTGAGGACTCAGGACTCAGGACTGAGTACCCGGCGTCCATCGCGCCAGACCGACGAGACGAGATTGACGCCGTAGTGGTAGACGAGATGGAAGTAGCTCGGAGCGTCGAGGATCGAAAAGTCGGCGTATTTGCCCGCCTCGATCGAGCCGGTCTCCCGCGCGAGCCCCAGAGAAAAGGCTCCGTTCAGCGTCGCCGCGGTGAGCGCTTCTTCCACCGTCATCTTCATTCGCAGGACCGCGAGCTGAACGACGATCTGCATCGACTCGGTCATCGACGAGCCCGGATTGCAGTCGGTGGAAAGCGACACGATCGCGCCGTGCTCGATCATCTCACGCGCCGGCGCGTACCGGTTCGACATCAGGAAGAAACTCGTTCCCGGCAGCAGGTTCGCGACGGTGCTCGACGCGGCGAGCGCGCGGACTCCGCGCTCCGAAACGTGCATGAGGTGATCGGCGGAGGCGCAGCCCAGCTCGGCGGCGAGCGCGGCGCCGTCGGTGTCGCTCAGCTCGTCGGCGTGGATTCTCGGCGTCATCCCGAGCCGCGAGCCGGCCTCGAGCACGCGCCTCCCCTGCTCCCGCGTGAACACGCCTTCCTCCACGAACACGTCGCAGAATCGCGCGAGCTTCTCGCGCGCGACGGCCGGGAGGATCTCCTCGACGATCCGTCCGACCCACGCGTCGCGTGAAGGCACGTCCTTCGGACACTCTGGAGGAAACTCGTGCGCGGCAAGACAAGTGGGCACGAGGCGCACTGGGGACTCGTCGGAAGCCGCGCGGATCGCGCGCAATTGCTTGAGCTCGTCGTCGAGGTTCAGCCCGTAGCCGCTCTTTGCCTCCGCCGTCGTCGTGCCGAAGCGGGACATGGTCCGGGCACGACCGATGACGAGCGCCTGCAGCTCACCCTCCGAGGCCTCGCGGGTCGCGCGGACCGTCGAAGCGATGCCTCCGCCCGACGCGGCGATCTCCGCGTACGTCTCCCCGTCGATTCTCCGGTTGAATTCGGACTCGCGCGCGCCGGCGAACGGCAGATGCGTATGGGAGTCGACGAAGCCGGGAATCGCCGTGCCGCCGCGGCCGTCGATCTCGTCGCACGACGCCCGGAACTCGTCGGGAACGTCCGACTCCTCGCCGACCCAGGCGAAGCGACCGTCGCGGATCACGATCGCCGCGCGAGGCACCACGAGTAGGTTTCGCATCGCGCGACCACGCAACGGTGACGCGCCGAGCGGGGTCGCGACCTGCGCGAGATTCCGGACGAGAACGGGACGATCAGCCATCCTGGCGTTTCTTGTGCAACTGCGTCAGAGGAAGCTCCCCGGCCTCCCCTTCCGCGTCGAGGTCGATCATCTGCTGACAGGCCTCGATCAGATTCTGCATCCTGCGGCGCGCTCCCTTGCGCTCGAGCTTGAGATCCTGAATCAGCCGCTCGAGATCGCCCACGCGCGACATCGCCTGCGAGACGATCCGCTCGGAAAGGAGCTCGGCGTCCTTGACGATCAGCGAGGCTTCTTTGTGGGCATTCGCCTTCACATCCTCGGAGACCTTCTGGGCGGAGAGCAGCGTGTCCTTCAGCATGCGTTCGCGCTCGGAGTGATCGAGCAGCTGCTCGCGCATCTGTGAGTTCTCCCGCGACAGGCGCTCGATCTCCTGCATCATCTGTTCGACTTCTTCCGCGACGAGGGAGAGATAAGCGCGAACCTCCCCTTCGTCAAAGCCTCGGAACGATTTCGCGAAGACCTGTTTCTGAATCTCGATCGGTGTCAGACGCTGCATTCACGACCTCCACTCACGCCCCGAGCCGGCTCGCCCGCGCATTGCGCGCGCGACGAAGCTCAACTCCTCGGACAGAACCCGACAGGACCCTTGCGGGACTCCCCGGACTGCCCTGATATCTGTGCAGTATAACGCGGGACCCGCCAAGTCCGCGCCGTGCAACCCGACCTCCGATGGGATAGTCTTTTTTGCGATGCTCGAGACACCTCCGAGCCAGTCGAGCCGAATGGCCCTCCTGAGCTTCGTCTGCTTCACCATCGCCGCGGCGGTATTCGGCGCCCGATTCACGCCGGGAGCGTGGTACGCGTTGCTCGAGAAGCCGCCGTGGAATCCGCCGAGCTGGGTGTTCGCCCCGGTCTGGACGCTCCTCTATCTCGCGATGGCCATCGCGGCGTGGAGGGCCTGGAGCTCGCCCACGCTGCCACGGGGGGCGATGCTCCTGTTCGCCGTGCAACTGGTGCTGAACGCGCTCTGGTCGTGGATTTTCTTCGGCCTGCAGCTCCCCGCGCTGGCGTTCGCCGAGATCTGCGTCCTGTTCTTCGGGATTGCGGCGACCGCATCGCTCTTCGGACGGGCAGACCGCCTCGCGGGGATTCTGATGTTGCCCTATCTCGTGTGGGTCGGCTTCGCGGCGGTGCTGAACTTCGCGCTCTGGCGGCTGAACTGAACGTCCGAGGAGCGCGCGATCAGGCGACCACGCGGTTTCGCCCCTGGTGCTTCGCGTCATAGAGCTTTCCGTCCGCGAGCTCGATGAGCGAGAGCACCTCGGGAGTTTCGCCGAGCGCGAGCGTGCTGGCGAGCCCGAAGCTCGCAGTCACTCGAATCTCGTCGTCCCCGAAGACGAACGGCATATCCTCGATCTTCTGGCGCAGTCGTTCGCAGACTTGCAGGGCGCCTGCGAGCCCGACCTCCGGGAGGAGCAGCGCGAACTCCTCGCCGCCGTAACGGCCGAAGATATCCTCGTGGCGGATGCTGTCGGCAATGATCTTTGCGGTTTCCCGCAGCACGTGATCGCCCGCGAGATGGCCCCAGGTGTCATTGACGTTCTTGAAGAGGTCGATGTCGACCATCGCGAGGCAGAGCTCGCGGCGGTAGCGGCGCGCACGCTGCACTTCGCGCTCGAACGCCTCCATGAAATAACGACGGTTGTAGGCGTGCGTCAGCCCGTCCACCGTCGTCATCTTGTACATTTCCTGGTGGTACTTCGTCTCGACGTTTCCGCCCGCGAGGAACTTGAAGATCGTCTCGCCGATCTGGATGAGGTCGCCGTCGCGGAGCTCGAACTCGCTCACCGGCTTCTCGTTTACCAGCGTTCCGTTGGTGGAATCGAGATCGACGAGCGTCACGCGCCGGTCCTTGACGACGAGCCGCGCATGAAACCGCGACGCGCTATCGTCCTCGATCCGGATCTCGGAATCGTCGGAGCGACCGATCGTCTGCTCCTCCTTCTCGAGCATGTATCTGCGCGCGAGAAGCGGGCCGTAAATCACGACGAGACAGGCCGGCCCCTGATCCGCTTCCTGCTGGCCGAGGCGGATGGGCGTGACGATGTTCGTCTTTCGCTCGGCGGCGATGATGCGGGCCTCCATAATCAACTCCGGACGGCCACAGAGAATAGCGCGATCGGGCAGTTTTTATAAGCTTTTTTCTCGGCGAGCACGGGAGCGCCTGCCGGGGCGGCGGCGTGGAATCCATGAATCGACGGGCGCTCGACGGGCCAAAGCGCGCTACGATCCCAGGACCCACCCAAACTGCTTACCGGACGGCTCGCGCAACCGTCTCCACGGTTGCCCGTATCGACATCAGTCGATGGCGGAACCCGGACGACACCGGGACATACGAGAGGGACGCGATGCTGCAGATCGAAGGGCTGACAAAACGCTATTCCGGAGGCGCAACCGCGCTCGACTCGTTCTCTCTCGAGCTCGGGACTGGCGTCCTGGGCCTCCTCGGACCCAACGGCGCCGGAAAGACGACGCTCATGTCGATCATCGCGACCGTCCTTCGTCCCACGAGCGGAAGCGTCCGGTGGAAGGGCGAAGACGCCCTCGCGCGACCCGAGCTGATCCGTCGCGTCCTCGGGTACCTGCCGCAGGACTTCGGCGTCTACGAGCGCCTCACCGCCACCGAGTTCCTTCGCTACCTCGGCCGCCTCAAAGGCCTGTCGGGACGCGACCTTCGCGAAAGCGTGGAACAGATGCTCGACCTCGTGAACCTGCGCCCGGCTGCGTCGCGGCCGCTCGCAAGCTTCTCCGGAGGGATGCGGCAGCGCGTCGGAATCGCACAGGCGTTGCTGGGAAACCCGGAGATCGTCATCGTCGACGAGCCGACCGTGGGGCTCGATCCGGAAGAGCGGGTCCGTTTCCGCAATCTCCTTTCGGAGCTCGCGCACGGAAGGATCGTCATTCTCTCGACGCATATCGTCTCCGATGTCGAGGCGGTGGCCGACCGGATCGCCGTGATCCGGCAGGGTCGCCTCGTCCGGATCGCGACACCGGGAGAGCTGTTGTCACACGCCACGGGACGAGTGTTCCGCGTCATCATCGAGGCCGACCGGCTCGCGCAACTGCAAAAGGCCGTCGCTGTCTCGAGCATTTCGCGGAAAGCGGACGGCGTTCACGTGCGATTCGTCGCCGAGTCGCCGACGATCCCGGGCGCGAACCAGGTCGAGCCGACACTCGAGGACGCGTACCTGCTCACGAATCTGGAGGCGGCGTGAACTACGTCGTCTCGGCGCTCGTCGCGCAGCTCGACGCCGAGACGCGCATACGCCTCCGCTCGGCCACGACTGCGATCGCGGTTCTTGCCATGTTCGCGATCGCGTTCACCTACATCCCCGACCCCTCGTCGAGCCGGGTCTCGATCAGCTGGGAGAGCAATGGCGTCCGGATGTCGGGGCTCTACAGTTCGGCGTACATCGGCTGGGTCGTCGCGATGCTCACGTCGATCATGCTTCCGTTCGCGGGCTTCTATCTCGTGACCGGATCGGTGAAGCGCGACCTCGACCGGCGCATCTGGCCGATCGTCGCGGCGACGCCGACCCCGCGCATCGCCTACCTCGCAGGGAAGATGCTCGCGGGATTCTCTTACCTCATGATCCTTGGCGCGGTCTCGCTCATCCCGGCGACGCTCCTCTTCTTCCGCTATGGTCATGGCCCGTTCGAGCCGCTCGAGATCGTCAAGCCGTGGCTCCTGCTCGTGCCCCCCTCGCTTCTGTTCACCTCGGCGATGGCCCTCCTGTTCGACGTGACACCGGGCTTCCGCGGCCGGGGCGGCTACGTGGTCTGGTTCTTCGCCTGGGTCTTCCTCTTCCTCCTCCTCCCCGGAAAGCTCGCCGGCGTGCTCGACGAGGAGCGGGCACAGCTGGAAAACCCTGCATTCGATCCCTCGGGAATCGTGATGGTCGAATCGGCGATCGAAGGAGCGGTCGGCGCGAAACCGAAAGCGGTGAATCTCGGCGTCATCATCCTCAACGAAAAACTCGAGCGTGTCGAGTTCCCGGGAGTCCCCGTTTCGGGAGCGCTCGTGGCCGTGCGGGTCGCGCAGTTCGGCTGGAGCGCGGCCGTGTTAGGCATGGCGACGCTCGTGTTCCCGTTCGGCGCGGCGATGAGCTCGCGTGCCTCGCTTCGCAGAAAGGCGAAGAAGGAGCCGGGCCGCGAGGACCTCGCCGGAGCACGCGAGCCGGCCATGCACGTCGAGCTCGCCACACGCGCCTCGCATCCGTCGTTCGCCCGGTCGGCGTTCGCCGACGCAGCACTGATCTGGCAAACGGCCTCGTGGCTCAAGTGGCCGATGGCGATCGCCTCTCTGGGTGCCTTCGTCGTTCCTGCGACGGCCGCGCAGGGCTTCATCGCCGCGGTGCTGATTCTCTGCGTCATTGTGATCTCCGAAAGCGCGGCTCGCGAGGCGCTCGCCGGAACGTCGGGCCTCGTCTTCGCGCAACCCGGGGTGCCGCGCTCGCAGGTCGCCTGGAAACTCGCGAGTGTCGGCCTTTTCGCCGGCGCCGTGCTCGCGTCGATGGTGGTCCGCGCTGCGCTCGCGGGACCGGAGCGCCTCGCCGCCGCACTGCTCGGCGCACTCTTCGTCGTGACGGCGTCGGTAGGGCTCGGCTGGCTCACGAAGGGAGGGAAGTTCTTCAGCGCGATTTTCACCGCCGCCTGGTACGTCGCGGTGCAGGGAGCGGCCGATTTCACGGGGGTGTTCGCAAAGACGGTCGACCTCCAGGTGTGCGCGTCGTTCGCGATCGCTGGTATCGCACTCTCTGCTGCAGCCTGGAGCGAGGAGATGCGCAGGCGCCGGAGCTGAGGCGCGCGCCCCGCCCGCGGATGGATGTCGCGATCAGGCGTACGGGAACGCGAGCGTCAGGAACGTCTTGAGCAGGTAGATGACGAAGAGCAGCAGCAGCGGGGAGAAGTCGATGCCACCCGTCTTCCACGGCGGGAGCAGGCGACGAAACGGCTTGAGGATCGGGCGCGTCGCCGCCTCGAAGAACTCGTTGAGCGTCACGATCGTCTCGTAGACTCGACGATGTTTCCAGCGGAACTTCGAGCGCTGCATGAAGAAGCCGACCCAGGAGAGAATCACCCAGGCCAGGATGAAGAACTCGAGCGCGTTGAGTATCCAGTGCGCCCCACGCAGCAGCGTGACGACCGCGGCAGTGCCTGGGTCCATCAGCCGCGCTCTCCGAAGATCGCCCGGCCCACCCTGACCATGGTGGCGCCTTCCTCGATGGCGGTCTCGAAGTCGTCGGTCATGCCCATCGACAGCTCGGCGAGAGCACCCAGAGCCATGTCCGCCGCGATGTTGTCCCGCAACTCGCGGAGCGCGCGGAAGTAGCCGCGCGTCCGCTGCGCGTCATCGATCGGCGGGATCGTCATGAGTCCCCGAAGCGTGAGGTTGGAAAGCAGCGCAACCTCGCGGACGAGCTTCGCCGCGTCGCCGATCTCCACGCCGCTCTTCTGGGGCTCGGCGCCGATGTTCACCTGCACGAGCACGTCGAGCTTCCGGCCAGCCTCACCCGCTTCTTTGTCGAGTCGTGCCGCGAGCGACATGCGATCGACCGACTGAACCACGTCGAAGAGGTGGACCGCGTCCTTCGCCTTGTTCGACTGGAGATGGCCGATCATGTGCCAGCGTGCGTCGCGCGCCACCTCGCCGATCTTCTCGCGCAGCTCCTGGACGCGGTTCTCACCGAGGTCGCGGACCCCTGCCTCGATCGCCGAGCGGATCGCGTCGGCGCCGAAAGTCTTGGAAACGGCGATGAGGTGAATCGACGCGGGATCGCGTCCGGCGCGCCCGCACGCGGCGGCAATCCTCGCGCGCACCTCTGCGAGATTGCGCTCGATCTCCTGCGGGGGCCGCGTAGAGGAGCGGGGCGTCGGCATGTCAGCTCATCTTCTCGGCGTAGACGATCCGCCGACACCCTTCGCAGGTGATGATGTCACCGCGGTGGACCTGGAGGATCGCCTGTGAGCGCACCTTGAACCGGCAGGCGCCGCAGGCGTCCCCTTCCAGCAGCGACATCGCCAGTCCGTGCCGCTGCTCGAAGATCCGCTGGAACTGCCGGAGCGGGCCGGGCGGGATTCCGGCCTCGGCATCGGCCACCCGCTCCCTCACCTTCTCGAGCTCGCTCCGAACCTCGTGCAGACTCTCCTGCCACTCCCCGTGAGCCTGCTCCCACTCGGCCGTCAGCTCCGCGTGCGATTCCTTCAGCGCGTCGAGCTCGCCCTGCGCGCTCTCGATCTCGGCCATCTTCGCGAGCTCGGCGTCCTCGATCTCTTTCTTCTTCTTCCGGGCGATGTCGATCTCTTTCCAGGCAGCGGAGTACTGCTGCTGGTTCTTGACCATCTTCATCTGGCCCTCGAACTTCGTCAGGGCCTCCTGCTCCACCTGCAGGTCGCTGTCCAGCTTCCTGCGCTCGCGACCAAGCTGGTCGAGCGCCGACTGCAGGCGATCCATCTCGCCCTTCGCCGTCTCGTACCTGCGATCGATCTCGGCGAAGTGGTCGGGTTTGACCGAAAGGCGACGGTCAAGGTCCGCCACCTCACTCAGAAGCTTCTGCAGGTTCCACAACGTCTCGAGAACATTCAATGCCCCATCCTCCTGAGACACGAAGGGCGTCCCTCGTCGGAACGCCCTTGTGAACTCACAGCGATTCCCATTGGAATCAGTCGACTGTTGATCGCAAGAATGACTTTCGTGACCATCCGCCTCGTGTTGGTGGGTCCACCAGGATTCGAACCTGGGACCTGCCGGTTATGAGCCGGTAGCTCTAACCGCTGAGCTATGGACCCGGCGGCGCGGAATTGTAGCACAGCGCTCCGGCGGAGCCGGCGCAGCGCCGAAACCGGGATTACGGGCGTGCGTTGGCGTCGCGCGAGCCGTGCTACGATTCGATCCGGCGAGTGCGGCTCATCTGCCTCCCGTTGGCCGACGAAGCCGCGGAGTGACGCCACGATCGAGGTTCGACATGCCACGAGCGAAAAAGCGGCCAGCGGCCCCAAAAAGGAAACCAGGCTCCACGCGCGGTCTCACCAGGATGGATTACGAACGTGCCACGGGATGGCTCGTTCGCGTCTATCGAGTCGGCACGACGCACTCGAAGTTCTTCGCCGACAGTCTTCACGGCGGAAAGTCGCGCGCCAGGAAGGCGGCGCTCGAGTACCTTGCGGTCTACGAGGCGCTCCATCCCTCGATCCCGCCTCCCCCACCTCCCCCGGTAATGCTCGATCGTCCGGCGCTCGCGTCGACGAAGGTGCGGGGCGTGTCGGAGACATTCCAGCGCCACTCGTCCGGCAGGAAGGTGCCCTGCTTCAGCGTGAGCTACCGCCTCGAGGGCGTGCGGCAGAACAAACGCTTCTACCACCACCGGTTCACGAGCCGGCGAGCCGCGCTGAAGGCTGCGACGCAGTTCCGGAAGGACGTCGAAGAACAGATGTTGCGCGAGCACAGGAAACGCCTCCGGGAGTGGACCAGGAAACAGAAGGTCAGCGGCAAGGCGCGATAGCTTCAACCGATCGATTCAGGCGAGCATGAGCACAAAAAACCGAGGGGCGTCGCCGCCCCTCGGTTGGTTTGAGTGTCTATTCTCGCCTGCTAGCGCATGACCTCGACGCGGTCGCCAACTTCCATCGAGTAGCGCATCTGCGTGATCATCCCGGTCGCGGTTCTGCCTTCGGCCGTGAGCACGCCCAGTTCGCCGAGGAGGACCCGCTCTCCGCCGTAAGGATTGTCGCGAAAGATCGTCAGGAACGTGCCCGGCTCGACCATGTCGTCGCGCCCGAGGTTGATCTCGACCACCGAACCCTCGCCGAGCACGAACTCGTGGTCCTTCGCGTTGACGATGTAGCCCTGCGCCTTGTCGCTTTCCGGATCGCAGTACGTCACCATCTCCGGCCTGCGAACGATCGGGATCGGAATCTGCGGCATCGGCTTCAGCTTGTCGCCGACGTGCATGTCCTTGCACGATTGCACGACGACCGCCGTCGAGTCGTACTCGTTCGCGCAGAGGATCTTCAGCTGTCCTCGGAAATCGTAGTGGCGGCCGACCCGCTCCTTCGTCACCGGGTGGTTGACGACCTTCCAGGGCATCACGACGAGGTACGTCTCGCCTGCGGTGATGCCTGTGGCCGTGCCACCGTCGACGAAGACGATGTCGCCGACGGTGATCCCCGCAGTCTGCTCCAGCGCACGCTCGACGTAGCGCGTCTCGAGGTCCTCGAACATCCTGATGGAGTTCGGCAGTGACTCGTCCTCGGTCGCAAGATAGCCGTAGCAGTAAATGTCGGCTTCCTTGCCGAGTGGCATCGGCTTCGAGCCACCGTCATCAGTCAGCGTCGCAGTCATGCCGCCTTCGGATTCCTCGGGCGTCATCTCGAACCCGCCATCACCAACCGCGGTCGCCTCACCCGTCGTCTCCCCCTGAATGAGCAGGGGATCGCCCGGGTAAATCCAGTGGGCGTCGGTGATGTACGTGTTCTGCTCCCAGAGCTGCGGCCACAAGTAGGGATTGCCGTAGTAGGTGTTGGCGAGGTCCCAGAGGGTGTCACCCCTCACGATCGTGTGGACCTTGGCTCCAGCCGGGAACGTGGCGGGATCGGGAGGATTGTACGGAGTCCAGTGATCGCCAACTTTGTGCAGATCGGTAGGCGGGTTGGTCGACGCATTCGCATAGGCCAACGGAACCGCGGCCATGAACAGGAGGATGGAAACCACACAACGCACGCGCACCATTTACCCCTCCCCAAGTCTTCCTGAGCGAAAAATTCCACTAAAAGTTAGCGCAAACAATGGGTTAGTGTCAAATCCCAGGCAGTTCGGCGCCCCGCATCCCCCGTAAAATCACCCCGTCGGCGCCTCCCCGAAGACCTCTGCTGTGAAGCTCTCCAGCCTGCATTCGGAGTGGCGCCAACTCCCTGCCGGAAGCCCCGCCTTCACGCAAAGCCTCTCCAGGAACGTCGGCAGGTCCCAGCCTTGCTCGACCGGAACCTGCGGCAGGAGCAGCCCGCTCCGCCCGGACGCTCGAATCAGCAGCCCGTCCCTACCGATGACGATTCGTGAAGGATCGGAGACGGGGACGAACTCGCCGAGGACGGAAATTTCCAGCTTCACTCGGTCGAAATCCCGCGACGACAAGGGAGGAAACCGCGGGTCGCGCGTTGCGGCGTTCACCGCGCTATCGGCCACCGCGCGGAAGAGCGGTTGCGACGCATCGAGTGTCCCGATGCACCCGCGCAGCTCGCCGCCCAAGGTCAGCGTCACGAACGCGCCCGCCGGCTTCGACAACGACCGGGGGATCTCCTCGGTTACGGGATCTCTGTGCGCGAGGTGAGCTGCGATCGCCTCTCGAGCGATTCGCAGCAGTGTCGCGCGATCCGCATGGTCGAGTGGATGGCTTTCCTGCGGCTGGATCATCTCGCTTACACGATAGCTCCGCGGAAGGCGTTCGGCCAGCCGCGGCGCGAGGGAACGCGAGCTGCGCGTCCTCATGAATCGTCCGGGCTAAGTTCCCGCGGTCTGCTCCTGCGGCGCCTGCCTGCGGAGCAGCACGAGATTTCGCCCGTAGATGAGCGGCAGGGCGATGTAGCCGAGGATGATGGGCAGCTTGTCCACGTGCAGCGCGTAAATGAGCGTCACGACACTACCCCAGAAGCTCAGGTGCCAGAACACGGCCGGGACGACCAGGATCTTCTTCTTCTCGGACGCGATCCATTGCACCAGAAAGCGGCTCGAGAAGATCGCGTTCCCGAGGAGCCCGAAGGCAGTCCACCAGTACGAATCGACATAGAACCATCCGGCCCACTGACCGAGAAGAGGTTGGAGAAAGGCGCCTTCTTGCATCGTGCCTCCTGTGGAGAATCCGACGGGCTCAACCCTCGACGTGAACGCCGAAGACAGACTCGAAGTTGCGTGTGGTGATCGATGCCACATCGTCGAGAGGAATCGACCAGAGCTCCGCCAGCGTCTCCGCGACGCGCAGCACCCACGCCGGCTCGTTGCGCTGTCCCCGATGCGGCACCGGCGCCAGATAAGGCGTGTCGGTCTCGATGAGGACGCGGTCGTGCGGGAGCCGGCGGGCGGCCTCACGCAGGCTGTCGGCGCTGCGAAAGGTCAGAATGCCGGAGAACGAGATGTAGAAGCCGCGGTCGACGAGCCTCGCGGCGACGTCGTACGACTCGGTGAACGAGTGGAGAATGCCGCGCACGCCGCGCGACTCGTCGCTCTCGAGGATCGCGACGAGGTCGTCGGTCGACTCGCGGTTGTGGATCACGACCGGCAGATCGGTCCGCTTCGCGATCGCGATCTGTCGCACGAGCGTCGCTCGCTGCACCTCGCGCGGCGAATGGTCGTAGTGGTAGTCGAGGCCAATCTCGCCAATCGCCACGACGCGCGGTCTCGCGGCGAGCCGCTCGACGAGCGTCGCCGCGTCGTCGTCGAAGTCCTTCGCCTCGTGCGGATGGAATCCGACCGCTGCCCAGACGTCTGGATTCGCTTCCGCGATCCGGACACACGCTTCCATGTCGTCGAGCCGGGTCGCAGGCACGACGAGCCCGGCGACTCCGGCGGCGCGCGAACGATCGAGCGCCTCGGCAGCGCCGTCGTACATCGCAAGATGGCAGTGGCTGTCGGTGAATTTCGCCATCGTTCTCAAACGCGCTCGACGACCATCGAGATGCCCATGCCGCCCGAAACACAGAGTGTCGCGAGTCCCGTCGACTTGTCGAGGCGGCGCATCGCGTGAATCAGAGTCGTCAGAACGCGCGCGCCCGTGCAGCCGATCGGATGACCGAGCGCGATCGCTCCGCCGTTCACGTTCAGCCTCTCCCTGTCGAACCCGAGCTCCCGGTCACACGCGATCACCTGCGCGGCAAACGCCTCGTTCAGCTCGACGAGGTCGATGTCCGCCAGCGACATGCCAAGCTCGGCGAGAAGGTTCCGGGTCGCCGGCACCGGGCCGATCCCCATCACCTTCGGATCGACACCGGCCTGGGCGTAACCGAGGATGCGCGCCGCGGGCCTCAGTCCGTGACGCCGCACCGCCTCGCCACTGGCGACGAGCATCGCCGCGGCGCCATCCGTGATTCCCGAGGAGTTCCCCGCGTGAACCGTTCCATCCGTCCGGAAGACCGGCGGAAGCCTGCTCATCCCTTCGACGGTAGCGTCGGGGCGCATGTGCTCGTCACGCGAGAACAGCACGGTGCCTTTCCGGGTCTCGACCGGATAGGCGACGACTTCCGCATCGAACGCGCCGGCTTCCCACGCTGCCGCCGCCCTCCGCTGCGACTCGACCGCGAACGCATCCTGATCGGCTCGCGCGATGCCGTACTGGTCGGCGAGATTCTCGGCGGTCGCGCCCATCATCTGATCGGCGAGGGGGCACATGAAGCCGTCGCGCGACATGCCGTCGACCAGCTCCGCGTCGCCCATCCGAAGCCCCCAGCGCACGCGCGGCACCATGTACGGAGTGTTGGACATCGATTCGGTCCCGCCCGCGAGAATCAGGTGGGCCTCACCGAGGCGGATCTGGTCGGCCCCGCTCCAGATGGCTCGCATGCCCGAGGCGCAGGCTTGGTTGACCGTGTACGCCGGCACCCTTTCCGACAGGCCCGACCTGACACTGATCTGGCGTGCGGGATTCGGCCCGGCGCCCGCCTGGCGCGCGTGTCCGAAGATCAGCTCGTCGACCGCACCTCCGTCGACCCCGGCGCGCGATACCACCTCGCGGGCGATGAAACTTCCGAGCTGAACCGCGGACTCCGAAGCAAGCGATCCGCCGAATTTTCCGATCGGCGTCCGCAGCGGCTCGATGATGTAGATCTCTTCCTTCAGCTTAGACATGTTCGATCACCCTGCCATCCAAGAGGTCGAGCACCAGCGTCCTGTAGGTCTCGACCGCGGCGAGAATATCGCTCTTCGCGATCTTCTCGCGGTCCGTGTGAGCGTCGAGAATCGATCCCGGCCCGAAGAGCAGCGGTCGTCCGAGATTTCGAAGATGCGGCGCGTCGGTGTTGAACGCGACGACGGTCGATCGCGCGCCGTGCGGCACCATCATCGGCACCGGCGCGTTGCCGTACCACCGCGAGACGCGCCCGTCGAAGGGAGCCACGAGGCTCTCCAGGCGTCGAAGGACGATCTCGGGCTCCTCGACGACACGAAAAATCAACTCCAGCTCCGCGGAAGGCGGAACGATGTTCGCCTTCAGTCCGCCACGCACGACGCCGACGTTCGCGGTCGTGGGGCCGAGCGACGGAGACTCGCCCCAGTCGCATGCAGAGATCGCGCGAATCGCCTCGGCGAGTTTCACGATCGCGGAATCGCCTCGCTCGGGGTATGCCGAATGCGCCGCGACCCCGGCGAACTCCACTTTCGCGGTCAGCGCTCCCTTCGTCGCTCGGACGAAGGTCGATTCCGTCGGCTCGCCGACGACGACGTATTCGCTTCCCAGGCCCGCGAAGTGCTCGTTGGCGCGCTTCGCGCCGATCGAGTCGGTCTCCTCGCCCACCACGAGCAGGAGCCCGAAGTCTTTCACTCCGGCGCCGAGCAGCGCCTCCGCGGCGCAGATCATCGCCGCCATCAACCCCTTCGTATCGCAGGCGCCGCGGCCGTACACGTGCGAGCCGTCTTCGGACGACCCGAAGACAGGGGGCACCGTATCGATGTGCGTGCAGAGAATCACCCGCGGCCGCACGGCCGTGCGGGCCAGAATGTTGAAGCGGTCGTCGGACACGTAATGCCGCTCGCACGCGAAACCGAGCGAGGCGAGCAGAGAATCGAGATGCTCGCCGATCTCGCGCTCGAAGTCGGTGGGCGATGGAATGTCGATCAGTTGACGGGCGAGGGCGATCGGGTCGATGGGCATCGGTGGTTTCTCTCCGCAGGACGCTACGGACGGCGGATCGGCCGCTGCGGCGGCGCGGAACCGGAGCCCGGCACAGGTTTGCCTCCCGGTCCACGGCCGTCGAGACCGACTCCGATCGGCGCGGGACAATCGGTCGCACCTCGCTTCGTGGCCGCGCGCCGCAATTCGTTGTACAGGCGGTCGAACGGCGCGTCCTTACACGCAGCGTCCATGGCGATGATGTCGCCGTCGACGATTGCGCGGCCGAAGCGGGCGGTCAGCGCATCCCGGCGTTCGAGTCCCTCGCCGATCTCGGCAGCGCGCTTGAAGTCGCCCAACGCCTCCTGGGGGCTTCTCAGGAGCAGGGCTAGCTCCCCGGTTCGAACCCAGCCTGACGCGTTCTCCGGTTCGAGCGTGACGACCTTCCTGAATGACTCCCAGGCCTCGAGCGGCTGGCGTCGATCGAGCTGCGAGAGTCCCTGCTCGTAGTAATAGTCGGCGAGCTCCGTCTTCGTCGCGTTCGCTGGCGGCGCTACGGTCCTGCTGCCGGCGTCACCACGCACGAGCAACGGAGGCTGACGCGCCGGCTTCGGCTCGACTGCCGAAGTCTGCGTGGAGCTCGTTGAAGACGTGTCCGAAAGCGCTGCCGCGGGAGCGACATCGGCAATCGTCGCCGTCGCAACCACCGAGGTCCCGGACTGCCCCACAGCGGGAGGGGCCACGGAAATGTCGGTTCCGACGACAGCCGGCGCGTCCCGGCCAACGGTCGTCGCATCAGCCGCCGATACTGCCTTCGCGGGACGTGTGAAGTACCATGCGGTGCCGACGACGCTCGTGATCACCACTGCGACCATCGCCACGATCCAGGGGAGCACCGACGCTTTCTCTGGCGGCGGGCGTCGCTCGATCTCGGTTCGCGGTGTTCGCTTCAGCGTCGGCTGCAGGGCCGGCTTGGGCGTCGTGATCATCGTCGCGATCGCATTTTCGTTCCCTGGCGCGGCGGGCGCGACGAAGACATCCGTCGACGCCAGCGATAGCGCGCCGAGAGCATCCGAAAGCTCCCGCGCGGTCGGGTACCTGCGGACCGGATCCTTCTCGAGACAGCGCATCACGATGGTGCCGAGCTTCGGGGAGACGCCGGGACGCGTCGCTCTCACGTGCGCCGGGTCGTCGCGGATGATCCGGGTCAGGGTCAGCGCGGGAGAGTCACCCTCGAACGGGAGCCTCCCGGTGAGCGCCTCGTACATCACGACGCCGAGCGAGAAGATGTCGCTGCGACCGTCGAGCAGTTGTCCCATCGCCTGTTCCGGCGACATGTACTGCACGGTCCCGATGATGATCCCGGCCTGCGTCCGGAACTCCGTGATGCTCTTGGCCGAGCCCGTGTCTCCGGCTTCGAGCCCGTAACGCTTTGCGATGCCGAAGTCGAGCACCTTCACGCGCTGGCCGGCGACGACGACATTGTCCGGCTTGATGTCGCGGTGGACGATCCCCTTGTCGTGCGCTTCCGCAAGCGCCTCGGCGACACCTCTTGCAACGGCGACCACTTCCGCCTCGCGCATCGTTCCCGACCGGATCAGGTGAGAGAGCGGCTCGCCGTCGACGAACTCCATCACGAGAAACGCGCGATCGTCCTTCTGATCGATCGCGTGAATCGTCGCGATGTTCGGGTGATTCAATTGCGCGGCCATTCGCGCCTCACGCTTGAACCGCTCGTTCGACTCCCGGTCCTGCGCATTCGCCGCCGGAAGGATCTTGATCGCGACAGTCCGGCGAAGCGCGACGTCTTCCGCTTTCCAGACTTCGCCCATCCCTCCCGAGCCGATACGCTCGATCAGGCGGCAGGATCCGAACAGCTCACCCGTCTCCATCGATTGCTGATTCTACAGGGCCGGAAGCCGTACTCCACGCTTACCATCCATCGACAGGAACCTCCGGACAGTGAGAGCGCTACCATGCCAGCTACCCGCAAGGAGTGGAGGCTAGGAGATGCGTCGTGTCCGAAAGAATCAGGAGGGGCTGACCCTCATCGAGCTTCTCGTCGTTGTCGGGATCATCGGCGTGCTCTCCGCGATCGCGATCGTCAATTACATGGTTGCGCTCGACAAGGCCAAGCAGAAGAAGACGATGTCCGACATGCGCTCCATCGCGAGCGCGTGGGAAGCTCGCGCAACCGATCGCGGCACCTACAGCGCGGCGGGACAGAGCCCGGCGTTCGTCTGGCCCTCGGTTGACATCACTGGTGAAGACCTCGAGGAGTTGCTGACGCCGACTTACATCCGGCCGATGGCACGCGCCGACGGCTGGGGCTTCGCGTTCGACTACGGGCTCGATCTGGCAGTCGGGGACGAAAGCGGTGCGACGATCTACGCGATCCGGTCCGCGGGCCGTGACGGGCTCTTCGAGTCGGCGTATCCCACGCCGACGACCACTCGATTCGAGTGCGACATCGTCTTCTCGAACGGCCAGTTCGTCGTAGTTCCGGCGATCAAGTGATCAACGCGGCATCGCCCGCGCGACGATTACGTTGAGCTTCGCCCGCACCGCCTGAATCGTCGTCGGGCCTACGACCGGGTGAATCCGGTTCGTCATCAGCGCGATCGCGACACGCGATTCCGGATCACACCAGACACTGCAGCCGGTGAAGCCGGTGTGTCCGAACGCGTCGCGCGAGAGCGCCGCCGCCGGGTGCGACGGCGCCCCGCCGCGCAGAAGCCAGCCGAGACCACGATTCTCCGACAGCCCGAGCGTGCGATTCCGCGTGGCGAGCACGCGCAACGAGCGGGAGAAGAGCGCGCGTTCGTCGTCCATCCAGGCGCTCGCGAGCGCGACTACGTCGCCCGCCGATGCGAAGAGCCCAGCGTTTCCCGCCGCTCCGCCCAGATGAAATGCGTTGCCGTCGTTGACCTCTCCATGGATCAGCGCGTCGCGAAACCCGTCGAATTCGAGCCCCCGATCGTGGACCAACTCCTTCTCGTGCGCGTTGCCCAGCTCGGTGGGAGCGATGCGCGGTCGGAGCGATGCGTCGGGTGACAGGGCCGAATCGCGCAGACCCAGCGGACGGAACAGCAGCTCCTCGGCGAGCTCGCGGAGCGAACGATCGAACACTCTCTCGAGGGCGATGCCGAGAAGGATGAACCCGAGACACGAGTAGATCGCGCTGCTCCCGGGCCAGTACCGAAGCGGACGCCGCGCGAGCGACGCTAGGTACGACGTCGCGCCGGAACCCTCAACATACAGCGGATACCAGGCCTGAAAGCCGGCGCGATGCGTGAGCAGATCCGCGACGGTCACACGATCGACATGAGGCGATGCGCGGAGCTCCGGAGCGACCCGGACGATCTGCGCGTCGAGCCGGAGCAACCCCCGCTCCACGGCGATCATCGTCAATGCCCCGGTCACGAGTGGCTTCGTGAGCGAGGCGGCGTCCCATATCGTGTCGACCCGCGCCTCGGCGGGTGCCGGAACCCTGGCGGCGAGCCCGCGAGCGCCCGAAACCACCTGCCCGTCGCCGAACCGCACGGCCCAGGCAGCACCCGGAAACTCACCCGCCGCGATCTGCGCGTCGAGCAGCGCTTCGATCGCGCCCCGCATCTCACCCTCTCCGGCCCACATTGCACACATTTCGCGACACTCTCCCTGACCGCACTGTCCCGCCGCGGACGACGCGGAAACCACGCCATATTCTGGGGCAAAACGACTTGGGCATCGCGGACTCTTTCGCCGCGATTCCGCGTTCTCCGTTCCGCTGGTTGGGGTGGGGTGAATCTGCTAAGATCCGCCGTCCTCGACAGCGAGAATCAGGTAAATCACGCGAAATGTTCCGTCTCGAAAAACTCCAGATCAACGGATTCAAGTCCTTCTACGATCCCGCCGAGATTCTCTTCCCGGCGTCGCTGACGGCCATCGTCGGCCCGAACGGCTGCGGCAAGTCGAACATCTCAGACGCGCTGATCTGGGTTCTCGGCGAGCATCGCGCCTCGAACATCCGCGGCGAGAAGATGGAAGACGTGATCTTCCAGGGCTCCGAGCGGCGCAAGGCGCTGGGCATGGGCGAGGCGACGATCACGCTCCAGACCTCGGGTGAACACCCCGCGGCCGAAGACGGCCGCATCGTCATCTCGCGACGGGTCTACCGCTCCGGCGAATCGGAGTTCAGGCTCAACGGCAAGCGCGTCCGGCTCAAGGACATCTCCGACATCCTGATGGATACCGGTCTCGGCATCCGCAATTACTCGGTGATGGAGCAGGGAAAGATCGACCTGATCGTCTCGAACAAGCCGCAGGACCGTCGCAAGCTGATCGAAGAAGCGGCCGGCATCACGAAGTACAAGACGAAGCGCCGCGCCGCCGAGCTCAAGCTCGACGAAACGCAGGCGAACCTCGTCCGCATCGACGACACCCTCGCGGAAGTCACGCGGAACCTCAACTCGCTGAAACGGCAGGCAGCGAAGGCGCGCCGCCACAAGGAGCTCGTCGACCAGCTCGCCGGCGCGAAGCGCTCGCTCTACGCCGGCCGCATCCTGGCGGCGCGCGCCGAGAGCGGCGAGAGCGAAGCGGCCGTCGTCGTCGCGCAGAATCTCGAGAGCGAGTCGGCGGCAATCCTCGGCGGCGACGAAGCGCTCCTCGCGGAAACGCGCACGCAGTTCGCCGAGCGCTCCTCGCAGGCCTCGGCGCTCCGCGAGGAGCTCGCCCGCCTCGGCTCCGAGGCCGAACGCCTCCGCTCGTTCCTCGCACAGTCCGAGACGAACCTGACGGATCTCACGCAGCGCAATCAGAACGCGCGCGCGCAGGTCGCGTCAATCGAAGTTGACGCCCTCGAGCAGCAGAACGTGCTCGCGGAGAAAGGTCGCGCGCTCGAAGGCGCGACCGTGGAACGCGATCGCCTTCGCGCCGTCTCCGAAGAGCACGAGCGCGATCGCCAGGCGCAGGGCGACGCCGTTCGGACGATGGAGCGCGAGCTCGCCACGTCGCGCGAGCTGCAGATGAAGACGATCGCGCGCATTTCCGAGTCGCGCAATCAGCTCCACCAGCTCGAGATCGCGGTCGAGAAGTGCGACTTCTACCTCGGCAAGCTGATCGACACCGCGAAGAAAGCCTCCGAAGAGTTGAGCGGCGCATCGCAGCGGATGACCGAGTGGCAGCAGGCGGTCGCCGACGCCGAGACGGCCCTCGCGGCGGCCTCGGCCGCATCGAAAGCGGCGCTCGAGCTCCGCGACGAGCTTGCCGCGCGCCGCCAGCAGACGCTCGACACGCTCAAGAGCACGCGCGATTCGATCTCGCAGACGACCTACCGGATCGATTCGCTCCGCTCGCTCCTCACTTCGCTCGAGTCGCAGGACGAGGATGTGCGTCGCGCGATCCTCGAGTTCGTACCGCACGTGCGCTCGGCCGCCGAATCGGTCAGCGCCGCGCCCGGTTTCGAATCGGCGCTCGACACGCTGCTGCGCGACATCACCCGCGCGCTCGTCGTCGACGACTCGCGCACCGCCATCGACGCGATCCGCAGGCTGCACGAGCGCGGCGCGGGGCGCGGCGCCTTCCTCGCGATCGACTTCACGCCCGACGGCGGCACCTCGATTCGCACTTCGATTGCCGACGCCATCGTCGGCGACGGGCCGATCGCCGATGCTGTGCGCTCGAGCGTCCCCGAGGCGTTCGTCGTCGACTCGCTGGAAGCCGCGACCGTCGAAGCGCGCCGGAAACCGGATGCAACCTTCATCACCCGCGACGGCGACATCGTTCGCGGCCCGCTGATGATCGGCGGCAAGAAGGAAGGGACGCGCGGGATCTTCGAGATCAAGCGCCAGTTGCACGACCTCGAGCAGTTGCTCTCCAACGAAGAGCAGAAGGCGACCGGGATCGCGAGCCAGCTCGAGACGCTCGAACGCGAGCTCGCCGACGCCGACGAAGCCCGCATCTTCGCCGAGGAGACGGCGCGCCAGGCCGAGAGCGAGCTTCGCGACAAGGTTGCCGCGCGCGACCGCGTGCGCACCGAGCTTCAGCGCTTCGAGCAGGATCTCGCCGTCGCAACCGAGGAGCGGTCGCTCTACGAAGACGAGCGCCGCCAGCTCGAGCAGCGCCGCGTCGAGGCGACCACGACGCTGCAGACGCAGGAATCGGCCGAGCGCGAGACGCACCAGCGGATCGCAGATCTCGAGCAGGGCCTGACCGACGCGCGTGCCCGCTTCGAGACGATCACCGAAGTTGCTTCGAGCGCGCGTGTCGAGCTCGAGACGGCGATCGGAAACGTCAACGCGACGCAGCGCGAGTACGAAAACTTCTCGCGGATCGTCGCCTCGCTCACGCAGCGATACGAGCAGCTTCAGTCCGAGATCGCGTCGCTCGACGAGAAGATCGGCGAGACCGGCGTCGCTGCCGATGCGGCGCGTGTCGAGCTCGACGGCGCCCTCACGAAGCACCACGAGGTGAGCGAGCGGCGTGTGACGCTCGAGGCCGAAGTGGCGGAGCTCGAGGCTTCGGTGACCGGGCTCGAGGCAAAAGCCGTCGCGTCGCGCGCCGACTGGAACGCGAAGCGCGACCACCTCTTCGAAGCGGAACGACGGCTCGACCGTGCGAGCTCGGCGCTCGACCTGTTGCGCGAGCAGCTCTCGCTCGACCTGCACTGCACCATCGACATGCTTGACGACGCGCTGCCGCCCGAGAGCGACGAGGCGCGCGGCGACCTCGACTCGAAGGTCACGCAGCTCGCCGAACAGATCGAGCGGATCGGCCCGGTCAACGTCCTCGCGATCGAGGAGTACAAGGAGCTCGAAGAGCGCGAGCACTTCCTGCGCACGCAGCGCGACGACCTCGTCCAGGCGATCGAGTCGCTGCGCCAGACGATCCGCAAGATCAACGTCACCTCGCGCGAGCTCTTCCGCGAGGCGTTCACCGCGGTCAATCTCTACTTCATCGAGATCTTCCAGTCGCTCTTCGGCGGCGGCCGCGCCGGCATCCAACTCCTCGACGAGGAAGACATCCTCGAGAGCGGCATCGAGATCATCGCGCAGCCTCCCGGCAAGAAGACGCAGTCGATCACGCTCCTCTCCGGCGGCGAGCGGGCGCTCACCGCGCTCGCGCTGCTCTTCGCGATCTTCCGCTACAAGCCGAGCCCTTTTTGCCTGCTCGACGAAGTCGACGCGCCGCTCGACGAAGTCAACAACGAGCGCTTCGTCCGCCTCGTGCGCCAGATGTCGAGCGACACGCAGTTCATCGTCATCACGCACTCGAAGCGGACGATGGAAGCGGCCGAGGCGCTCTACGGCGTCACGATGGAAGAAGCCGGCTGCTCGCGCCTCGTCTCGGTGAACTTCGCCGAAATGGAAGCGTGAGGCGCGCCAGCCACCTTCAATCCACTCGACCGCAGGCGGCGATGACGCGGATCGTCATGAGTGCCGGCGTGAGGCGCGGCGCTTCACCAAACGGCCGATTGGCTTGTTTATCCTGACGCGCGGAACGCCAGCCGCCTAACGGCCGGACAAACATTCAAGTGTGTCAGGGGTCACTTGACACCCCCCCCCCATCGTCGGTCAGGATGTGCGCGCTCCAACTGCAT
This sequence comes from Thermoanaerobaculia bacterium, assembly GCA_051305935.1. Lineage (GTDB taxonomy): Bacteria > Acidobacteriota > Thermoanaerobaculia > Gp7-AA8 > Gp7-AA8 > JACPDH01. Next base: position 29,895 of record JBPPMG010000529.1, read on the forward strand.
CCGACAACCAACGAACCGACAAACGGGAGTTTCCATGCGCGTATCGGCCCCTGCGCTCTGGCTGTTTCTGGTATTCACGTTGCTGTTCATCACTCCGGCTCCCGTCGCGGAAGGCGGCGTCTGCCCTGCGGTTCCCGAGGTCCGGGTCGAGGTCACCGAGACCGATTCGGTTGGCAACGTCAAGGCCTTGTTCCACTACCGGAACGCGCAGCGGATCAACTGGTCCTTCATGGGACATGGAGGGTACCAGGAGTGCCAGATCCTCAACTCGTGCATCTGGTCCGAGGAGTGGAACGTCATCGAGCTGGAGTTCAACGTCGCGTGCAAGCCGCCGGGCACGGCGACGCTCTATGTCTGGGCGAATCTCTGCCTCGGACTCCCGTATATGTCGACGGGCTCGGCCGAGGTTGACGTGCAGATCCCCGCGCATACCGCCGCGGTGAGCCAGACTCTCGCGCAGGATGGCATGTTCGGCTCCACGACAATCGACTACAAATTCACGAACGCTCCGTACGGATCGCTCCTCCTGGAGTTGTTGCCGCAGGACCCCTTCTCAGGAGGTCCCTGGGTCATCAGCAGCGTGACTACACCCGACGCGGAAGGAACCAGGATTGAAGATCTCGGGCGGCTGCCTGACGCCTGGCGCCTCCTGCGCGTGACAGCCACGGCCTGCGGCGACGTCAAGGCGACCGACTCGGACGCGACGAAGGAAAACCCCTCCTGCGAGCTGCCCACGCGCGGCAATCCTCCGCAGTTGCTTGAATGGGCTCCGAGCCCTCCCGGCAGCGATAGCGGCGCGAGCTGTCCCACCTGCGTCGGTGACCCCGTTCATGTCGGCAACGGTGCCATGCGATTCATCGAGAGCGATCCGTTGCCGGGCGGCCTCACCCGCGTCTACGACTCGAATAAGCGCGATTACTCTCAGTCCTACTTCGGCAAGGACTGGTCCACGTTCCTCGACGCGCACGTGTTCACCTTCGATGATGCCGACCGTCGTGGCACCCTGGTCTTCGATCTGGGAGACCGCATCACGCGCGTGTTCGAGAGGCGAAACGGGGCGTACGTCCGGACCTGGCCCGAGTCGGCTGGCCCCGCGGAGTCGGTCTACTTCGACGGTGCGACGGGAGAGACGGTCTATCGCGACGCGACGGCGGGACAGGAGTGGCGCTTTCGCCCGTCGGACGGCTGGCTGACCTCGATCGTCGACATGGCCACGGGCCGTGCCACCATCATCACGCGCATCGCGGCAAAAGGTGGCCATCCCCAGCGCGTTGCCGATTCCTGGGGCAACTGGGCGTGGGTGATCACCACCGACGGGCGCCGCCTCGTGACGCGTCTCGAGCTCGAGGGAGACCCGTCGGCGGCGTGGGTGTTCAACTACGGAAGCGAGTACGACACCTACCTCTACTCGATCCAGGGCCCCGGCAACGCCCTTTGGCGGACGTATACCTACGCTGATGTGAGCGGCGGGCGCGTCCTCGCGGAGGCCCGCGACGGGAGCGGAAACGTCCTCGAAGGCCACGACTACGACTACACCACGCGTCGCGCTCTCTCCTCGCGCGGGCCCTCGGGCGAGATCACCGGCATTCTGTACGGCCTACCCGGACGCGTTTCGGGCGAGACGGTAACCGAGGTGTCGTTCGCGAACGGCCGCGTCGAGCGACGGTATCTGCGGGACGTCGCCGACGTGGAGCGCGCCGTACAGATCGACGGCGGTTGCTCGTCGTGCGGCGGAGGCAGCCTCACGCTCGCGCACGACGAGAAGGGACGAATCTGGCGGCGTCAGGACGCCCGAGGCTGGATCACGGAAAACGACTACGGTACGCGAACCGACACGGCCCCGCTGGCCGTCCGCAGCCACCTCCGTCCGGCCGGATGCGATCCGTCGAGCTCGTCCGGCGACTGCCGGCTTGACCCGGACCAGCTCGCCGCGGAGACGCTGGTGGAGACACCGGAGTCGAGCACCGTCTCCTACACCTACGGGGATCCTGGGTGGCCCGACCGCCCGACCCTCATCAGCGACGAAAGCGTCCTCGTGCCGGGTGAGCAGAAGAGCGAGTCGCTCGTCTACGCGACCGGAACGGGGCAGCTCCTGAGCAGGACGCTCTCCGGATGGACCGAGGAGCCGGCGACCCAGGCGTCTCGCGTGACCACGTCGGCGTACTACAACGGGACCGCGGGCGCAGCCTTCAATCCGGGCGGCACGTTTCAGTCGTCTTGGACGGCGCTGCCGCAGCCGCGCGGCGTGAAGAAGTCGGTCGACGGGCCCCGCAACGACGTGAATGACGAGACGCTCTTCGTCTACTACCCGGTCGACGGAACGGTGCCCGCGGCCTTGCGCGGACGCCTTGCGGCCGTGAGAAACGCGGCCGGGCACGTCACGCGCTATGAGAGCTACGACGCATTCGGCAACGCGCTGCGCGTCGTCGATGCGAACGGTGTCGCCACGGAGTCGACGTACAACGGGCTGGGACGCCTCCTCACCTCGACGCTCAAGGGCGTCGCGGGTTGCTCGACGAGCGCCGACCCGCTCTGTCGCAACGATCTAACGACGACGCGGGCCTACGCCTCGACGATCGGCCCGCTGCTGAGCGAGACGCGTCCCGGTGGCGGCGTTACGGTTTACGCCTACGACGGACGCGGACGCGTGGCGACGGTGTCGCGCGGTCCCGCGGCGAACGATCTTCGCGAGCGGATCGAGTACGCCTACGAAGCGACGACCGGGAAGAAGAGCACCGAGCGGCTGCTCGCGCTCGAAGGCGGAACGTGGGTGGAGAAGAAGCGCGAGAGCTTCAGCTACGACAGCTTCGAGCGGCTCCGGCGCACGACCCATCCTGACGCGACGTTCGTCGAGTACGGATACGACGCGGCCGGGAATCTCGCCACGGTCCAGGACGAGAACCACCCACTGCCGAACACGCGCTACGAATACGACGCCGCATCGCGCCTGCGCGAGGTGCGCCAGACCCTCGGTGGCGGCGAGGTCGTTACGCGCTACGAATACGACGACGAGGCGAATCTGATTCGCGTCACCGACCCGAATGGGAACGTGACGGCGTACCTCTACGACGACTTCGGCCAGATGCTGCGGCAGACGAGCGCGGTCACCGGCGACACGAAGTACGAGTACGACGCCGCCGGGAACCTCGCGCGCACGGTCGATGCGCGCGGCGCGGTCACCACGCGTGGCTACGACGCCCTCGGTCGGGTGACGCAGTCGCTCACCACCGGCGAAGGCTCGAGTGAGACGATCACCTGGGGCTACGACGCGGCGACGTTCGGCATCGGTCGGATGACCTCGATGACCGACGGGCTCGGGACGGTGAGCTACACCTACGATCGGCGCGGGCTCCTGCTCACCGAGACGCGGCCGATCGAGGGGGTGTCGTACGTGACGAAGTATGCGTACGACGCGAACGGCAACCGGACGAAGCTGACCTACCCCTCGGCGCGTGCGGTCGATACGGCGTACGACTACGCGGGGCGCCCCGTCACCGCGTCGGGGAAGGTCGGCAACAAGTCGACGAGCTACGTCGCGGCGACGAGCTACCTGCCGTTCGGGCCGATGACGTCGATGACCTCGGGCAACGGGCTCGTGAAGACGATGACGTACGACACGCGCTACCGGCTCGACCGGCTGACGCTCGGCACTGTCGCCGACTACGACTACGGCTACGACAACGCGGGAAACATCACGTCGATCGCCGATCTCGCGGGCGCGGCGTACAATCGAAGCTACGGCTACGATGATCTGAGCCGCCTCACGTCGGCCGCGGGGCCGTGGGGCGCCGGGAACTACGGGTACGACGCGATGGGAAACATGGAGAGCTACGCGATCGGGACGCGAACGGGCACGTTCAGCTACGCGGGGACGACGCCGAAGCTCACGAGCGTCTTCGAAGGCGGTGCGACCGTGCCGGTCCAGTACGACGCGGCCGGCAACGAGCTGACCGGAACGCGCGCGAACGGCCCGGGCCAGCCGAGCGAGCAGCGCTGGTACACGCCGCGCAACGCGCTCCATCTCGTCTACCTCAGCGCCTCCGGCACGAAGTCACGCCCCTGCGTCGTCGGCCAGAGCTGCCCGAACGCGCCGTCGTCGGACACGTATTACGAATTCGGCTACGACGGACGCGGCGTGCGGACGATCGAGAGGCGGCGCACCGGCTCGACACTCGCGACGAAGCACTACGCGTACTCGCCGGAGCTCTCGCTGCTCGGCCACAAGACGCCCGGCAACAAGGGCACCGGCATCGAGGCGATCTGGTTCGCCGGCGCGCCGATCGCGCAGGAAGTCTGGGGGACGCACGGCCAGACGAAATGGACCTTCACTGACCACCTCGGCACTCCGCTCCTCCAGACCAACTCCAGTAAGGCCGTCGTCTGGCGTGCCGAGTACGAGCCATACGGCAATGTGTACGCCATGCGCTCGGGAACGAAAGACGATCAGCCGTTGCGTTTCCCGGGGCAGGAGAGGCTGTTTGACGGGAGCACCGGCACCGAAGAGCGGTACAACATCTTCAGGTGGTATCGGTCAGGCTGGGGCCGGTACACCCAGGCCGATCCGTTTGGCGTGCTCACTGACAGAAATCTCTATCGATATGTGTACGGCAATCCCGTGCGCAAGATCGATCCGCTTGGGCTCGACACCGTCGGCTGCGATGGTGTTCCCGATTCGTGGGATACCCCCTGCCGCCTAGAGTGCTGCGCGGCTCACGACGAGTGTTTCCGGAAGAACTCTTGCTCTGAAGGGGCGTGGGGATTCAATAAGCCAAAGACCCGTTGCGACCTCGGCGGACCGTGCCAAGGGTGCAACGACAGCGTGAAAAGGTGCTGGGCGAGATGCGGACCTACCAGGGGCGACGATCCGAAGAAGCCGAACTACTACTGCGGAAAGCTCGGCCGATACGTCACTATCCCTGGCGATTATCCTGATGTTGCAACGGCCATGAAGGCTTGCGAGTGCGACTATTCGACCGGGTGCACCCTGCCACCTCTGCCACCGCAGCCACCAACACCACCGGTAATACCCGGCCGAACTCCTTGGCGCTCGTCACCCCTGTGAGGCTTGGCCGGAATGAGAACACCAAAACTCGTCTCATGCTTGGCACTGTTAGGCCTTTGTTGGCTAGGCTGCTCCGGAAGTGCACAACCATCTATCGTGGGTGCCGCGTCGATCGGTACCTACAGGGGCCATTGGGTTTCAGAAACGTGGAGTACGCAACTTGGTGCAGCGACGCAGGAGTACTGTTTCGGCGATGACGGTACATTCGTGGCAGAGTTTCACGCTCAAGGTGGAAACGCGAGCGACCAGGGGACATTCGAAGCCACGGATGGCGAACTGATCCTTACCGGTACCAACGGCACATTTCGGCACCGGGCGGAGTGGATTGATAGCGACCACTTCCGGCTCGAGGATTCGAAGGTGTCATTGAAGTACAAGCGAGTGGCGGAACCGTGCACTGGCCCCGCCGGCCCGGCCCGCTGATCTCGGGGCGGCCAGGCGGGACGGGCGGCAGACGTGAGCGCACGGGACGGGCACGCGCAGTGCCAGCGCTCCCACCAGCGCGAGGCGGGTGGGGTCACACCTAAAGTATAAAAATTTGCCATCGGCAACTTCGCCGCTGGTCTTCTCTTCCCCGCCGAGGTAAAGTCCTCCAACACACAACACACCCGTCGTGCGGATTGCCCTTCTCTCCTCCATCCCGCATGACACGATCCCTGCGCCTCGAACATCCAGGTGCCGTCTGGCACCTCACCAGCCGCGGCAACGAGCGCCGTGACATCTTCCGCACCGACCGCGATCGATCTCGCTTTCTCGAGATCGTCGCCGACGTCGTCGAGACGAGCCATTGGCTCGTCTCCGCATACGCCTTGATGTCCAATCACTACCACCTGCTCCTCGAAACTCCTCTTCCGACCCTATCGACCGGCGCGAAGCGGCTCAACGAGCGCTACGCGCAGCACTTCAACATCGAGCACAGACGAGTCGGCCATCTGTTCCAGGGCCGGTTCAAGGCGATACTCGTCGAGCGCGAGGCACACTTCCTCGAGCTCGTTCGCTACATCGTCCTGAATCCGGTCCGCGCCGGCATGGTCCGATTCCCGGGCGACTACTCGTGGAGCAGCTATCGCGCCACGGCGGGACTATGCGCCGCTCCGCGTTGGCTCGCAGCCGAGGAGATTCTCGAGCAGTTCGAACCGGGATCGCGGGAGGAGCGATGTGCTCGCTATCGCGAGTTCGTGGCCGACGGGCGCGGAGCCGAGTACAAGCCATGGGAGCAACTCACCGGGCAGATCTACCTGGGCGGGGCGCAGTTCTGCGAGCGGATGCAAGTGCTGGTCGGGGCAAAGCGCGATTCGCGCGCGTACCCCGAGGCGCAGCGGCACGTCGTGCGGCCATCATTCGAGGCGGTCGTCGGCCACACCGCGAGGTGCTTCGAAATCGACGAGGAGCAACTTCGCCGCAGGTCCCACCACCCGGCACGCAAGGCGGCGGCGCGTCTGCTATCGCACGACGCCGGCGTAGCATTCACGGCGATCGGGGATTGGATGGGGGTCACCGGTCAGGCCGCGGCCTATCTGGCTCGCCAGGCCGTGGAGCTCGAACGACGGGACAAAGTCTTCGGGGCCCTCGTCGCCGGGATCAGGCGCGAGCTCGAGACGCTGGAGGATCGGTGAGCGATCGTTCCATCGTTCGTCGTTGACTGAGCTCGGAACGATCGCTCCCACGCCAGCCGGATCGACCAGTGACCGCCGCAAACTGTTCGGGAGCGGGAGTTTTTTATACTTTAGGTGTGACCCTGACTCGCGTTGGTTGTAAGTTGTTAGTTGTTGGTTGTTGGTTGTTAGACAGGCAGCGCGGGGCGAAACGGCTGCGACTTGCGGCAGGAATGTGTGCCGCGAGCGAAGCGCCGAGACAAGACAGGCCGCACCAGCGGCGCGGCCTGTCTAACAACTAAAAACTAACAACTAACAACTAACAACTAACAACTAACAACCATTAACTAACAACCATCAGCCAACAACCAACAACCATCAACCAACAACCACCCGCGCAACCTACAACAGCACCATCGCCTCGAGCGCGGCGCGGTTGTGGATGACCATCGTGGAGCCACGGATCGAAAGGATGCCGCGCTCGCGCATCTCGCCGAAGATGCGCGTGACCGTCTCGCGCGACGTGCCGATCAGCTGCGACACCTCGTGGTGGGTCATCATCATCTTGAGGCGCGTTCCCGTCGCTCCCTCTTTTCCTGACTCGTCGCACCAGGCGAGTATCAGGTGCGCGAGCTTCTCCGAGGCCGAGTGCGAGAGGCCCAGCGAGCGGATGTGATCGTTCGCGTTGTGGCACTCGTGGCTGAGCTGCTCGGTCACGCGGAAGCAGGCGTCTGCGTGCTCGCGGATGAACTTCACGAATTCCTCGCGCTTGACGTGCCGGATCTGGCACGGCTCGATCGTCTCGACCGTCGCCTGGTAGGGCGCGTCGAGGATCGCGCTCCCGACCCCGAGCAGCTCGCCTGCGTGGGCGACCCGCGTGATCAGGCTCTTTCCGTCGCGTGAGGCGATGCTCAGCTTCGCCTTGCCCCGGCAGATCATGAAGACCCCGCGCGCGGTCTGCCCTTCGACGTAAAGCACCGAACCGCCGGGATAGACCGATGCCACCGAAGCCTGATCGAACGCCTTGAGCGCCGCGTTGCCCAGATTGCAAAAAAATGTACCGTCTCGGAGACCGCAATTCGAGCAGTTCTCCACGATCTCAAATCCATACGGAGACGAGCGCATCGGACCTCCCTCTGCGTTCTCCTGCCTACATCCGACCTGTAAGTCTCGCCCACTGAACCACCATCTCGTAGAGGAGCCACGCGATGGCGAGCGCCGCCGCAATCTCCGTTGCGAGGGCGACCAGTAGGTCGAGGTTTCTGGCACTGACTCTACGCAATCCAGACCTGCCTTGCCGGGACCACCAGCAATTGTGCGCCGGGGCCAGACGTCCGCCACGCGTCTGGGTTACCTCTCGGCGTGACGATAGTCACAGTGCCGGTTGAGCGTCACGATTGTGACGGGAGCCGCTCGGATGGGTGACTCACGGACTCGCTGGAGGTCAGTCGCGGGACACATATTGAAGGCGGGCCCTTGCCCGGAAAGGAGAAGTCATGGACGGCTTCCTTCCGAAACGTGTTCTCGTTCCCGTCGACTTCACCGACACCTCCACCGTTGCCCTCGCCGCGGCCCGGAGGTTCGCCTCCGGATACGGCGCGGAGATCCTGGCGCTGTTCGCCGACACGTTCGTGCCACCGATCGCCTACGCCGACATCCCCGTCGGCTGGTACGACGAGAATCTGGGCGCGCTGCAGAACGCTGCATCCACGCGCCTCGCCGACTACCTGCGCGAGCACGTCGGCGAAGAGGTGCGATGGGAGGCCCGTGTCGTCACCGACTCCCCGGTTCACGCGATTCTCAAGACGGCCAACGAATGGAGGCCCGACGCGATCGTGATGGGAACCCACGGCTGGTCGGGCTGGCGCCGCGCCCTGCTCGGCTCGATCGCGGAATCGGTGCTGCATGAAGTGGACGTACCCGTCATCACCGTGAGACATCGCACCGAGGCGCCCGCGGAGGACCACGGCCGAATGAAGCGTCTGCTCTGCCCGGTCAACTACAGCGATGTCGCGCGCGACGCGATGATCGTCTCCGGCTCGGTCGCCGAGAGGTTCGACGGCGAGATCTACGTCGTCCACGTCGTGGAGGCAGGGCGCAACGAGCCTCACGCCGGAGATCTCGAGGCGCTTCGCGAATGGATTCCGCACGATATCCGCCACCGCTGCCTCTACAAGGAGCTCGTCATCAGCGGCCGCGCCGCCGAGACGATCATCGACCTCGCCGCAAAACTCGAGACCGACATGATCGTGGTCGGCGCGCAGCACCGTCGTTTCGTCGACACCACCGTCATCGGAACGACTACCGAGCGGATCCTGCGCCACGCGCACTGCCCGGTCATGACCGTGATCCGCAAGGTCGAGGTGCCGGAGACGGAGACGCGGGCCGAGAACCGGGTCGCGACCGCCGGTTGAAGGCCGTGCGGACTACCATAGGGAGGATGTACGAGATTCTCCCGCACACTGCCGACCTCCGCGTCCGGCTCGTGGCCGCCTCGCTTCCCTCGCTTTTTCTCGAGGCAGCCGGGGCGCTCGTCGAGATCGTGCGGCCTCGGCCCGCCCCGGGAATCGGGGCATCGATCAATCTGAACGTGACGGCTCACGACGCGACGGCGCTGCTCGTCGACTTTCTCAACGAGCTGCTGCTCCTGCTCGAGACGCGCCACCTCGTGGCCGTCGAAATCGACTTTCCCGTCTTCGGCGAACAGCACCTGGTCGCCTCGATCACGATGCGCGCGGTCGAAGGTTGGGAGCGTGACGTGAAGGCAGTCACCTACCACGAAGCAGAGATCCGGAGCGCCGATGGCGAGTGGTCGACAACGCTGGTCTTCGATATCTGAAAGGAGCCACGCGAAATGCGGATTGCGGAACGCGGAATGCGGAATGAAAAGCAGAGCGGACGTTCGGCCACCTGATCGGGTTGCCGAACCCGTTGCCTGCTCTTCGCCTCTCGCCCCTCGCCTCTCGCCTCTTCAAACATGAAGAAATCGATGCTCGAACGCGTTTCCGACTCCCTCTGGGAGATTCCACGCAGCTATCGCGCGGACATGCGTGTGCCTGCCCGCTTCTACGCGTCCGAAGCAATGCTCGAGGACATCCTCGGCGATCGCTCGCTCGAGCAACTCGTCAATGTCGCGACACTTCCCGGCATCCGTCGCTTCGCGATCGCGATGCCCGACGCTCACGAGGGCTATGGTTTTCCGATAGGAGGCGTCGCCGCGTTCGATCTCGAGGAAGGCGTGATCTCACCGGGTGGAATCGGCTACGACATCAATTGCGGCGTCCGGATGCTGCGCTCGACGCTGAGACAGCGCGACGTCTCGCCGAAGCTCGACGCGCTCGTCCAGCGCCTCGCGCGCGAGATTCCATCGGGAGTCGGACGTGGCGGAATTCTGCGCCTTGGCGAAGCCGACCTCGATCTGGTGCTGGCCCGCGGCGCGCAGCGCATGGTCGAGCTCGGCTACGGTCGGGAGGCGGATCTCGATCGCACCGAATCGAGAGGCTCGCTCCGTGAGGCCGATCCCGCGCTCGTCTCACGACAGGCGAAGCAGCGCGGGAACGACCAGCTCGGAACCATGGGTGCCGGCAATCACTTCGTGGAAGTCGACGTCGTCGACCGGATCTACGATGCCGACGCGGCAGCGCTGCACGAAGTCACCGAGGGCCAGGTCGTGATGCTCATCCACACCGGGTCGCGCGGTCTCGGGCACCAGATCGCGACCGACTCCCTGAAGACGATGACGCGCGCGATGGTGAAGCACGGCGTTCGCATCCCCGACCGAGAGCTCGCCTGCGTGCCGTTTCGCTCGTCCGAGGGGAGCGACTACTTCGGAGCGATGAGCGCGGGCGCGAACTTCGCGTGGGCGAACCGGCAGCTCATCACCTGGGAAGCACGCCGCGCGTGGCATGCGGTCTTCGGAGCCGCAGGAGGCGAGCTCGAGCTCGTCTACGACGTCGCGCACAACATCGCCAAGATCGAGGAGCACATGATCGGCGGCCACTCGAAGCGCGTCGTCGTCCACCGCAAAGGGGCTACGCGCGCGTTCGCGGGGCAGCCGGTGCTGATCCCGGGAAGCATGGGCACGGCGTCCTACCTGCTTGCCGGCCAACGCGAGGCGATGGACGAGAGCTTCGGTTCAGCGTGCCATGGCGCGGGACGGAGAATGTCGCGATCGAGGGCGAAGCGGGAGGTCGACGCGGGCGAGTTGAGGGCGAGGCTGCAGCGCGACGGCATCGCGGTTCACGCGGGTTCGAGCGCGGGCCTCGTCGAGGAAGCGCCGGAGGCCTACAAGGACGTGGACGAGGTCGTCGACGTCGTGCACCGCGCGGGGATCGCGACGAGGGTCGCGAGACTGAGGCCGATCGCGGTCGTCAAGGGATGAGGCGACACACCGGCCGAACGGCGCAGGGGCACGGTGAGCCGTGCCCCTGCAGTGGTCGGTTACTCGATGGAAAGGAGCTCGACGTCGAAGACCAGAGTGCCCCTGGGCTCCTGCTTCCCTTCGTACGCCATGCTCTCCGGGATCCAGAAACGGCGGCGCTCGCCGACGACCATCATCTGAAGGCCTTCCGTCCAGCCGCGAATCACCTGGTTGAGCTGGAACTTTGCCGGAGTGCGCTGATTGAATGACGTGTCGAACATCGTCCCGTCGGTCTTCCAGCCGATGTAGTTCACCGTGACGAGGCTCATCGGGTCAGGATGCACCTTTCCGGTCCCCGGCCGCATCACCTTGGATCGCAATCCTCCGCGACCCTTCTCCGCGTCGTCAGGCGGCGCTGCGACATCCGCGGGCGCGGTGAGGCTCTGGAAATCGAGCAGCTCGATGTCGAACACGAGCATGCCGGCCGGGGCGCCGCTGCGTCCCTTGTAAGCGAGCTCTTCCGGAATCCAGAGCCGGCGCTTCTCGCCGGTAACCATCAGGGGAATGCCCTCACCCCAGCCGGAGATGAGCCGGTTCAGCGGGAACGTGATCGGCACGCCGCGCTTGACCGAGCTATCGAACATCTTTCCGTCGGTTGTCCAGCCCGTGTAGTGCACGGTGATGATGCTGCTGAGTGACGCGTGTTCCGTGCCGGTGCCCTTTTCAAGCACCTTCGAGGCGAGCCCCGACGGGAGTTTCTCGGCGTCATCGGGAATGGCCGCGACGTCGGCAGGCGCGGGAATGTCTTCCGCAACGGCGGCGAATGCGCCGCATGCGATGAGAACGGTAGCGAGGAGTGTGCGCATCATTTTCATGGCGCGTAGAGTGCTACGGAAGCTACCCGGTTGCAACAGGAAAAATTGAATGAAACGGCCCGGCGAGGATGAGTCGCCGGGCCGGAAATCATGTCTCAGCGGCTGACGGCCGCGAGGATCATCGAGCGAAGCGCCGGATCGTCGACATCCAGCTCGTAGCCCGCGCGGACCATCGGCTTCTCGATCTTCAGGATCCGCGTCAGGTCGATCGGCGTTCCGATCACGACGACGTCACACGGCGTGCGGCGGATCGTCTCCTCGAGGTCCTCGATCTGCTTCGGCCCGTATCCCATCGCCGGGAGAATCCCCTGGGCATTCGGATACTTCGCATAGGTCGCAGCGATCGAATCGACGGCGTACGGCGTCGGGTCTACGATCTCCGCGGCGCCCGCGGCGCGCGCGGCGACGACACCGGCGCCGAAACTCATCCCGCCGTGCGTGAGGGTCGGGCCGTCTTCGATGACGAGAGCCTTCTTCCCCTTCACCATTCCGGGATCGGACAGGGTCACCGGCGACTTCGCCCGGATCACCTTCGCGCTCGGATTCAACCGTCGCGCCGCGTCCTCGATCGCTCCGATGTTCTTCTCGTCGGCCGTGTCGCACTTGTTGATGATGATGACGTCGGCGCGAAGGAAGTTCGTCTCGCTGGGGTAGTACGAAGTCTCGTGCCCGGCCCGGTGCGGGTCGGCGATGCAGATGTAGATCGACGGCTTGTAAAACGGCATGTCGTTGTTTCCGCCGTCCCAGAGCACGATGTCTGCTTCCTGCTCCGCCGCGGCGAGGATCTGCCCATAATCGACACCCGAGTAAACGACGAACCCGTTTGCGATGTGCGGCTCGTACTCTTCGCGCTCCTCGATGGTGCACTTCTCCGTCGTCAGATCCTCGAAGTTGGCGAAACGCTGGCACGCCTGCTTCGCAAGGTCACCGTAAGGCATCGGATGGCGGACCGCGACGACCTTCTTCCCGGTCTCCTTCACGATCCGCGAGATCCAACGCGTCGTCTGGCTCTTTCCCGATCCGGTGCGGACCGCGGTGATCGCGACCACCGGTTTCTTCGACTCGATCATCGTGCGATCGGCGGCAAGAAGCCAGAAGTCGGCGCCGCGGGCGTTGCAGAGAGCCGCCATGTGCATGACGTGCGCGTACGACACGTCCGAGTACGAGAACACGCACGCGTCGATCTTCTTCTCTTTGATCAGCGACTCGAGCTCCTTCTCGTCGACGATCGGGATCCCTTTCGGATACCGAGCGCCCGCGAGGACGGCCGGATAGGTTCGGCCCTCGATGCCGGGGATCTGGGTTGCCGTGAACGCGACTACCTCCATGGTGGGGTCGTCGCGGAACACCGTATTGAAGTTGTGGAAGTCTCGTCCGGCTGCGCCGAGAATGGCGATACGCTTCGGTAGCATGAAAAAGCCTCCTTTTGGCCCGGGCAAGGCTCTCACGGGGCCGGATGCGAACGGGGTGACGCCGTTCACCCTGCGGTGTGACCGAGGCTTTCCGGGGTTCCCTCGGAATTCAGAATCTCTCGGCCGGGTTGACCGGTCCTATAACTAAAGTTGCCACAATATGGGAAACTTGCGCTCGGGTGCGCTATGCCCCGGCGCTCCGAAGGATCAATGACCGAACAGCACGAATCGCGTAAGGGACTCGAGGGGCTTCGTGTCGCTCTCGTCGATGACGAGCGCCTGACGCTCAAGCTCCTCTCCGCGCTGCTCACGCGGGAAGGCGCGATCGTCACGACCTTCACGAACGCCGACGAGTTGCTGCAGAGGCACGAGTTCGAGGCGTACGACATCCTGCTCAGCGACATGCACATGCCGATCTGCGACGGGCATTCGCTCATTCGCGAGATCCGCAAGCTCCCCTCGGAGCAGGGTGGGACGATCCCCGCCATCGCGCTCACCGCGTACGCGCAGCACGACGTGCTGGCCCGGGCCATCGCCGAGGGGTTCAACATGTACATGACGAAGCCGGTGAATCCGAAGGAGCTCGTCGCAGCGGTCCGCCGTCTGCTGGGGCTGCACAAGTAGGCGAGTTCGGATTTCGGATTTCGGAATTGAACGGCGGAGATTCGCTGAAGCTGGCATGGCCGGCTTTTCACTCGCCGCATAGTTCCGTCCTTTCGTGCCTCGCACTCCGCTGTCCACCTTTCCCGGCCGGCCGCGTATTCAGAGGTCAAGGAGCCACCATGACCTCGAGATCGATCCAACCACTTCGCTTCCTCTCGCTGGCGCTGACGATCGCCTCTCTCGCGATCGTCGCGCAGGCACAGCCGGCGGCCACCACCACGACCGCAACCGCCACGGCCTCCACCGAGATGACGACGACCTCCGCCGAGTTCGACAGCCGCGCGACGCGCGAAGAGCTCAACGTCCTCCTCGACCGCCACCCGCGCCAGGTCGGGGTCATGCTGAAACTCGACCCGACGCTCTTCAGGAACGAGGGATGGATCGCGGCCTACCCTGCCCTTCGCGAATTCGTCGCGGAGCACCCCGAGGTCGTGCAGAACTCGGCGTACTATCTCGAGCGCATCTGGGTCCCGGGCGATGAGGCGCCGGAGCCCGCGGCGGTCCGGACCACTCGCCAGTTGATGGAAGGTGTGCAGGTCTTCGTCGTAATGCTTACCTTTCTCTTCGCGGGAAGCTGGCTGATCCGCACAGTTCTCGAGCACCGCCGCTGGAGCCGCGTCTCGCGCGTGCAGACCGATCTCTACAACAAGCTGCTCGACCGCTTCACTTCGCACGAAGACCTCATGCGCTACGTGCAGAGCGAAGCGGGAAAGAACTTCATCCAGTCGGCGATCTCGCCGATCTCGACGGGGAGCGCCCCTCCGATCGCGGCGCCCGTTGGCCGCATTCTCTGGTCGGCCCAGGCAGGAATCGTGCTCGTGATGCTCGGCGCCGGCCTCCAGTTCGTCAGCGGGCGTCTCCATGCCGACGTCGCGGGATCGGTCTCCACCCTTGGCGTGCTCGCGCTCTGCGCCGGCCTCGGGTTCGCGCTTTCCGGGCTCGTCGCCTGGATCGTCTCCCGCCGGCTCGGCATCCTCCCGCCTCCTCCGGAGTCGATTGAAACAGAGCTGCCATCACCGCGTACACTTGGCGAGAGATGACGACGACGACCGTGACCCGCGAGCTCGCGTTGCTCCGTGACGCAAAGGACGAGACCGTCGAGGTCTCGTCCGCGCTCATGGACGAGGACACGTTTCGGGCGTTTTACGAGCGGACGTCGCGAGGCCTCTGGCTCTACCTCACGCGCATCTCGGGCGACCGGCAGCTCGCTGACGACCTTCTGCAGGAGACCTACTACCGCTTCTACCGCGCCGGCGCGACGTACGAGAGCGACTGCCATCGGAGAAACTCCCTCTACCGGATCGCCACCAACCTTGCGCGCGACGCGCATCGCCGCCGCGGCGGGGTCGTCAGCACCGAGATCGACGAGTCGGTCGGAGCGACGGTGGAACACGGCATGGACGAGCGAACCGATCTCGCGCGCGCATTCGAGCGCCTCAAGCCAAAGCAGCGCGAGATGCTCTGGCTCGCTTACGCGAACGGATCGTCGCACGGCGAGATCGCCGACCTCGTGGGCGTGGCTCCGGGAAGCGTGAAGGGGCTGCTGCGTCGCGCGCGGATGAGACTCGCCGAGATCCTCGGTGGTGCCCACCGCGGCGGGATGGGGAGCTCACGGCGATGACGGAAGCGCGTTGTCCGCACGAAGTCGAGTTGCTCGACTCGCTCGCGAGCGGCAGATGGCCGCAAGCGTGCGAGGCGGAACTGCGGGATCACGTCGCCGCCTGCCGCGAATGCGGCGATCTCGCGCTCGTGGCCGAATCGATCGCGCGCGACCGGCGCGATGTCGAGCACGACATCAGCGTCCCGACCTCCGGCGCGATCTGGTGGCGCATGCAGATGCGCATGGAGCGCGAGTCGAGACTGGCCGCGGCACGCACGGCCCGTCGCGCCCACTCGTCCATCGTCGCGGTGACGGTCGCCTCCCTGCTTCTCGTCCTCGCGACGACTTCGTTGCTGCGCGCCGGATGGACATGGCTCGCGTCGGCGATTCCCTCGGCGATTCCCTCGGCGAATGAATTGACCTCAATGATGCAGGCGGCGCCATCTCTCCCGATCCTCGCCCTCGTCTCGGTCGCCGCCCTCGTCGTCACCCCGGTCGTGCTGTACTTCGCGGTCGCCGAGGAGTAGCCCGCCGCAGCGATTCGATCGAGCCCGCCTATCGCTTCCGGCAGAGCTTGCAGGCCTGGAGCCCGGCGGCCTCGGCGTCGCCCCGCGTTGCGAACCAGATGCGGGCGCCCTCGGCGAGATTCTTGACCGAATTGCACGTCACGCGGTGGTACTTCGACGACTTCTTCGCGGAGCTCGCAACGAATTCGCTCTGCGACAGAGCCGCTAAAGGCTCGCTCTCGACCGCGGCGGGAACAGTCTCCTCCGGAAGTTGCGTCGAGGCGAGCTCTTCGACCTCGACCTCCGGTTCGACCACCACTCCGACCGGCCCTGGCGCACCGTGCGGCACAAGCGCGATCGTCTCGTCCCCCACCGCCGACAGCTGGTGATCCCGAACCGCGATCGTCTCATCGCCGATAGCCGGATTGCGCTGGGTATCGTCGAGCGACGAGTCGCGGCTCTCGCCTCCGAGGCCGACTTGTTCGAACGCCGCCTGCTCGGCTTCAGCGAGCAGCATCTGGACGATCGAGTCCTCGTCAAGGAGGTACCCGACAACCGGAGGCATCACGTTGGGATGGCTCGCGGTGTGGATCTCAGCGAGCCCTGCTTCCACCTGCTCGCCCCAGTCCGGGTCGGGCTGCGCAGGGGAAGGATCGTGCGAAGCGCCGTCGGGATCGCCCGAAGCGCCCGATGCCGGACCTCGATCGACCGGCGGGGACTCCTCGCGGAGCGCCGCTCGCTGCAGCCCGCGTTCTACGATCGGCGGGATGTCGAGCCTAACCGGTACGAGCTGCAGCGAAGGCGGATCGCCCTCGATGAACGTGAAGAGCCCGTCCGTCCAGTCGAACACGCTGACGATTTCTTCTTCGGCCTTCAGCCGCATCGCCTTCGTCAGCGCCGTCTGGTCGATCGCGCCAGTCATCACGAGGATCCGCCCCAGCGCGATTCCGGTCTCCTCGTGCAACTCGACGGCATTCCGGTGCTGTAACGAGTCGATGATTCCCTCGCGGAGCAGGATCTCGCCGAGAAAAAGAGCCGGGTCATTCGACGTGCAAGAGAAGATCAAGCCGTCCTCGAGGAAGATTTTCTTCTCCACCGATACGGAGGAAAGGACGAGCGTTCCGGTGCGACGGTCCTTCGAGAGCTCGGCAAACAGCTCGCCGGCTGGCACCTCATCGAGCGACGTCCACTCCGCCTCGGCTGGGACATTGCTCGTGACGAGGTCGCGCTCGCGAAGCTCGCGCTCCGCCGACTCGAATCTGAGAGCGATCTCGTCGCGCTCGGCAGCGGAGCGGCGGAGCCTGTCCTCGACGTCCCGGCGCCGCTCCATTTCCTTGCGGAAGGCCTCGGCGAGGATCTTCATCTCGGCCATCTGCTCTCCGCCCTCGCGCTGGAACGATTCGAGAGCCTCGCGCAACGACAACGACTGGCTCTCCTTGCGCTGCACGTCGGCCTGGAGCTGACGGACCGTCGCGGTCAGCTCGTCGATCCGCGCCTCACTGGCCCTCTTGAGCCGCTCGTACGACTGCCTGTACTCGTCGACCCCTCGCGCCTGCCCGCTCTCCCGGCACATCTCGATGAACCGGACGACTTCGTCGCCGCGCAGGTCGGGCAGGATGGAGACCTTGAGCCACAGATTCACGCCGTCCTTGCCGACGCGCCAGTCGTCGCAGTCGAGACGTTTGTTGGTGAGCGCTGCGCGTAGGTCGCTCCGCGGCTTCTCCTCCCATACGTCGGACTCCCGATAGAGAACCGTGCGCGATCGGCCGACGATCTCCTTCGCGGTGAGCCCGAAGACCCGTTCGGCTCCCGTGTTCCAGCTCTCGATGATTCCCTGCGGATCGTAGGTGATCATCGCGATCTCCCGCATCTCCGCGAGGAGCGACTCGAGCGCGGTCGCTTCTTCGCGCCGCTGCGCTTCCTCTGCGTTCCTCGCCTCCGTCACGACGCATAGCCAGAGCTCGTCGGAGGAATCGTCGGTGCGAATGAAGCGGCTGAACGAGACCGTGAAGAGCCCGTATTGCCGGCTCCGCAGCATCAGGCGCTTCTCGAGCGAGTAGGACGCGATCTCCTTCGCGAGCAGTTTGCGCGCATGAGGGGCCTCGAGCTTGCGGTCCTCCGAGTGCGTCAGCTCGCGCATCGACGTGCGCAGTATCTCCTCGCGGGTGTAGCCGAGAATCTTGAGCAGCCGGTTGTTGACCTGGAGCCACTGCCCCTGCGCCGTGATGAGTGCCAGCCCGACAGGAGCGGCGTCGAACGCCTTCCGGAACATCTGCTCGCGCCGCGCCACGGCTCCCCCGACGGCGGTTTCGGGGCGGGCCTTCGCCGACTCTCCTCGTCGCCGCGTCAACACCCACATCAGCATCGCCCCGATCAGGGCCGTGAACAAGGGAGTCAGCGGGGAGAGGTCGTCCATGGAAGGTCTTCGGGAGATTTTATGCGGAAACCGCCGGCGGGCGAAATGCTGCCCCGCTCGCGGCAGTGGGCAGGCACGACGCGATGGATCGGGTCCCCGGCCTTTCCGACGGAGGCGAATCGACGACGGGAAGCACGCTCGACTACGATCTGACAATCGCCGGCAAGCAGCCGGAGCCGCGCTCAATGGGATTCCGGCGCCGAGTAGTCTATTATGGACTCACGGGGAGCCGATCCGGCGAGCTACGGCGCGAGTCCATAGTCCACTGTACACAGCGTTCCCTCTGCACAACAAAAAAGGAGCAATGAAAATATGAAGGCATCGTCTCAACTGAATCCTGCGCAGTCGCATTACGTGCTGTCACGCCTGATCGAGGACAAGAAGGTCTCGGCTCGCGACGTCGTCAACTATCTGGCGTCGATGCAGTCCGAGATCCGCGCGCTGGAGAACAGACTCGAGCACTTGCGCACTCTCTCCGGCACCTCAGCACCCGCGCGTCGCGGAAGGCCCGCGAAGGCGGGGAAGGCTGCGAAGACCGCGAAGGCGCCGAAGCCCGCGAAGAGGAAAGTCGTCCTCTCCCCTAAGCAGCGCGTATCGCGACAGCTCCAGGGCGTCTACATGTCACTGATCCGACAGGTGCCGAAGACCCGGCGCACCGCCTACCAGAAGCTCGCGCAGGAGAAGGGTCGTCAGGCCGCGGTCGATCAGCTCAAGACCGATCTCGCCAAGAAGAAGTAGCATCGCCGATCATCAGCGGCGGCGAGGCCCCGGCGCCGCCTTCTCCCTTCAATTGCATGCCCTGAAGCACATCGGGCCGCGGCGGTGTCGCGAGAGGCTTCGCCTCCTCGGGCCCGTGGCGATCGAGGAGGATTCCTTGAGGCTTCGACCACTCCTGCTGATCTTTTTGTGCATGATCGCCGTCCCATCGCTTGCCGCGGACGATTTCGAGGCCCGCGCGCTTCGCATTCTCCGCGAGGCGCCACTCATCGACGGCCACAATGACATGCCGTGGGCAATCCGCAGCCGCGTGAAGAATCGGATCGGACAGATCGATCTGCAGTCGGACACTCGAAAGCTCGAGAAGCCGATGCACACGGACATCCCTCGACTGCGTGCGGGGGGAGTCGGCGCGCAATTCTGGTCCGTCTGGGTTCCGGTCGACCTCGCCCCCACTGACGCGGTCCGCACGGTGATCGAGCAGATCGACGTCGTTCAGCGCGTTGCCGCCCGTTATCCCGAAGACTTCGAGATGGCGTACACGGCCGACGACATCGAGCGCATTCACAGGACGGGACGCATCGCGTCGCTCATCGGCGTGGAGGGCGGGCACTCCATCGCGAACTCACTCGCCGTCCTGCGCCAGCTCCACCGCTCCGGCGCCCGCTATATGACACTCACTCACTGGAAGAACACCGACTGGGCCGACGCCGCGACGGACGAGCCACAGTGCGGCGGGCTCACGCCGTTCGGACTCGAGGTGGTGCGCGAAATGAACCGCATGGGCATGCTCGTCGACCTTTCGCACGTCTCCCCGCAGACGATGGCGCAGGCGATCGAGCTGTCCGAAGCTCCCGTCATCTTCAGCCACTCGTCCGCCTTCGCAGTCGCGCAACACAGGCGCAACGTTCCGGACGACGTCCTGGCCACCTTGCGAGGCAGGGACGGCATCGTCATGGTCACCTTCGTCGCCGGCTTCGACTCGGAAGCGGTACGCCAGTGGAGCGCATCGAGATCGGGCGAGGAAGCCAGATTGAAGTCGCTTCATCCGGAGAGCGAGGCGACTCGAAAGGCGATGCTGGATGCGTGGAAGAAGGCGAATCCCGAGCCTCGCGTGCGGATCGGCGAAGTGGCCGACCACATCGACCACGTGCGGAAGGTCGCCGGAGTCGATCACGTCGGTATCGGAGGCGACTTCGACGGATTCGACTCGGCACCGATCGGCCTCGAAGGTGTCGAAGGCTACCCGGCGCTCTTCGCCGAACTTCTGCGCCGCGGATACTCCGACGACGACCTGCGCGCGATCGCCGGCCGCAATCTCCTGCGCGTCATGCGCAAGGCGGAGGCCGTGGCGAAGAGGCTGCAGGCCGAACGCCAGCCGTCCGACGTGCTCATCGAAGACGTCGACCGGCCGCGTGCGGTGAGTCGCGCCACCGCGCACGAGTGACGAGTCGTCGTCCTGAGCGCAGCGAAGGACGACATGGCGTGCGAACGACGCTGAGTGGCTTGCGTTCGGAGATTCGATCACGTCCACAGGAGCGGCGACACCTACGCCAGACCCGCTACTTGCGCAGCTTCGTCGCGCCTTCGTCGATCATCTTGACGCGATCGGGCGCATCGGGGAGCTCGCCCTTCTTCTGGCAGCGCTGGCATACGCCGAGGATCTGCAGATTGTGAAAGGTTGGCTGGAAGTTATTGCGCTTGCAGATGTCCCACTGTCGCGATTCGAGCTCGGGGTCGTGAAACTCGATCACCGCACCGCACGTGGTGCAGACGAGATGGTCGTGATGTGAGCCTTTCCCGACCCATTCGTAGTGATAGTGGTCCTCGCCGAGATGAACACGTCGGACGACGCCCGAACGAACGAGCAGCTCGAGCGTGCGGTAGACCGTCGCGCGCGAGGACTTGACCCCTTTCGCTTTCAGCTTGTCGAGAAGCTCGTCGGCATCGAAGTGGTATCGAGTGCCGAAGATCTCTCGCACGAGCGCTGCGCGCTCCTTGGTCACCTTCAACCCACTCCGCTGAAGGAAGGAGTTGAACCGCTCGATGGCTTTCTCGGCTCCGGACATGGGCCAAGTCTAGCAAACCTGCAAGCCGCCTTCCCCTGGGACGGCAATACGGGTAAAGATGGCGATGATGACCGAGCATCGGGCTGCGATCGGGCTGCTCCTTCTCGCCTCCGTGATCTGGGGCGGGACCTTCGTCGTCATCAAGGACGGCATGGCGTCGGTCTCTCCCGAACTGCTGATCCTGCTTCGCTTCGCGCTCGCGAGCGTCGTCCTCCTGCCGATCGCCCTCCTGACTCGACAGCTCGACCGTCGGGCGTTGCGCTCCGGCATAATTCTCGGCGTTTTCCTCTGGCTCGGATTCTGGCTCCAGACCCGCGGCCTCCTCACCACCTCTCCGCTGCGATCGGCGTTCCTCACCGCGCTCGGTGTCGTTTTCGTTCCGGCACTCGACCTGGTGCTTTACCGCACGCGCATCGGCTGGAAGGCGGCCGTGGCGGCGCTCCTCGCGCTCGGTGGAACCCTGGTCCTCGTCGGGGGCTTCGAGGCGCGCTTCTCGATCGGCGACACGTTGACGGTTCTCTGCGCGCTCGTCTTCGCCATCTATCTCGTGCTCGCCGCGAAGCGAAGCCGCGAGTCGGGGCCGATCGGTCTCGTCTTCGTGCAGGTCGTCACCGTGACGATCCTCTCGTTACCGCTCGCGGTTACAGTCGAGAGCGGACCGATCGATCGCGCGGCGATCGTCGCGATCGTCATCACAGCCCTGCTTGCCACCTGTGCGGCGTTCTTCATCCTCATGTGGGCGCAGGCGCGAACCACCGCGCTCGAAGCGGCAATCATCCTCTCTCTCGAGCCCGTTGCCGCGGGAGCCACCTCCTGGGTCACCGGGAACGAACCGATCACGACGCACGCGATCGTCGGCGGCACGCTGATCTTCGCCGCAACGATCCTCTGTCAGTTCGACGGCGCGAAGCAGATCGACTCGGCGGCCTAGGGTCCAGGCGGCAGCTCGCACCGTACCGTGCCGAAGATCCGTCGCCGGTACCGGGCGATCACGTCGTAGACCGGATCGCGAAGGATCCGCGGAACGATGCCGGCGAGCCCGCCGAGGACCGGCCAGGGCCCGGGCAAACTTCGCAACACACGAAGCACGCCGGTCGACTTCGTGTACGCGATCCCGTCATCGACGAGCACCATCGTGCTCATCTCGTCGACCGGAATGCCGTGCCGCGCGAGAATCCCCCGCCCCTCGGGGGACTGCTGCGGAATCAGCTCGAACTCCCCGCGCGGATCACGCGTCGTCACGAATCTCGCCCATCCGCTGCACATCCGGCACTCGCCGTCAAACAGAACGATGCGCTTCCGTGACGCCGATGTTGCCTCGGCGTAACCCTTTTTGCCGGCCACACTCCTATGATCGGTCATGGAGCCCGAATTATTCGCACGGGTTTCGCGCCACGCCTCCGTGAATGCGCGCAACGACCCTCCCGAGCTCCGAGGTGACCGACATGACTTTCCGACCACGCGCGCTTCTCTTCCTCCTGATTCTGGCACTCGCTTCGCGCAGCGAGGCCGCCGAAGTGTTCCGACTCGAGTCAGCCATCCTGGGCGAGGAGCGGACGATCTACGTGCGGGTCCCGCCAGGCTACGCGCAGGGCACCTCGGTCCATCCGACCATCTACGTCACCGACGCGGATGCCGCGTTCGAGCACCTCTGCGTCACGACGGAGTTCCTCGAACGCAATCGCCGCATCCCGCCGATGATCGTCGTCGGGATCACGAACACGAATCGAACGCGCGACCTCACACCGACCATGGAGGAGAGGCGCCAAGGCACGGGAGGCGGGGAGCGGTTTCTCGACTTTTTCGAGAAGGAGCTCATCCCTAACATCGAGAAGCAGTACCGAACCGCGCCCTGGCGGGTGTTCGCCGGGCACTCGCTCGGCGGACTCTTCTCGCTTTGGGCCCTGGCGACGCGCCCGACCTTGTTCAACGCGCACATCGCGGTCAGCCCCTCGCTCCACTATGACGAAGGAGTCGTGCTCGGGCGCCTCGAGAAGGCCTTCGCCCAGCCCTGGCCGCGCCCCACTCGCCTCTGGGTCAGCACCGGCGGGGAGGGACCCGAAAACGCCGCAAACTTCGCGAAGCTCGAGAAGCTGTTGAAGCGGAAGGCCCCGCGCAGCCTCGAATGGGGCACCCGCACCTTTCCTGACGAAGACCACGGATCGGTCGTGCTTCCGAGCCACTACTACGGCCTCCGGCAGATCTTCTCCGACTGGACCCCATCGCTTCGGACTGCCGTGGGGCCGGTCGAGGAGCCGGTGCGCTTTCTCGACGCGCACTACGCGCGGCTCACGAAAACCTACGGCTACGAGATCCGCACACCCGAAGCGGTGATCAACCAGATCGGCTACCGGGAGCTCGCCGCGGGAAATACGATCCGGGGAATCGAGATCCTCGCCGACAACGCGCGCCGCTACCCCGACTCACCGAACGTCTACGACTCGCTCGCCGAGGCGTACGAGACCGACGGGCAACTGGAGAAGGCGCGAGGCCTCTATAAGCAGGCGTGGGAACTGGCCGCGAAACGGAACGACACGCTCGCCGAAACCTTCCGCGAGCACTACGAGCGCGTCGCGCCGAAATAGGAGCTTCGAAACGCTACGCTAGTCGGTCCAGGCGCGCTGCCCCTTCTTCTTCTTCGCCTTTTCGAACTCACGATGCAGGAGCGCCATCAGCTCGCCGCGCTTCTTGTAGAGGCGTTTCGGTGTCCGCTTCGCACGCCGCTCGAGCGCGTAGGCGGTCAGAATCGGCAGCGTGATCGTCGAGTCGCCGTAGCAGACGACGCAGTCGGGCAGAGAATCGGGATTCACCTTGCCCCACGACACCGCCTCGCCCGGCGTCGCGCCCGAGAGCCCGCCCGTGTCGGGTCGCGCATCTGTGAACTGGAGGAAGTAGTCGTGCCCTTCCTCGTCGATCATCAGCACTTCCTGGATCTGCGGCTCGGTCTGCAGCATGAAGTTCTTCGGGCTTCCGCCGCCGAAGATCAGCACGGCCGACGTGCCGGAGCGCTTCGCGCCGAGAACGATCGCAGCGGTCTCGTTGACGTCGAGCGAGACGTCGAAGTTCAGCGTGCCGCCCGCAAGCTGCAGACCGGCCACGTTCATGCCGATCGACGAGTCGCCCGGCGAGCTCGTGTAGATCGGAACGTCGTACTGGTAGGCGGAGGACAGGAGCGACACCGTGCCGATGCCGAGCTTGCGCTCGGTCTCGTGAACGTAGCGCCCGACCCGCCAGTGGAACTCCGCGGTCGACATCATTCCCTGGAACTCCGGCTGCGACAGGACCGTGCGGAAGAACCGGTCGGTGTCGAGCAGCACGCGATAGTCGAACAGGATGTCGTAGATCCGGACCACCCCTTCCTCGCGGAGGATCCGGTCGTCGAGCGACGGCGAGCCGTGATGGAGCTGGAGGCCGATGCCGAAGTGCGCGTCGTGATAGAGGTTCGCGCCGGTCGAGACGATCCAGTCGACGAATCCCGCCTCGATCAGGGGAATCAGCGCCGACTTGCCTAACCCCGTCGGCGTCAGCGCCCCCGTGAGCGACATCCCGACGGTGCAGTTCTCGGCCAGCATCTTTTCCGTGAACAGATGGCAGCCTTCGCGCAGCCGCCCCCCGTTGTACGACGTGAACGCGTTGTCGACGAGGTCCGCGACCTTCACTCCCTTGCGGATCGGATCGGGATAGATCCGCTTTCCGCTGAGGAACTTCGATTCGGCCTTCTTCGGTTTCGCGGCGCTCTTCGTCGCCTTCTTCTTCGGATTCGGCGTGCGGGTACCCATGTTCGGATCCTCCCCTCGGTTGTCGCGGCGATTATATGGTCTGGAGACGGACGGCGATGAGGCCGGCCAAAGGCCAGAGGCCAGAGGCCAGAGGCCAAAGCAGGCAGTGGTACTTCGTGGGCCGTCGATGAGCGAGAGCGTCGTTTGCGATGCGGGATGAGAGACGCGAATTAACGCTACTGGTCAGCTTGACTTCGCCTGCTCTGGCCTTTGGCCTTTGGCCTCTGGCCCACCCTCTCGCCTCTAGTGGCAACGGCCTCCGGCCGTTGCGCGAAGGCCAGAGGACTTCGCTACAAGGCCTCCACCACTAGCGCTCCTCGTTCTCCCAGCCCGCGGCAAGCGCGCGCAGGATCTCGATCCGGTCCATCGCGGCGTTGCGACGCCGGGCGTCGCCTTTCCGTTCGTACGTCGCGTGAAGGTTGGCCAGGACGCGCACCAGCGTCTCCCGCGCCGTCCACGCGCGCAGATGCTCGGCGCGCAGCGCAACCTGGCCATTCGAGATCTCGCCGAGAAACGACGCGATCTCGGTAATCGTCATCGTTCGCCCACCGTGGAACGGATCGACGTAGACCTCGGAGAGGTCGAAGCAGACCTTCGCCAGGTAGTGCCCCGGCAGGCCGACCCCATGCGCGTCGAGGCCGGCCAGCCGCGCGACGCGAAGGAAGAGGATCGAGAGCGTGATCGGAATGCCCACCTTCCTCTCGATGACCTCGTTGAGGAACGAATTGCGCTCGTCAAAGTAGTCGCCGACGTTGCCGACGAAGCCTTCCTGGTCGAAGAGTACCGCGTGGACGTGCCCAAGGCGGAAGATCGCCGGCTCGTCGCGCTGGCTGCGATCGAGCACGCGCTCGGCGAACAGGTCGATGCGCTCGAGCGTCGCCTCGACGTCGAGCTGCGGGTACTCCTCGAGCGCGATCAGCAGCGCGCCTTCCGCGACGTCGGCGGGTCCAAGCTCGCGTGAGGCGAACTCCTCGAAACGCCGCCGGGCTTCGGTCGGATGGATGAAAATCGCCTCGCTCACTCGTGTCATACTGGCCGGAAAGCTCACCACCCGTGCGACCCGACCGTTCCGAAGCAATTATCCTGCAAAGCATCCCTTCGCGCGAGCGCGATAAGCTCGTCGTCTTCCTCACACCCGAAAAGGGCAAGCGCAAAGGCTGGGCCTACGGCGCGCGCGGCATGCGCAGCCGCTTCGGCGCCGCCCTCGAGCCGCTCGCAAAAGTCGACATCGTCTTCCTCGAGAAGGAGAGCGAGGAGGCGGTACGGATCGAGTCGGCGGCAATGATCCGCTCGGCGTTCCCCGCCCAGCAGGACCTCGTCAGATCGCTCGCGGCTACCTACATCGCCGAATCGGTCGACACCTTCGTGCAGGCCGACGATCCGTCGGAGCTCGTCTACCGCCTCCTCGACCGCTCGATCGAAGCGCTTCTCGGTGGCTCCCCCGTAGAGCCGGTGGTCGCCTACGTCGAGGTCTGGATCCTCAAACTCGGGGGCGTCTTCCCGTCGATCCGCAATTGCACGATCTGCCAGCGGCCGCTCGAACGGCCGCTACGTTGCGACATCCGCGGCGGCCTCGTCTGCGCGGAGTGCGCGGAACCGGGAATGCTCATGGTCTCCAACGCCGCCGCCGACCTGCTGGTCTCCCTCATGACGAACCCGATCGACGAATTCGCCGCGCAGAAACTCCACCTCGACGACCTCTTCGAGCTCCGCGCCCTCGCCCGCGACCTCCGCCGCTACGTCCTCGGCCACGAGCTCAAATCACACGACCTGCTGCAGTCGGTGATACGGAACTGAGGCCGAAGGCGGAAGGCGACAGGCGAGAGGCGATGAGCAAGCAGTGCTGACTGCTGACTGCTGACTGCTGACTGCTGAGTGCTGAGTGCTGAGTGCTGAGTGCTGAGTGCTGAGTGCTGAGTGCTGAGTGCTGAGTGCTGAGTGCTGAGTGCTGAGTGCTGAGTGC